>NZ_CP075715.1:325000-650000 GCF_024584805.1 Streptomyces sp. FIT100 | reverse complement strand
ACGCCGACGGGTGCTTGCCACATGTTGTCGCGTATCGCATCGCTTGTGCGTATGCGGTCCCCGCGGGCCAGAAGCGTCGGCATCCACCCGTCCCACGCGGTGAAGCCGAGGTCCCTGAAGTACTCGACGCGTGCAGCTCCGTTGGTGACGATCCGCACCTCGTGCCCGCGGTCGCGGAGGTACTGAGCGATCACGCTCTGCCTGACGGAGTGGCCCATGCCGATGCCGTTGACACCGATGACCACGTTGAGCGGCCGTGCGTATCCGGACACAACGATCCCTTCTGTCAGGAGAGACGGGTGATGACGTTGCGGGTGATCGCTGCCACTTGGGGATCGGTGGCCAGCAGGCGGGCCCAGTCGGTGGTGGCGGCGGTGAAGACCGTGCCGGCGGCGGTGAAGAGGCCGAGCGTGGCCGCCCGGGGACTGGGCATCGGCTCTCGAGCGGCGAAGTTCCAGTCCGAGGGGAGCTCGGCGACGCCAAGGATCTCGAAGTCCTTGGGCGTACCGTCCTGGCCGGTGGGACGCGGGCGGCCAGCGGCGTCGGGCTCATAGGCCGCGCCGTCGCATTCGTAGCCGATCAGCGCCCCATCGTGCCCGAGGCTGTCGCCGGTCCTCAGTCCCGTGCCAGAGAACGCCCAGTGGCCGGCATCCGTGACGGTGAATCCGAGGGGAGCGCGGGTACCGTCCCAGTGGCCACCGCCGTTGCGGTAACTCACGCCAAGGAGGGCGTTCTCCGGCTCCGCCTCCCACCAATGGTCCGGGGAGCCGTACGAGCTGTCCGGGTCGGTGCCGGCGGGGGCACCCGGGGGGAACTTGTCGCAGGACAGCTCTGTTCCGTCAGGGGTGACTCCGACTCGCCACCAGCAGGTGTTCGCCCCGAAGTTGGCGATATGGCCGCCAGCGTCCCGGAAGGTGGTGACGTGTCGGCGAGTCTCGGCGCTCCAGTATTCATCGTGGCCGGCGGAGACCAGGAGGCGGTATCCGTCGCGTAGGAACAGACCCTCGTGAAGGTCCAGGTCGGTGCAGAAGTCAGCGGCGATCCGGTTCTGCTCCAGCCATGCGATGAACGGGGCGTCCCAGTGCGCGAACGTCTGCCGCGGAGACGATGGGTCATACGCGTCCGGCAGGCCTTTGACCGGCCCACCAACACCACCCCCGGGGCGGCGTGTTGTTACCTGCGAGGCGCTGTAGAGGCTGCCCCCACCTGCGGTGTTGTACGCCTGGTACGTAAAGGTCGGGATCTTGTACAGGACCCTGCGGCCTGAGGGAGCGGAGGAGGTGACGACCAGCAGGATGCGCGCTTCTCTGGCATCCAGTGGCGGTATGCCGGACGGGCGCTCCGTGCTCAGCACCGCGATGTACACCCCGGAACGCCACTCAGGGGGTACGAGGAACTCGTACGCGGGCCACTGCCAGTCCGCGTCGAATCGTCCGGATGAGGCGGCGCTGCCGGGCCACTCGATGTGACCAGCATGCTCCGGCGTCGCTCCCCAGCGGTAGAAGTCGACGTGGAACCGTGCGGCGGACGTCGCGATGTGCAGTCGGACCACGTGACCGGCGCGGACGCTCGGCCGGGCCGGGTAGCCGTTGATGGTGCTCATGCGGTCTCCCTTGGGCGAGCCACACCCGTCAGGTGGAAGGGGTCGACCGCCTCGACGTGGGATTCCCAACCCAGGCCGTTCAGCTGGGAGGAGAGCCCGGCAGGGTCGCGGAGCACCTTCACGGCGAGGTGACGGGAACCGTCGGCGAGGGTGCGGTGGACCGTCGGTACCGGCGCCCCGACCGCCAGCTCTTCGATCTCCGCCTTCGCCGGCGAGTCGTCGAGGAACACCACGCAGCCGCCAGGGGCCAGGGCCCACCTGAGCAGATCCCAGAACGGCTCCATCTCGGCTGGCGGCACATGGCTGAGCCAGAAGGCGAGGAACACCGTGTCGTAATGGCGGTCCGGCTCCCACTCGAAGATGTCCGCCTCGATGAAGCGGGTGGTGGTGCCCTGCATACGGTTGCGGGCATGACGGAGCATCTCCGGTGCAGCGTCCAGCGCGGTAAGGCTGCGTGCACGGCGATAGAGCAGCCGGGTCCACTGGCCCGTACCGCAAGCCAGCTCCAGGACGTCACCGCTGATCGGCAGTGCCTCGATGGACTTCGCAAGCCGCGGCATGCTCATGCGATTGGTGTACGTGCCGTCGTACTCGTCGGCGCGTGCCCTGTAGTAGGCGATCTGCTGTTCAGACCATCCGCCCGTACTGCCTTGTTGCTCAGTCGTTCCGTTCACTGTGCGACCACCCTTTTCGTCTCCGTGCGGCGCACCCGCGCCACGCCGTAGCAGGCGGCGAACTCGTCGCCGAACTTCACCTCGGCCCACTCGGTGCGGTCCTGCAGCGCGTCGAGGCTGCAGCCCTGTCTCTCGCGGAAGGAGGCTCGCTCGTCCATCCACACGCTCACCCTCGGCTCGGAGCCCACGACCTCCGCGTAGATCAGGTGGTTCGGCTTCTCTCGCTTGGGCTTCGGCATGACTGATCTCCTTGATGCTTGGGGATTGCCCCGGTTGGGACGCATTTCGATACCTGCGAGCGACGCATGCGAGGCCGGCGTCGTCCGAAAAGGCCGCAGGGCGGCGGCAGTTGTGACGTTTGCTTGGTAGAAACCTTGCGGGCTCGGCTCGTTACCGGGCTACTGGCAGATGCGTACTGCGCTGGTGTACGCATCAGGGGGAGGGAGCGACTGTGCCGCAGCCATCCAAGGATCTTGATCCGACCCGGTCTCCGCGGGACTGGTTCGGCGCCCACGTGCGTCACTGGCGTCAGGTGCGCGGGCTTTCGCAGCAGGCCCTGGGCTTGCGCGTCCACGTCAGCGGCAGCACGATCGCCAAGATCGAGAAAGCCGAGCGCCCCTGTGATCTGGATTTGGCACGGTCACTCGACGAGGCACTGCACACGGGGGGCATCCTGGCGTGGCTCTTGCGGAGCATGGCCGCTGACGCGGACGAGGCCCCTAATGATGCGGACAAGCCGGCCGGGTCACCGGCGCCACCAGGCGCTCTGGGCTTCCCGGGAGTCATGCTGTCGACTGCCGAAAGCACGACCGACGACGGGAGCCACGTGAACCGCCGCGCCTTCCTCTCCGCCACTGGGGTCACCGCTCTATTGACCAGCGCCCCGTTTTCACACCTGATCAAGCCGAGCGAGCCGTCCGCCCTGCCGACCGTGGTCCGTCGCGAAGACATTGAGCAGATTGAGGCCGCCGCGACCGTGCTCGCCGGCTGGGATCACCACTACGGCGGCGGTGGAATCGTCCGTACGGCCGCTGAGGCCCAGCTTCGCTGGGCCTCAGCCCTTCTCGAACTCCCCTGCGGCGACACGCTGCGTCCCGGTTTGTTCGCCTCCGCGGCCCGCCTCGGCATGGTCGTTGGTGCAGCGGACTTCGATGCTCACGCCCACGAGGACGCCCGCCGCGTCTACGCCTTCGCTGCAGCCTGCGCCGAGGAAGCCGCCCAATGGCACCTGCGCGCGAAGATCTACTCGTACCGAGCTCGACAGGCCGTGTGGCTCGGCGACTGCGATACCGGCCTCACGTATGCCGAACTCGGTCTCATCCACGAGAACCGCCTCACAGCCACCGAGCGCGCCATGCTCTACACCGCCAAGGCCCGCGCTCTGGCCAGAGCCGGAGACGCGCAGTCAGCGTTGCGCGCGGTCGGCCAGGCCGATGAAGCGTTCGCGCAGAGCCAGCCTGGTGAGGATCCGCCGTGGATGACCTACTACGACGCCGCCCAGCACGCGGGCGACACCGGCCATGCCCTCTACGACCTTGCAATGGCCGGGTATCAGTCGGCCAGCGCAGCAGACCGGTTACGCGCAGCTGTCGAAGGGCACACCGATGCCTACCCACGGTCTCGTGTGTTCTCCCGGACGAAACTGGCGACCTTGACGATGGCCGGGGGAGACCCGACCGAGGCTGCTGCCATCGGGCACCAAGCCCTTGACGAGGTGGCGAAACTGCACTCACAACGGGCAGTGGACGACATGCGCCATCTCGCCAGGCTCGCCGCCACGCATCGCGCGATCCCCGAGGCAGCAGCCCTGCGCGACCGCATCAAGGAGACGATCAAGACGTGACCCTAGCCTCCACCGACAGCGCCACTACCTCCCGGCGCGTGCTGGTCGACGCCTGCCAGGTTCTGGGACTCGACTGCGCAGGCGCCGAGCCGATCCGGATCGCGGAGAACGCCATCTGGCGGCTCCCCGGGCAGCTCGTCGCACGTATCTCCCGACCCGGGGGTACCCCTACCGCACGACGTGAACTCGCCGTCGCCAACTGGCTCGCCGACCACGGCATACCCGCTGTACGCCCTGCCCCCGGCGTTGACCAGCCGACCACCGTCGATGGCCGGGCCGTGACGATCTGGGAGGAGCTGCCGCCCCACCGGGACGGCACGGTCAATGAGGTCGCCCACCTCCTCAAGGCTCTGCATTCCCTGCCCGAGCCGGACTTCGCCCTGGAGCCGCTCGAGCCTTTCAGTAAGATCCGAACAAGGCTGAACCAGGCAGCGGTTGTCGACGACGCCAATCTTGCCTGGCTGCACAGCTATACGGACAGACTGGAGGCGGCGTGGCTGCGCCTGGTGGAGGCCCCCACGCTCTCGCGATGCGTCCTGCATGGTGACGCCTGGGTCGGCAATGTCGCAGCGGCCGAAGACGGCATTTCCTATCTCCTCGACCTCGACAGTTTCACCACGGGCCCCCGGGAGTGGGATCTGACGTCCACCGCCGTCAAGCTCACGTCGACCGGCGGCATCACGTCCAGCGACTACGAGGAGTTCTGCTCCATCTACGGCGCGGACGTCACTGCCTGGCCAGGCTACGAGACCCTGCGCGATATTCGGGAACTGCGCATGACCGCCTACGCTTGCCGGATCGCCACCGAGCACCCCGGCCATCCGCACGCTCTCCGCGAAGTCCAGTACAGGATCGAATGCTTGATGGGGCGCCAAGGGGCGCGGCCCTGGCGATGGACCGCCGTGCCGTAGTACTTCCCAAATGCGAGGCGGGGCCGGACAGGGCCCCGGCCCGACCCCTGAACCCAGGCGGAGACCAACGATGCATCCGATAAGCGCAACAGGCGTCACCGGATGTGCAATGGCCCGATCACGCGAAGGTGCGCCGCCTGAGTCCTCAGCACTTGCTCTGGTCGGTGTCGAGGGCGGCGACGGCTACCAAGAGACGGGTAGTGAACGTAGCCCTCGCATCAGACGCGTATGACGCCACTCCAACTGCTCGGCCGGAATGTCAAGGCGCAGTCGCGGGAAACGGCTGAGGACGGTCCTGAGAGCGATTTCGCCTTCCGCTCGAGCCAACGGAGCTCCGACACAACGGTGGATGCCGTGGCCGAAGGCGAGATGGCCGGCGGCGTCACGGTCCGGGTCGAGGCGGTCAGGATCGGGGAAGCGGCCTGGGTCGCGATCGGCTGCTCCGGGAGCGATAAGCACGGGAGCGCCCTGCGGAATCGTTGTCCCGCCGAGAGTGAGGGCCTCGGTGCTGTACCGGAAGGTCGCGATGCCCACGGGCGAGTCGAACCGCAGCAACTCGTCCAGCAAGGATCCGATCAGCGGTGGGGCGTCGCGGAGGCGGGCGAGGGTGTCAGGTGACTGCAGCAGAGCCAGTGTGGCGTTTCCGATGAAATTGGTAGTGGTCTCGTGGCCCGCTACTAGCAAGAGCACGGCGAGTGAGATCAGTTCGTCCTCGCTGAGCATGTCCTCACCGTCGCGGACTGCGATGAGATCGTGCAGCAGGCTGTCGTCCGGTGAATGGCGCTTGGTGTCGACCAGCATCCCCATGTATTCGGCGACCGCGTGTGAGGCGGCGTCGATGCGGTCCGGCTGGCCGGCGGCGAAGAGGTCGTTCGACCAGCGGCGGACTTCTGCGCGATCGGTTTCCGGTACACCGAGCATTTCGCAGATGACGGTTACCGGGAGTGGGATGGCGAGGTCCTCTACCAGGTCGGCTTGTCCGTGCTGTTCCCAATCGTCGAGAAGCTCGTTGGTCACCTGTTGGATGTAGGGGCGTAGCTGTTCCACCGCGCCCTGGGTGAATGCGCCCGTCACCAATCGTCGAAGCCGCGTGTGCTGCGGTGGGTCGCTGGCCAGCATGGTCTGCGAGACAGCGGGGTGCAGATTGCGTCGAGAAGGTTGACCGGCGAAGAAGCGCCCCGTGTCCTTTGACAGCCGAGGGTCTGTGAACGCCGCTCGCGCCTCGGCGTACCCCGTGACGAGGTAGCTGTGCCTCTCTGCAGAACCGGTGGGCACCTTTTGCACCGGCGAGGCAGCGCGAAGCCGAGCGTAGGTCTCGTACGGGTTCTGGAAGAAGCCGGGATCCTGCAGGGGGTCGCTCATGCCTTCCAGAGTGCTTGCGTCGGTACCTGCGTGCCGGTAACGGCGCGCACGATGTCGCTGTCCGCGTAGGCCCGGGCAACCCGGAGCAGCCATTCAGTCTCTGCCCAGAGGTTGTCGGCTCGCGTGTCCGTGCCGGGCGCTGGCGGTGCCTGGGTGGAACACGCCTGCCCGCCGGAAGTCTTTGCGAGCACCGCCGAGGACAGCACTGCGGCCTCCACGATTGCGGCTCTCGTGCTGGGGCTTGCGTTGCCATCGAGGGCAGCCACAGCCTCCGTCGCAGCTTGCTGCACGGCCACCGACCGGTAAGGGCGCAACGCGAGAATGCCGTCGTTGATCTCGATGACGCGGCGGTGCAGAAGGAAGTCGGTCTCGTCCCGGCCTGCTTCTGTCGGTAGCACGATCTCAGGCGTGGCGCGTGACATCTCGGACCAGAGTTCCTTGAGTGCTTCCATGGACCTGGCCTCCCACCGATGTCGGAGAAGCTGCCGAATCGGCCATATCGCCGCGGGAAGTGTGAGCCCGATGGTGATGAGAAGGACGGCCAGGGCAGGCGCGGTCACACTGAAAGCGCAGGTCGCGGGTGTGACAGGCGACGAACACCTTGGGCGGTCCGGCCCAAGCTGCATGCCGAGACTGAGGGGTGCGACCTTGACCACCTTGTACGTGATGTACAACATCGCGAGCAGGCACCCCGCGACGGTGATCCGCAAACCGACTCGCTGGCTTCTCCTTCGTGCGGACTTCGCTTGCGTCCACGTCTGCTGGAGGAAGTCCCAAACGGTCCCCGCGAGATACGAGATGTAGACCATCATGTACAGCGCGTACATCTGAGGCGAGCCGTCGTTCCACTGCTCAAGGGCAAAGAACATGACCATGGCGCTGACGGCAGTCACCAGGAACACCAGCCGCCGCCGGATTCGGCGACGGGCCTCGTCGGGCTCGAGGTTCATCTGGAACAGGAACGCCAGCACCGACGTGGCCGCCGCGAGCGTGAAGGAGTTGCTGAACAGCCTGGCGACGTGAGGAACCACTGTTTCCATGGCTGTCGTCAACGCGGGGGCGTATGACACGAAGGCAAGAGCGAATGCCGTGAGCAGAGCACACATCGCCCAGGTGCCGGCGGGCCGGGGGCCGCGCCGTCGTCGAGCCCAGTACAGGGCTGCAAGCAGCAGAACAACCGCCATACCCAGGAAGATCAGGTTCATCATCACAACCGACCGGTGCCCCTCGACGGCGGCTGCGCGAACAGCGCCTCCCAGCGTTCTGCGGCTCGTGACGGCTTACTGGGCGGCAGGATCCGGCCTCGGTACATACGTTGCCGTATGACGGTCGCCATCAGCTCTGCTTCGCGCTCGTCCTGCGTCGTGTAGCTCGTGCGTCCGGCCATGCGTCGGATGAGGGTCGGGTTGATACCCGTGGCGAGAGGAGCGTGCTCATCCAGTGAGAGGCTGCCGGGGTGGTCGCACACGATGTGACTGATCTCGTGGGCGAGAATATGGGTTCTGTGCAGCAACGAGGTGGCTGCTTCGTAAAAGAGGTAGTCAGCTGCATCCGTCTCCACGCGGATGCCGCAGGGCGCGTCGATAGCGCCCGCAGTGGCCAATGGCTTGAGCACAATGGGTCGCCCGCGTCGAGCTGCGACAGCATCGCAGAGGTCTTCAGTGCCGAAGTGATGCGGCAGTCCGAGTTGCCGCACGCGTTCCTCGCAGGCATCGCGGAGTCGGTCGTGTTCCATGATCGTCCTTGACGGATGCCCTGGGCTGGAAGCTTGCTTCCCCTACTTACACCGGGCGGCATAGCCGAGCGATCCGGAATGGGTGGCTCCGAATCGCTCGAAAGCGTAAGGGCTCTGTCAGGGCAAACCAAAAGGATCTTTTGGGGACGGAAGCTTGCCCCGCAGATTCAGTGCTGTGGGTCGACGCCCTCGTCCGGGGCGTCGCCGGCAAGGCCGTCCAGGCGCCGGGCCTGGTCGATGACTGCATTGATGATCTGCAGGCTTTCTGTGGACAGGCCTTTCGCCCGCAGCGCGACCTGTCTCACACCGGCATCGCCCATGGCTGCCAGGATGCCGATCTCGGCGTCTGTGCGAGCGGCCACTTCGTCGTCGAAGAAGTACGCCGATGGCACACCAAAGAATCCCGCCAGTGCCCGAATGGTGTTCATGGTCGGGTTCTGCTTCGAGCCGTTGCGCAGCTGCTGAATGGCGCTTGGCGACAGCCCTCTGCCCTTGTCGTCCGCTTCTGCGATCGCCTCGGCGACCTCTGCGGGCGTATACGGGCCGCGAGAGGGTGGGTGGATCGTTGTGAACAGGTGATCCAGCTTCTCTGCCAAGCTGCGCTGTCGGTCTTCGGTCACATCCACCTCCTCGCATGGCGCGGCGATTTACACACTTTAGTGCTCGATGCGCATGCTGGGTGCGCGTGACTGACACTCTAGTTGACCAGCTGGGCGTACTTCAGTGTACGTTGATCGCGCCTCGAACACTAAAGTGCGTCACGGGGGGCGAAGTCCGCCCGTCGTGCGGAGGCGCGCATATGTGAACGAGACCGGTGCCCGGGAGTTAGCCGCTCCCGGGCACCGCAGGCGCCCAGAGGGAGCCTTCATACACCGAGCGGTCGGCTGAACCTTTTCGACGAGAACCAGCCGACGAGCTCCGCCTACAAGCAAGGGATTCTCGCATGTCCGAAACCTTCCATGGCCGCACAATCTGCGACCCCGACGATCGGTGCCGTCGTCTGGCAACCGCCCTGACCGACCTGGTCCCCGAAGCTGCGAGGATTCGGGTAACCCAGCAAGCGCCCACCGAGTCATGGCCGCACCCGCACGCTCGTGCCTACGACTCAGACGGCTGCCTGATCGAACTGAAGCGGGCCCAGGTGTACACGGTGGCGCGGTGGATCATGCGAGCCCACCCGGAAGCGCTTTGGAAAGAGGCTCACGACTTCGACCTCGCGAGCGCGGAGCTCACACCGACTGTTCCTGGCGCGGGCCATCTGAAGTCGGTCGGACAGGCCTGCTGACCGTGGCCCGCATCCGAACCATCAAGCCCGAACTGTTCATCAGCGAGTCCTGCGCCGAGGTGAGCGTCCACGCCGAGCGTACGTTCCTAGGCCTCTTCACCCAGGCGGACGACCACGGCCGCTTCCGCGACAACCCGGCCATCATCACCGGCCTGCTCTGGCCACTCCGTGCCGAGCACACCCCGGTGCACGTTGAGGATGATCTACAGCAGCTTGCTGACGCTGCGCTGATCTGCCGGTACACCGGCTGCGATGGCCGACGGTACTTGCACATCGTCACCTGGTTCGAGCACCAGAAAATCGACAAGCCGTCGCAGTCACGTATCCCGGCGTGTCCGAACCATCACGCCAAGGAACGCTGCGGGGCCTGCAAGGACGTCTGCACCGTGTTCGGTGAGACCTCGGCGGAATTGCGCGGAGGACTCGGCGAGAGCTCACCGAAGCCGAACCGTAAGCTCGCCCCGTCCCCGGACGTCCCCGCCCCTGGACGGCGCCGTGCAAATGGCGAGCCTCGCGCGCTTGACGGAGCCCCAGAGACCCTGACCGGAACGACGGACAAAGGTGCAGGTCAGGCGAGTGCACGACAGACCTCGCCGAAGGCTCCCCGAAACCTCTCGGAGGGTTCGGCGCCTGGATCTAGGATCTTGGATCCTGGATCGACTGATCCTTCGGGGCGCAAAGCGCCCGCACCCACCGCCTCGGCGCAGGACCTCGTCCGTGAGTACGTTGCCGCCTCCAGGGAACGCCCTCCAGGGGACGTGATCGGCCACCTCGGTCGCATCGCCAAGAAGCTCCTGGACGAGGGCATAGCCCCCGACCACATCCGCGCCGGACTGCAACGCTTCGCCGCCACTCCCAAGCACCCCAGCGTGCTTACCAGCATGGTCAACGAAGCCATGAACGCCGGACCCGGTGGCTTGGCGCGGCCGGAATCAGGTCCTAACGTGCCCGCTCATCGGGCTTGGAGTAACCCCGTAAGTCCTGCCGCTGCCTATGCCGAGGAGCTGTGATGCGCGATTACGACGCCCAGCCCGTCGGCGGCATCGTCCACCGCCTGGCCCACATCCTCACCGCGCGGGGCATCGACCCGAGAACCAAGCTCACCGACCCGGTCGGACCCGTCCCTGCCCTTGACGCGGCGCAAGCCCGTATCCCAGCCCGCTACCGCGCCGCCGTCGCCGACCACCCGGCCGTCGCCTCTTGGGTCCGCGAGGTCGCCGGGGGCGGACGGCCGGGGCCCAAGGGCGCGCCGGGGCTCGCCGAGGGCCGCTCGCTGCTGATCGTCGGCACTACAGGGACAGGCAAGACCCACCAGGCGTACGGAGCGGTCCGCTCACTCCTGATCGCCGGGGTCCGGCTGCGCTGGAAGGCGATCACGGCCGCCGACCTGTACGCGGAGCTGCGGCCTCGCCCCGGCCACGACGGTGAGCGCGAGCTGATGGACCTGGCCCGCTGCCCGCTGCTGATCATCGACGACCTCGGCGCCGCGAAGAACAGCGAGTGGACCGAGGAAATCACGATGCGGCTCATCAACCGCCGCTACAACGCGATGCTCCCGACCCTGATCACCACCAACCTCGGCATGGCCGACCTGCGTGCCCACATCGGCGACCGCGTCGCCTCCCGGCTCACCGAGATGACCGACCGGGTCATTCTCGACGGCCCCGACCGCAGACGAGCCCTCGCGGCCGAGCGACGCCACATCGCCGCAGCCCGCGCCTGACCCTGCCGGCGAACACCGGCCTGTCCCTTCCCGCACCCACCCCCGGGTCGCTCCTGCCCGAACGCGCTCTGGGGGAACACGGAGACATCCTCATGCACCACACCAAGACCCCACGGCCCCGCACCCTCGGCGACCACACCTGGCGCGACCGGGCCGCCTGCCGCTCGACCACGCACCACCAGGTCGACCCCGAACTCTTCTTCCCCGAGCCCGACGAGGTCGACCGCATCGCCGCCGCCAAGGCCCTGTGCGCGCAGTGCCCGGTCCGCAGCACCTGCCTTGACGCTGCCCTCGAAAACGGCGACCGCGACGGCATCCGGGGCGGCATGACCGAGGAGGAGCGAGAACTCCTGCACGGCAGGTTGGAGCACCGCCTCAACTACGCCCGCGTCAACGAGGTCCTGGCCGGCCGCGACATCCACCTCACCAAGGCCGAGCGCCGGGCCGTCGTCCGCGCCGCCTACCAAGCAGACATCCCCGCCGAGCGGCTCGCCCGGATGCTCAAGGTCACCGAGGAGCACGCCGGGAAGCTCTACCGCCGCACCTGTCGCGAGATCCGAAACCGCGCCGTCGACCAGCAGAACAACACCCCCCAGGCACTGAAGAGTCCCACTGCCAAGCTCCCGGCTCGCGACGACCTCGGGACGGCAGCGTGAGCCACGTCGTGCCGATGCCGGCGCGGATCAACGGCTGGGACCGGGCTGCCGTCGTTGCCCTCGGCGGCGCGGGATGCGCCCTCTCGTATGACGCGCTGCAGCAGATGGCCACCGCGATCCACGTCCGAGGACTCCTAACCTTCCTCTTCCCTCTGGTCATCGACGGATGCATCGCGTACGGGGTACGAGCCCTCCTCGTCCTGCGCACCGCCCCGCTTGCCGCCCGCTGCTACGTGTGGACGCTGTTCGGCACCGCGACCGCAGCCAGCATCTGGGCAAACGCACTGCACGCCGTACGCCTCAACCAGCAGCAGCACGACGGTGCAGGCCTCCGGCTCGGTGACCTCACAGTCGGCGTCCTGTCCACGCTGGCCCCGCTCGCCCTGGCTGGAGCCGTCCACCTGTACATCCTGATCGCACGGCGGGCCACCGAGGCCGATCTGTCCGGACACCCGGAGACTCCCGATGTCCGTACGGATTGGGTCACCGATGACCGTCCGGACACCTCCCCGGCCAGGGGTGAACGAGGCCCAGCCCCGGTCACCTCCGGACACCCCGCCGAGTTGCCCGGCCCCGCCACAAGCCGCCCCGCGGTCACCAAGGGGCCGGACACCTCGGAGACCCACACCCCGGACACCGTGTCCGGAGAGCGGGAGAAGCCGGTCGAACCGGAGCCCGAGCACGGCGGCCGCGACGCTGACCAGGGCGGACACCCCGCCCCCAGACTCCGCCCGGTCACCCACCCCGCCGACCCAGCCAAGCGTCCGGACACCCCTTCGGGCGCGGCCCCGGAGGCTGGGCCCACCGCCCGTCCGGACACCGGTGACCGCAAGTCGGCCCCGGTCACCGACGAGCAGCTTCTCGCGATCGCCCGCCAGGCGGTCACCGAGGCAGGCGACCTGACCCGGAAGGTCGTCGCGGACGCCATCCGCGGTTACGGACACGGCCTCGGGAACGACCGGCTGACCGTCCTGATGCAGCACCTCCGCAAGGAAGCGGAACAGGCTGCGGACACCCGGACTGCCTGACCGGACAGCCCGCTCGGCGGGTGCGCCGGCCTGTCCACCCAGACCGGCGCACCCGCCGAGCACACGAATCCCTCCCGCCCCACACACGCACTGGAGCCGCTACCATGCGCACCACCTCGGCCACTCGAGCCGAAGCCGACGCCTGGATCACCGTGCTCAGCCGGTACGGACACCTCCACCACGCCGAACCCGGCCCCGACGGAGCCTGGACCGTCAAGCGCACGCCCACGAGCACACCCCGCACCCTCCACCACGCGGTCTTCGCGCTCGACTTCGTCGCCGAGGTCCTGCGCGACGTACGCCGCGACCCCTCCGGACTGCCCCGATGACGCCCACCGATCCCACCTCCGCCCCCGCTGACCTGGGGGAAGGTCACTGCCCGGCACGAGGTCGAGCAAGCTGTACCTTCCGAAACTCCTCCGCAGCCACGGGCCGCGGAGGAGGTTCGGAAGGGCTTGCCCCCACCCCCCAGGGGGCGGGGGAGGCCCGGCACCAGGGGGAGCCAGGTCGTGGGGTCGCGACCGAGGGCGGATCGCAGCCGGAGGGACAAGAAGCCGCGCCTTCCGCGCCGCGTACGCGCCCCCGCCTGCGTCAGAGCGTGCACCGCGACCAAGTCCGCAGCGTCCGCCTGACCCGAGACGAACTCGACATCGTCAAGCGCGCCGCCGAAGCCGTCGGCCTGAAGACCGCCGGGTTCCTCGCCGACGCCGCGGTCGCGGTCGCCCAGGCCCAAGGCGACTCCAGGGCATGGCTGTTGGACCAGCGCGGACGCGTCGAGGAGCTGATGTCCGCCAGCGCCCAGCTCGGCCGCGCCGGCAACAACCTCAACCAGGTGGCCCGCGTCCTCAACTCCGGCGGCCGGCCGGAGTACGCCGACGACGCGGTCGCCCGCGTCCTGCGCGCCGCCGCACTGGTCGAGGCCGCCGCCATCGAGATGGCGAGGCGCTGACAGCGTGGTCCCGGACATCTCCACCGGCAGCCGCACGTACGGACTCCTCGCCTACCTCTACGGACCCGGCCGCCGGGACGAACACACCGACCCGCACCTCGTCGCCGCCTGGATGCCGGAACTCGCCCCCGACCCCGGACGTGACCCGGCCGCCACTCTCAAGCAGCTCACCGACCGGCTCGACCTCCCCATCCTCGCCCTCCCCAAGGACCGCCGCCCCGCCCAGCACGTCTGGCACTGCCCCGTCCGCACCGCCCCAGGCGACCGGCACCTCACCGACGCCGAATGGGCCGAGGTCGCCCGCCGCATCGTCCACGCCACCGGCATCGCCGAGGAAGGCGACGACAAGGCGTGCCGCTGGATCGCCGTACGCCACGCCGAGGACCACATCCACATCGTCGCCACGCTCAAACGCGAAGACGGACGAAGCCCCCGCCGGCACCAGGACGGCATCCGCGCCCAGGCCGAATGCCGCAAGATCGAAAAGGAGTGGGGCCTGCAGATCCTCAATGAGGGCGACCGCACCGCCGCCCAACGCCCCACCAGCGCCGAACGCGCCAAGGCGGAGCGCACCGGCCGCACCGAACCGCCTCGTGAAACGCTGCGTGAGCACGTCCGCCAGGCGCTGGCCGGCGCAGCCGACGAGGACGAGTTCTTCCGCCGTCTCACCGAAGCCGGACTTCGCCTCGACAAGCGTGTCGCCCCCTCTGGAGACATCCTCGGTTACAAGGTCGCCCTGCCCGGCGACCGCAACCGTGACGGCGCGCCCATCTGGTTCCCCGGCTCCCGACTCGCCCCCGACCTCTCCCTCCCCAAGATCCGCCAACGCATTGCGGACGGACCGCCCGAGGACGGGCCGACGACCGTCACGGGCCCCGCCCCACGGGCCGCTCGCCCACCGGGTGCTCGCCGAGACGCCGCTCACGTCGTCGAGCAGGCCGTCACCGTGCTCGCCGGGGACGACGACGCGGCAGGCGCCGCTCAGCTCATCGGCGTCGGCGAACTCCTCGACGCCGTCGCCCAGACCTCCCCGGCCTCCACCCGCAAGGAACTCGCCGAGGCCGCCCGCGCCTTCGAACGCGCCACCCGCTCCCACACCCGCGCCGAGCACGCCGACCACCGCGCCCTCCGCTCCGCCGCGCGCGGCATCGTCCGAGCCGGCAACGCCCTCGGCAAAGGCGAGGATGGCGGCACCACGGCGATGCTCCTGTCCACGATGGTCCTCGTCACGATCGCTGCCGTCCGCTGGCACTCGGCCCGCGGTCACGCCCAGCAGGCCGCCGCCGCCCGACAAGCCGCGCAGCACCTGCGCGCCGCCTACCAGACCGCGTCCGCCACGCCCATGAAGGCGATGCGCGAACAGGGACGCCGACTCCCCGCCCCCGTACGCGACCGCTACGCCCACACCGTGGAAGCCGCACTGCCCGGACAGGCCGATCACGTCCTGCGCGAGCCCGGCTGGGACGTGCTCGCCGCCACCCTCGCCCAAGCCGAACGAGTGGGACACGACCCCGACGTACTGCTCCAACAGGCGATCGAATGGCGCGAGTTGGAGACCGCCGACAACGTCACTGACGTACTCGTCTGGCGCCTGCGCCGCATGGGGAAACTGCCCGCCGCTGCGGACCTGCCCCGCACACGCGCGCACCCGCGGACACCCCCGCCGCAGCACCGATCCCCGAAGCCGCAGGTATCCGAGCCCACGGCTCGCCACGACACGAACAGTACCCGCAGGCCGGGCCCACGGCGCTGACCAGCACCTCAAAGCGCTGGACACCCACGGCCAACGCTGTTAGTGCTGGTCAACAAGAGGACGAGGAGACGATGCCAATGCTCAGCGAAGACCTCCGGACCCGGAGAGTCGTGTTGCCGGAGACGGCAGCCGACGACCCCTTGCTGAGGCTCCAGCAGGAGACGCGGCTCGGCGACGGCATCATCCGCCTCCGCGCCACCACCCACCCGGAGGAAATCCGCATCGGCGGCATCCTGGTGATGTGCCCGAAGTGCGGAGCCCGGCGCGACTGGATGGTCATCTGCGACCGCAGCGAGATCAGCATCCGCTGCCGATGCGCGCACCAGTGGGTCGAGCCCGAACTGACGCGCGCGGACTACGACGCGATGATCGACTTCGGGGGCCAGGACTATCCGAGCCTGGAGGCCGCCGCGCAGGCCGTGGGCTACGACGGCACGCTCGCCCGCACCTACCTGTCGGAGCTGCGGCCTGAATAGAAGCCTGCCCGTGGCATCAATGCCCCATGGCCGGACGAGAGCTCTACCCGGGCGAGTCTTTCAGGAGGTGCAGGGACGCTCTAGGCACGAGCCTGATGCGCGGGTGATGTGCATCGAGGCTCGTGGGACGAAAAGCGCCGAGGGCTGTCCCAATTGGGACAGCCCTCGGCGTTCGAGATGCGTCGTGGAGTCAGGCGTCAGCAAGGTGGTTGGCGAGGTGCAGCGCGTCGATGGCCACGGACAGCGCTGTGTGCAGACCGATTACCTCCAGCAGCGTGGGGTGGACGACCGGGGTCCACTCCCCGCGAAGGTTCGGCCACGTGGCGAGGGTGACGTTCGCTGAAGTCAGGCCGAGGTATGCGGTGACGTCCATCCCGCCGGAAGGGGCGAGTTCCCAGGACAGCCGAACGGAGCCCGGACGAAGGGAAGCGGGGTCTTGCGCGGACACCCAGGTCGTGGGAACCGGCTCGGTGGCGCATCGGGGCACGGAGCGGACGAGAGCACCACGTACGCCTGGAGGCATAGGGCGTTGGGCGACATTGCCGAGGAGCAATGGCGGGACCGGAGGGTTCTTCGCGCCCGCCGCGAACTGCGAGCGTGACCAGCGGTTCACACGTCGGCCCAGTCGAGCTGAGTGCGGACTTCAGTTGGCAAGACGCCCTCTTGGCCGTTCTCGGCAAGGTAGACGGCACCGCCCGGGCCGCTGATCTCGATGACGTGACCGATGCGGTGGGTCTGGGGCCAGTCCGGGTTGATGGCGAAGTACGCGGGGAGATCCGGGTCGACTGCCTGGAGCTGGTGGATCAGTTGGCGAACGGTGATCTCGCGAGGCAAGAGAGACTCCTGAGTTGGTGAAGGGGGTGGCGTAGGTCAGACGCAGGCGCAGTGGCGGTTAGGGAAGGCGATGACTGCCGCGAGGAACCCGGCGACGGCCTGGGCCGGGACGCTCGACCCGAAGGTCTGGCTCCATGCCACCCGTCCGTCGGCTTCTTTGACCTGGATGTGCCACAACTCGCCGCGCTCCGCCTCCTTGGTCTCGGGGAGGAACCCGACGTACACACGCTGGTCAGGGCTGGAGCAGTGGACGTTGGCGGCGAGGTCGGGGATGACGTCCCACCCCCGGTCTTTGAGGAGGTCGACGACCGGGCCCGCACAGTGGCAGTCGAGCAGCCACTCGCGGTCGCCGAGCGCCGAGTGACGAGGTGCGGCGGGGACATGAGACGGGGCGGTGGCAGTAAGCGTCACGAGCAGCAAACCCTTCGTTGACCTGTGGTTTTTCGAAGCGGTCGTACGTTGACATGGTCGAGGAGTAGGTCTCCAGTCCTTCCTAGAGGTGCGCGTCTGCCGTGGGCGAACTGGCCATGACAGCGCCCGCGTGTGACCAGTCGGAGGAATGGATCGGTCGCCCCGGGAGCTGTTTTCGGGGCGACCGATGGAAGGCGGGAAGAGCGGCGTGCTGGACCACGAGATGGGTACGTACGACGAGACCGTGGATGACGTGGTAGCGGCGTCCTTGGGTCGATCCCGCATGGCGGACGGCAGACGGATCGATCTGAGCGTCGAGGAGCTGGCGGAGGCGGTGGGCGCTGGCGGGGGCGAACTCACCTGGAGCGTCGTGGAGCCGACGTGAGCTAACGGCGGCTCGTGCGAGCTGCCGGGAGCCACCGCCCGGCCAGCGTCCTGGGTACGTAGGGACGACCACGACCGCCTCGGTTGAGCGGGGGCGAGCGGCCTCTACTTGCATCGTGGGTCGAACGTGCCAGTGTGCGTGAGAGGCCGTCGGTGCGGGCTGCCGTTCACGAGCGTGCCGCAGCGGCCCGCCGTCGATGGGCGAGGCGGGTCGGTGGGACAGCACTGGGGCTGCCCGTCGTTGCGGACGCCGCTGGTGCTCGGCGGACGAGGTGACCCACGTGGGAGCGCGCGCGTGCGGCTGCGGCACGTCGGACGTCCAGCGGAGTCGGCACCGGGGGAGACACGGGGCGTATCTGGGCGGCACCGCGGTTTCGCTTGGGAACCTCGATCTCGTATCGGAGTACGGGGGCTGGGTCGGCCAGGCGGGCGGTGGTCGCCGCGATCAGATCTACGGGGACGCTGGAGGTGAACGTGGCGTACCAGCGCGAGCTGAAGCCGTCCCGGCCGCCCCAGAGCAGCCAGCGGTCCTGGTCGCCGCGGAGTTCGGCGTGTCGATCCAGGACCCCGCCCCTGTAGGTGAGGCCGGCGATTTCGTCGGGCGCGGTGAACAGGGTGGTGAGCTGCCAGCTTCCTCGCTTCCATCCGGCGTCTTCCAGGGGCCGAAAACCTTCCTCGGCCGGTCGACCGGGACCGGTCAAGGCGGCGTCCGGATCCTTGGCGTAGGTGGTGGCGAGGGCGGAGGTGAAGGCGGTCACCAGCTCCGTCGGCGTGTTGGAGTCGAAGGTGGCCAGCCAGTCGGGCGGCCCGAACGGGTCGCTGTGGGCGGCGACCTTCCACAAGGTGTTGTCCGTGACCTCTGGCAGGAATCCGAGCCGGACGTGCTGGTCGGGGGAGGAGACGTAGACGTTCGCCAGCTCGTCGCTGTGCGCCATGCAGCCGTGGTCGAGGAGTGGTTGCATCGCCGGGTCGCCGACGGTGGTGGAGCCAGCGAGGTACAGCGGGGTCACGTAGACGTCGCCGTCGAGCGTGTGTGAGGGCATGCGGGATCTCCGGGTGTGAGCGGCGGGCTGTCAGCGCTGGCGGCGTGAACGACTGTGCGCGGCAGGTGATCCGGGCGAGGTTGCGGCCTCCGCCCCGGGCGCGGCTGCGTGGATGGCGTACGGCCGACGGGCCAAGGCCGCCTGAGCCCGGGGCACGGTGGCCATCGGCTCGGCGAGACGCACGTGCACCAGGTCGTGGTGGCGTTCGGGGATGTCGCCGACGAAGCGCGGCACAGCGTCCGCGCTGGTGAGAGCGGTGGCGGCAGCGGTGCGCAGGTGATGTGGGGTACTACTGCTGAAGAAGGCCCTCCAGGTCGGCACGTGGACGGGATCGACGCCGCCGGACAGACGCCACATGGACTTCTCCGGAGTCAGCAGCTCGGTGTACTCGTCGTGCCACCCGCTGCGCGTGCGCAGGGCCGCTCGGCTGTCGGGCGAGACGATCCAGTACGGCCGACTTCCATGAACCGGCTCCCAGTTGCTCTGGCGCAGTACGTCCTCCTGGCCGAGGCCGGTGTAGTCCTTGCCGTCGCTGAAGTAGTCCCGGAAGTGGTTGGGCAGGCTGTCGACGAGCGTCTTGGTGAAGGCGACACCGATCTCGCGGGGCGTGTTGCGGTCGAAGGTGGTGATCCAGTCCGGAACGCCGAGCGGGTCCTCGGCGTAGGTGATCGTCCAGCCGCCGTAGTGGCTCTCCACGGGGTTGGCGATACGGACTCGCTGACACGGGCTCGCGTAGTACGCGTCCGTACCGAAGGCGACGGTCTTCGTCCAGCCGACGGCGTTGTCGAGGACGCTGAAGACGGGCTCCCTCGTCCCGGGACCTGCGAGGTGGACTGGCGCGACGAGGGCCTCGGTACCCGGGGCGAGATCGCCGAGGTCGAGAGGCGGCATGGGGAAGTGCCTCCGGGCGGTGGCGGATGAGGGGCTGGGCGTCATGAGGGGCGGCGTGCTCGCGGCGGAGCTGCGGAAGGGGCGGGGTCCGGCGAACCTGCGTGTGCCGGACCGGCGCTCCCGTGCAGGGATCGGGACCGGGCCGCCTGGGCGCGGCGACCGTGCACAGGCGATGTCCCGGTGGATGCCACGCGTTCGCGGTCCAGGCGGTGAGCCGCGGTGCGGTAGGTGGCCTGGTCCTGGCGCTCGCCGACCGCGAGGAGGTAGATCTCCCGGCGGTGCTGCGAGGTCGCCGGGGCGTCGCGGTACTGGACGACCATGCGCCAGCGGGTCTCCGGATCGACGTAGATCTTGTGGCAGCCCGCGAGCTCGCGGGTCAGCGCCGCGCCGCGTTCGTTGCCGTGGACCAGGTGCTGCAGTTCCAGCAGGGCCAGGTCGCGGATGCTCTCAGGAACGGAGCGCAGATCGGCCAGGGCTTCGGGGTGCGCCGCGAAGGCGTACCGTGCCCGGCTCACCGTGCACTCCCGCGAGAGCGCGGTACGGAAGGAAGCGGGAGGTGAGGAGCCGTGACAGGCGCCGGGGGAACCGCGAGACCAGCGGCTCCGGCGAGCGGCGAGCGGGTGAGGGCAACCTGGGCCCTGCGGACGACGGTGGCCTGCGGGGCCGGTGCCAGTGGAAAAGGAGTGTTGCGGTCCATGGCCCGGTCGTCCACCGCCTCGGCGCTCGCGAAGGCTCCTTCGCGCACCGTGTAGGAGCGGAAGTCCTTGGCCGTCTCTTCGAGGAAGAGACGGTAGGGGGCGTGCGCCGAGTCCGGGCGGGTGTAGTGGACGAGGGTGCGCACCTCGGTGCCGACGTCGAAGGAACCCGGGTTGTCGGTGTGGTGGTCGATGACCTCGTACCGGCCGTCGGGATGGGTCCGGAGCAGGTCCTCCAGCTGCGTGGTGATCGCATCGGCGGGGCGTGGCCCGCCGTTGCGGCTCGGAGCGGTGGCCTCGGGCGGGCAGTCCTGGCGGATAAGCCAGTTCTGGGCGAGCGGGACGACGGGGGCCCGCTCGTACTCGAAGTCGAAGGTGCGCTGCTCCACGTCTCGGGTGAGGTGCAACGCGAGGTACTCCGCTGTGCCGGGCACATCCCAGATGGCCGCCCGGTCGTAGAACAGCAGGTAGGTGTCGCGTCCGTCGTCGCTGTGGTGCTCGGCGAGGGGTACGAACATGTCGTCTGCGAGCGTGACCGAGAAGAAGTCCTCCTCGATCCGCACGGTGGCTGCTTCGAAGCCGTCGATCCGGTAGTCCGGAGCCTGGGGCTCGTGTGTGTCGGTCATGTCAGGCTCCCGCAGGCTCGGGCGAGGCGAGAAGCCGGTGGTTGGGGCGGGTAGGGCTGGTCGTGCACGCTCCGAATGGACCATCGGGAACGCGAAGTTGGAGAAGAGTCGGGTCGAGGTGGTCGCGGTGCCATGTCGAGGGGCCGGTGAGGCCGGCCTCGGTGTCGGTGAGCTGTTGCCAGGCCAGCCACAGGGCATGGAGGCGGGCCACGGCCTCGGGGTGCTCCTGCCACTGCCGGCACCACGGCCGGCCGGTGGTGATCTCCCGCCCGTAGACCGGCAGCAGCAGGTCGTGCACCCAACTCGTCAGCGCCGCGAGTTCCTCGACGTATGCCTTGTCGTCGAGGGCCAGGATGAAGATGGACGCCGGGCGTTCCTGTGAGTCGCCCGGCTCGGCCGTCGCCAGCGCGGCGACCGAGCCCTCGCCATCACCGCGCTCGGCTCCGTCGCCCTCGTCGTCCGGGGGCGGAGCGTCGTTGGTGAGCTGGGCGAGCGTCTCGCCCTGCTTACGGCTCTCCGTGACCAGCCTCGCGACCGTGGCGACCAGGTCGTCCAGATCGTGGTCCGCCACGCGAATCGGCTCGCTGTCCTGAGCGGGTTCGGCCATCGCTACGCCTCCGCAAGATCGGGTGGTTGGGGTGGCGAGGATCCGAAGAAAACCGGGTTTGGCCAGGCCGGGAAATCCGGTGTAGAGAGCGCCGTTCACCGCGAGCCGTGATGGCCGCAGACCGCGACGGGAGGAGCGAGGATCTCCAGCGCGCGAGCGGCCTGCTGCGGCACGACTCCGTTGCCCAGAGCGGATAGTTGGGCTGGGCGTCCCAGTCCCGGAGTGGCCGTCACCCAGCCGGGTTCAAGCCCTTGCATCCACTCGACGAACAGCGGGCTGAGGCGCCCCGCCTCGTCCGTGGGCAGGGGCGCCGGGCGCGTTGCCCTCTCCCATCGGGCGATGGCGGCGGCGTACGGTCCCCACGCCCTCCGTCCGTCGGCGTCTGAGCCGTGAACATGGGGAGCGCTACCGCTGAGAGCGGGGGCCGGAAGCCCGCGCCCGGTCGGCGTCCCGGAGTGCCGGTGTCGCTTGCCCGTGGGGTCGGCAGCAGTCGGGCAGCCGCCGAGGGCAGTGTCAGGTCCCCGTTTCCGTGACGCTGGTTTGGCGATCCCTTGGCTCCGTCCGACGCCTTCGGTGTCGGCAGCAGCCACTCGACCTCGTCCGCCAGATTGGGGCCGTGGCCGCCCTGTTTCCTCTTCGTCGGGTGCTGACTCCCTCCGTTCGTCGCCAGGTTGCTCGTCGGCGTCTTCAGCAACGGCGGCCCGCCAGGTGGGCCAGGCGGCGAGGAAGATGCGCTCACGGCGGTGCGGGGCTCCGACTTCAGAGGCGCGAAGCACGCACCAGCGCGCATCGAACCCGAGGTCGGCCAGGGATCCGAGTACGGCACCGAGTGCGCGCACAGCAGGCTGGCCTGCGGTGTCTCCCAGACACCACGGGCAGGGTTCCACGTCGCCAGGGGAACCGGCGGGGGAGGTGAGGAGTCCTCGGACTTTCTCGATGACCACCAGGCACGGGTTGAGGGCTTCGATGGCACGGACGATGTGCAACCACAGACCGGACCGGGTGCCATCAGCCAGTCCGGCGCGACGGCCGGCGACCGAGACGTCCTTGACAGGGGAACCCGGCCGTCAGGACGCACACCTCCGGGACATCGGCCCAGTTCACGGCCGTGATGTCGCCGAGATTGGGCACGGCCGGCCAGTGTCGGGACAGGATCCGGGCTGGGCCTGGATCGACCTCGGCATGCCAGGCGATCGTTCCGCCGAAGACGGCTTGGACGCCGAGATCCAGACCGCCGTACCCGGAACACAGGCTCCCGATAGACGGCGGGTGCGCCGCTGCCTGGAGATCAGCGCGCATGGCGGGACACCGGCATGTAGGCGAGACGGATCGGCTCGGTCGCGGGCAGCTCGGCCGGGACGCGGTAGATCGAGTTCGCTGGGCGTGCCGAGCGGCTCAGTGCCGCGAGGACACGAGGCGGGGTGCCGTCGATCCGGTCGGCAGCGTGCCGCAGAGCAACGAAGGCTTCCTGCAGCGAGTCCACGGTGAGGTCCAGCCGGTCCTGCACGACGTCGAACGCGGCCTGGCGGGCGCCATGGAGGTCTGCCGAGGCTGGGGCTTCCGCGTGCTGGCGCAGGAATCCGAGCTGCTCGAAGGCTTCGGTGTAGTTGGTCACGGCGCGTCCTGCCGGGGCGGACGCGCTGGTGTACGCGGCGATGACCGGACCGAAGTCGAGGCCCGGGTCGTTGTCGGTGACGCGGAAGAGGACCTCGTCGGACAGGTCCTTCACCAGCCCCGTCAGCGCGGCGAGGTGGTGGGACGCGGTGACGAGGTCAGGCAGGGAGTTCGTTGTGTACGGCCCGACAATCTCGTGGCGGGCCTCCTCGAACTCCCGGGCCACCGTGTACAGTTCGTCCTTCTCCAGACCTGCGCGGCCGGTGTGGCCGGTCATGACGGACTCCGAAGGTTGTGGCGGGAGGGCAGCGCGGCGCAGGAGGCCGCGACCGGCGCCGCGGGGGCCGCTGCATCCGCGAGGCGGCTGCGCGCACGGGCGGCGTCGATACGGGCGGCAGGTGGCGGCGCACCGGGCTGGCTGGCCGGCGGCCGTGGCTCGGGTTCGGCTTCGCGCGCGAGGCGCAGTCGGCGGCGTACGTCGTCCAGCGGGCCGAGCGCGTGCAGGGCGTAGCCGATGAGCTGCCCGGGCGCGAGCGCGTCGCGGTCGGCCAGGGCGCCGACCTGCCGGGCCGCGAGGGCGGCCGTGCGGACGAGGGAGGCGTGGACGACCTGCTCGCCGAAGTGCTCGGCGGCCCCGCCCACAAGCGGATCGCAGATCCGCATCACACGCTCGGTGTCGAGCGTCCCGTCTGCGAGGGTGCCGCGACGCTGGGTCTCCCACAGCACGGTCAGCTGGTCGATGGGTTCGCCGCGATGGTGCAGGGCCCCCAGCGCGCGGTAGAGCTGCTGATGGCCCGGGTCGGCGAAGTCGCCGGGGCGGAGCCACCGCACCAGGCCGAGCAGCTGCTCGGGGCGGGCGGCGAGGCAGCCGAGGAGGAACTCCTCGTCGGCGAGGACCTGCTCGCCCACCGGCTGCGGGCGCTCGGCCTGGGGTGCGTACGGGGTGGGCGGCTGCACGGGACGTGTCTCGGTGCCCCAGCCGCGCGCCAGGTCGGCGAGTACGTCGGTCAGGACCTGGGCGTGGTGCAGCGTCTCCTCCACCGTGCCGGCCCGGCCGTCGGCGAGCGCGGCCTGATGGAGGCGTGCGGCGTGCTGGGCCACGCTGCGGTGGATGGACCCCTCCAGGACCATCCGCCCGTACACCGGGGCGTGGTCGGGGCGCGGACACGCCGACGCGAGGGAGTGCAGATACGAGGCCGTGAGCCCGCGGGTCCGCGTGCTCGCCTCCCGCAGCGTGTCGGTCACCCAGGCCAGCGGGACGGGGAAGCCGGCCGTCGTGGCTGCTGCCGGGTGACCGGCGGCCTTGAGCTGGAGCATCGTGGAGTAGATCGCCGTGTGCGCGGGGCGGGAGAAGTGTTCCGGGCGCAGCCAGGGCGAGAGCCTGTCGAGTTGGCCGGGCTCCAGGAAGATCGCGCCCAGCACGGCCTGCTCGGCGTGGACGAGCGGGGTCACGGCTGTGCCTTGTGCGGAGGCTTGGCCTGGGCGTGGATCTCAGCGACCGTGTGGTCGGCTGCGGCCAGGTCGGCGGCGAAGCGGTCCAGTTCATCGGTGAAGGCGGGGTCCGAGGCGAGCAGGGAGCCGGACGGGGACACGAGCCACCAGTCGGCGCCGCGCCGAACGACGGGTGCGCCGGCGAGGCGCTCTGACCGGCGGATCGAAGCCCAGGACGGGGCGGGGTGGGACATGTGACTACCTCAAGGAGATGGGGGCGAAGGCCCAGGGACGCGACGGTTGGGGGCGTGCACCCTTGCGTCTCGCCAGCCGGGCACCTGGCAGCACCGAGGTCATGCGGCCGGACCGAAGTCGTCTCGGCGCAGGCCCTTGGCCAGCGCGCGCTCGGTGATCGCCGCGGTCGCCGTGGCGGACGCGGCGCCGAGCCGGTCGGCGTCCGGCTCCCGGTACCAGGGCTTGAGGTCGAGGAGCGCGGGGCGGATGCCGGTGGCCAGCAGCAGCGCGGAGCCCTTGCGTAGGGCGCGGATCGCGTCGGTCGGCAGCACGCGCTCCTGGCGCATGGAGACCGATGTGGATTTGCCCGACTCGCTGGTGGACACCGAGACCGTACGGACGTCGTGATCGCCCACCAGGCGGCTGAGTTTGTCCGCGAAGTCGGCGTCGTCGATGCCCGAGCCGACGAGTTTGATCGTCGCGGCGGACCACAGGGCGTCCATCCCTGCCTCGCCCCAGACCCGGACGCCCTGGCGGTAGGACTGCAGGATCGTGATCGGGATGACGCCGCGGGAGCCGAGGTGCGAGTACAGGTCCGGCAGGTCGGCGATCTTGCACACGTTGGCGGCCTCGTCGAGGATCGCGAGCAGCGGGGCGTCGAGCCGCCCGCCGTCGAGCTCGGCCTGGATGACGGCCGCGCGCATCACCCCGTCGGCAGCGGCGGCGATGATCGCCGAGGCGGAGCCGCCGCCGTCCTTCGACAACAGGAACAGGGTGTCATTGCTGGTGGCGAACGCCTCCGGCTTGAACTCGCGGATCTTGCCGAGGCCGCTGGGTGGCGTGACCCAGGCGGCGATGGCCGGGTCGAGCAGGCAGCTCGCGTACTGCCGCGCGGTCTCGAAGATGCCGTCGCGGGTCTCGACGGCGCCGGCCACGGTGCCCTGGAGCTGGGCGGCGACCGCGTCGAGTCCGGCGTCCTGGAGCAGGTCGATGGGGGAGCGGTCGGCCGGCGAGGCGAGCCAGGCCAGGACGTCGGTGATCGGCCGCCGGTCGCGGGCGGCGGCGAGGAACAGTGCGGTGAGCGTGTTCGCGGCGGCGGTGGACCAGAAGTCGCCCGCGCTCGACTCGTCCACGGAGGCGGTCACGAAGTGTCCGGCCAGACGGCGGGCCCCGGCGAGATCGCGGGCGTCGGCGAGGATGTCCCACCACATCGTCTGGGGGGCGTGGGCGATCTGCTGCGGATCGAGCGTCCATACCGTGCCAGCTTCGGCGCGGGCCGCGAGCGTGGCGGTGTAGGCGTCGCGGGCCGCCTTGTTCGAGGTCAGCAGTACCGGTCCGGGCGCGCGCAGGATCGCCGGGATCGCCAGGCCGGAGGTCTTTCCGGACCGGGGTGCCATGATCGCCAGGATCACGTCCTCCCACGAGGAGCGGACCTCGCGTGCGCCGGGCGTGAGCGTGCCGAGCAGGACGCCGCGGTCGTCGGGGACGATGTCCTTGGGCTTGGTGCCCTTGAGGCTCGGACGGAGATCGATCGCCTTGGCCGCGATCTTCTTGGGCATCAGGTCGGCCAGGTCACGCTGGTCGGCCAGCCCCTTGGGGTTGCCGCACAGCCGCAGCCACACCTTCGCGCCGAGCAGCGCGGCGGCCAGGAGTACGAGTGCGGGCAGGACGTAGCAGGCGCCGACGAGGACCGGCTGTGGAAGGTGCGGCCAGACCTCGTAGGGGTGGAGCAGCGCCTCGGTGGGTTCGTACGGGGCCCAGGGGCCGGACCTGGTGAGGGTGTTGGCGATGTTGCCGAACAACCAGGCCAACGTCCCGGCCCCCAAGCCGAGGCCGGCGACGGACAGCATCAGGTACAGCAGGAAGTCGGTGCCGGTGGTGATCGAGGGTGTGCTCGTGCGTGCAGGAGACAAAGCGCGGTCCCGTTACGTGGTGCGAGAGGGGCGATGGGCTGGGGCTGGCGGGTTCTTCTAGTGATCACGGGGGCTCCTAGCGGCTGCGGTGGGCGGAGGTGGAGGGAGCCGCAGGCGCGGCCGGGGCGGTGGTGTCCGGGCGTGCCGGTGGCGCGACCGGGCCGGCGGTCGGCGAGGACGACGTGGCCGCGCCGCTGATCCGGTGTCGCCGGATCTCGTCGCGTACGGCGGTGACGGCTTCCTCGGAGACCAGGTCCTCGGCGACGTTCGCGTCGAAGCCCCGGGCGCGCAGGAGGCACGCGGCGCGCGTGGCGCTCCGCTTCTGTTCCTCCTCGGGCAGTCCCTCGGGGAGCTGGTGCCAGACGTAGTGCGGCGGGACGGTCTTCTTCACGAAGCCGCACGCGGCAAGCACCTCGTGGGCTCGCGGGTCGCCGCAGTCGGCGATCACCTCGCCGCTGAACGGCTTGCGGTAGATCTCGGCGTCGGTTCCGCACTCTTCGTGCAGGAAGGACACGCAACGGCCCTTCTGATGAGGGGGATTGGTCAGCGCGTTCGGATCGGCCTGGACGCGGGCGGTGGAGCGGCAGCGGACGCCTCGGGTGTGACGGTGGGTGTTCCGGTGCGCTGGGGCACCGGGGCAGTGGCGTAGTAGCCGGCGACCCGTGCCTGCCAGCTCGGCTTCGCCGGCCGATCGAGTGCCCGCAGTTGGTCGGCGGCGTCGTGCAGGTCTTCGCCGAGGTCGGTGAGCGTCGCCGCGGCTTCCGCGAAGTCGCAGGACAGATCCCAACCGACGTCGGTTTCGGATGCCTTGGCCTGTTCGGCGGCGGCTTCGAAGAACTCGCTGAGGCGGACGAGCACACCATCGTGGGGTCCAGGACGTGCTCCGCGAGGTCGGCCGCAGTCTCGTACGTCTCGGCGCCGTTGAGTTCGTCGGTCAGCCGCAGGACCTGGTGGCCGTGGACGTGTTTGCCCTGGGGGTCGGAGGGCGTGGTGAGGGGGCCCATGTGCAGATCGGGGCCGAGGCCGACGCGGTGGCCGACGGCGGTGAGCATGCGGGTCGCGTGGCTGGCCATCTGGTTCTCGCGGGTTTCGCCCATGTCCCAGGGCAGGCGGTACCAGAAGGATCGGGGCGTCGTCTCGTCCGGAGTCGGGACCGGCGGTGGAGTCATGATCCTCGGGTCGGCCGCGACGGAGAGACCGGCGTCCTGGAATTCGCGGGTGGCCCTGGCCACGGTCCGTGCCGCCGTGTTGTGGGGCGTGTTGTCCGCCAGCAGGTAGACGTCGAGGTACTCGCTGTAGCGGAAGTGGTGCTTGCGCAGGACCTCGTCGAGGAACGGTCGGTCATCCGCGACGGCGGCGGCCACCCCGTAGTCGGGGTGCATCCCGAAGGCGACGTCCGGTTCGAGTTGCAGAGTCATCGCGTGGGCTCCTTGGTGGGTGCGGTCTAGCGGCTGCGGACCGGTTGCGGGGCGGAGGGGGCGGGGCGGTACTCGACTGCGGCGGCGGGCCGCGCCGGCGGCGCACCCGCGCGGGCCGGGGAGATGGCGGTGGCGGCCTGGGAGCGGCGCTGCTGGGCCGCGGGCGTCACCGTTGAGGCGGAAGGTTTCTCCAGTCGCTCCAGGAGGCCCCGGCCCGTGCCGAGCCGGGTATAGGGCTGGAGGTCGTATGCGACATCGGCGTTGACCCTGTACTGCGCGGCCCGCAGGGACTGGACCGCCTGAGCCCCGCGCCGTACTGGGTCACGCTGCGGATCGGTGAGCCCGTACAGAGTGCTGCCGGGCAGCCGCTCGAAGCCGACGAGCCGCAGGATGTGCTCGGCGACGTGGTTGTCGTGCGACGTCGCCGCCACGACGCCGTACTGGTCGTGATGGCCGACAGTGATGTGCGGACGTGTTTCCGCCACGAAGATGCACCTCGCAGAGGTCGGGGCCGTGCGGAGGACGAGGATGCGGCCGGAAGGCGGATTTGGTGTGGCCGTGGATTCGCGCTAGTCAGCGTGAGCGCGGCGGCCTGCTGGAGTTGAAGAGGCGGATGGCCGGCGGACCGGCGTTCTTCTCGATCGCCGCGGTGATCTGGCGAGCGGCGCGTGTTGACCGGACCCGCTGCGCACGGAGCGGTCGGGTCGGTGGCGCGGGCGGCGCCTTGTCGGCGCGTGCGATGTCGGCGAGGACGCCGGCGTTGTCCATCCAGGTCAGGGAGTAGTGCCAGCCCTCGGCGTTGCGCATGGACACGGCGTCCGCGAACACCGCCTTCGAGCGAGGATGGTCGGGCAGGAGCGCCTCGGCGCGACCACCTGGAACTCGGCCTGCACCCGGGCGCCGCCGTCCAGTGCCTCGCGCAGGGCACGGAGCCGGTACGCCCAGCGCCCGGCCACGCGCTCCGCGGGGTCAAGGAGAGGAAGCGTTTCCTCGGCGTGCGCGACCAGAGCCTGACCGTGCTCAAGGAAGGGAGCGAACTGCGCCCACATCTCCGCGTCCCGGACCTGCTGGCGCAGGCCGTACCGCTCGTCGAGCGGACAGTGATCGGCATCGCACAGGCTGTCCGAGACCGCGTCCCATTCGGCCAGAACGCGCTGGCCGGCAGCCACCGACTTGGCGACATGACTGAGCCGGGTCTCGCGGACGGCCTCCTGGTACCGAGGCAGCAGGCGGGTTGTCACTCGGGAGGCTGCTCGCACCGGGTCGGTGCTCACGACGATGCCGTTAGGTGTCCTGGTGGTGGTGTCGAACCCGCTACCTCGTGGCTCGAACGCGACGACCAGGAACTCGTGCTTGCGCAGGGGGCGGTCGGTGACCAGGAGCTCGATGCCAGAGTCACTGGTGAGTACGGCGCTTCGATGTGGGGTGAATTCGGAGAAGGCCCAGCTCACGTGGCCGTAATCCCATACCCGTTCGCTGAGCGGGAGCTGGCCTTCCTCTGCAGCGCGTTCGTGGACGGCGGAAGTCCAGGAGCCGGGGAGTCGGCCCGACAGTTCCTCGGCGAACTCCGCGAGATCGGCCCGCGAGTCCGGCCGGCGCGGTGACGGGGTCGGAGGGTGCGCGGGCTCTGAACCACGGGGCGGCGCCGGGTTGGTGGGCATGGGGCCGTCGAGCGAGGCGTCGTCGATGGCGATGTAGTGGCTGGCCACAGCGCTGTAGAGCTGCTGAAGCGTCGCCCGGACATAGGCGAAGTCGGGATGCCCGGTGGAGAATCCGGCATCGAGCAGCAGCCGGTTCGCGGAGCCGAAGTCGTCGTGGATGGTGGCGGCGGTGAGGCCGAGCTGCGGGTGCTTGCCCAGCGTGATCCATGCCAGCTCAGCCATGGCGGGTCTCGCCCTCGTCGTGCGCGTCAGGGCGCCGGTCGGCCTCTCGCCGTGTCGCGCCCACGGGATCGCACGGGCTGGGGGTTACGGAGGCATGGCCGAGTGCGGTGTGGGCGCGAGCGGCGTCGGCGTAGAGCTGGACGAGGCGGCGCAGGCCGCGACGGATGGTGCGCTTCAGGTGCATGGCGGGGCGGCTTTCTGTGCGGAGGGCGTGATGTGACGACCGCGAGGGGGAGCCGGGGCGGCGTGGGCCGGCTCCCCCGGGGGCGCGTGAACGGGAGCGGACGGCTCAGGTATGCATCCGGGCATCCGTGTCGAACAGCTCGCGCTCGTGCGGGTGGAGCAGATGTTGAGTAATGAACGACCGGCCCGCGACCTTCCACAGGCCGCGCCCCTTGGTGAGGGCGGAGACGGCCTGGGTCTCGACGCCGGTGAGGCCCAGCAGGGCGGCGGCGGAGCCGAGTTGGTCGGCTTCCTGGCGGTAAATGATCCGGGTGGAGCAGTCGGTGAGCAGGCCCTCGGCGAGCGCGCGGCCCCGGGAGCCGGCGTCGCCCGCGGTGAGTAGGTCGCTGAGGCGGTGGATGACCATCATGTTGGCGATGCCGAGCCCTCGGCTGAGCTTCCACTGGCTCTGCATGCGTTCCAGCAGGGCGACGTGCCGCATCACGCGCCATGCCTCGTCGTAGATCACCCAGCGCCGTCCGCCGGTCGGGTCGGAGAGGGCGGACTCCATCCACGCGGAGGCGCAGGTCATCGCCAGGACGAGTGCGGTGTCGTCGCCGGCGCCGCCGAGCCGGGACAGGTCGATGGAGAGCATCGGCGCTCCGGGGTCGAAGGCCACGGTGCTCGGCGCGTCGAACATGCCGGCCAGGTCGCCATGGACGAGGCGCCGCAGTGCGTGGGCCAGGTCCTCGGCCGCCCGTCCGAGGCGTCCGGACAGGTCACCGAGTGCGGCGTCGAGCCGCTCGGGCGCGCCGAGCACGTACGCGACGTCGCCGAGCAGCGGGGTGGTGCCGACGGCCCCGGCGTGGGCGACTGCCTGGTCGAGTGCCACGTCGAGGGCGGTGTGCTCCATCGGGTGCAGGTCACGCCGCAGAACGGTCTTCGCGAGCGAGCCGAGGAGCAGCAGGCGCCGCTTGCGGACCTCGCCGGCCCAGTCCTCCTCGCTGACGCCGTACGGCCTGGCGGGGGCGTCCAGCGGATTCAGCCGGCCGGGAAGACCGGGGCCGAGGGCGATGGTCTGCCCGCCCAGCGCCTGGGCGACCACGGTCCATTCGCCCTTGGGGTCGCACGGCACGTAGATTCGGTAGCCGAAGGCGACGGCGCGTACGGCGAGGGACTTGGCCAGGGCGGACTTGCCCATGCCGATGATCCCGGCGAGCAGGATGTTCGGGTTCGTGAAGCCGTCGAGCCGCCCGTACAGCGCGAACGGGTCGTAGGTGAAGGCGGCCTCCGCGTGTACGTCTCGGCCCACGTAGATGCCCTGGGCGCCCAGACCGCCCTCGGCGAGGAAGGGGTAGGCGCCGGACGCGGTGGCGGTGGTCATCCGGTGGGCGGGGAGCTTGAGCCGGCCGCCGCGGGCGGAGGCGGGCCCGGGGCGGCCGGCGGCCGGGTAGGTGGCGCGCAGCCCGGGATCGATGCCGGTCGCGGTGCGGCGGGCTTCGGGACGGGCGGCGTGGCGGGCCTTGTCGCGGGCGGCGGCGAACTGGTCGCGAGCGGCGCGGGCCGTGCGGCGGTCGGTGTTGCGGGGGACGAACAGCGGACTGGCGCTGGCGCGGGTGGTTCGGGTGGGCATGGCGGTGGTGCTCCGGTGGTCAGTGGCGGATCAGGCCGGTGAACGGGTCGCGCAGGTCGGCCGGGGTGTGGTCACGGCGGACGCGGGCGGCGGTGGCCAGGTGGCGCTGGCACACGGTGAGGTCGGGTGCGCCCTCGGGAAGGCGGGCCCGGCATGCCTCCCGCGTGGGGAGGCGGCCGGTGACTCGCTGCGGGGCCGCGTGATAGGCGGCGTGGAGGTGCTCGGCTGCCTGCCACAGCCGGATGCGGCAGGCCCGCAGGTGATCGCCCTCACCGGTGGCCACCGGGGTGGTCCGGGCGGTGTGCGCGTCCAGCAGCCCGTACAGGGCGACCAGGTGGGCGTGCAGGGAGTCCAGTTCGGTGCGGCTGGCGGCGACCGGGGCGACGGGCATGTTGATGGCCCGGTGGAAGTCGAGCGCTGCGGTGGCGAACGGGACGAAGTCCGAAGCCAGTTCGGGCAGGGGCTCGGTCGGCATGGGGTGCCCTTCGGTAGAGCGCGGTCGGTGGTGCTGGGCCGCGCTACGGGCGGGCGAGCGGCAGAGCGGCGTTGGTGAAGGCTTCGGCCTGCTGCCAGGTCAGCAGGCGCAGGTCGACGAGGGCGGCGACGGCCGCGGTTTCGACGGCGGCGCAGGCGGCGTTGAGCTCCTCGCGGGTGTCCGCGCTCACGGTGAGCAGGCCGGTGAGGGCGACGTCGGCGTGTCCGGCGATGAGCTGGCGCTCGCGCTGCTTGATGTCGGCGTACTCGACCGAGTCTTCCTCGGAGTCGACCTGGCCCTTGCGGGCCCGCTCGGCGGCGTCCGCGATCACGGTGGCCTTCTTGCGCTGTACGTCCTTCAGGGCGGCGTCCAGTCCCTTGGGCTCGTAGGTCAGCGAGAGGGTGCGGCGCACGCCGGTGGTGAACAGGAGCTGGTGGAGGAACCCGGGGCTGGTCTCGATGCGCGGCCAGTTCTCGATCCAGAACGTGGCGTGGTGGGCCGAGTCGGTCTGGATACGGTCGGCCTTCTCGACCAGGACGACCGGCCCGGCGGCAGCGGGGTCGGCCTGCGGACGGCCAGAGTCGGACCACCGGTCGAGGCCAGCCGACGCCTTGGGGTCGTACGCGGTACGGATCACGGCGGCGATCTCGCGCGCGGGCAGCCAGCCATTCGGTGTGAGCCCGGAGGTACGGGCGGACTGGTCGAAGGTGGAAGCGAGCTGGGCCAGTACGGCGAAGGCTCCGGTGAGTCCGCCGCCGGCCTGGTTGATCAGGCGGCGGGCGGCCTTGAGGTCGAGCGCGAGGGCGACGTACGCCTCGTGCGGGGCGGCGGCGGGGCCGGCGGCGGCCAGCAGGTCGCCGTAGATCGGACCGGCGAGCGGGGTCTGGGCGTTGCCGTGCTCCTGCCAGTAGCGGTTGAGTGCGTCTCCGGAGTCGGGAACCGTGCGCTCAAGCACCTGGACGCGGGCGATGTGCCCGCTGCGTGAGAGCGCGGCCAGCGTGCGGCCCCAGCCGGAGACGTTGCCGGCCTGGGCGGCCGGGTCCAGCAGGGCGAAGGCGCGGGAGGAGACCTTCACCACGGCCGTGAGGGTGGCCTGGTGCGGATCGTGCACCGCGCCGAGGCGGCCGTCCGGCGAGGAGACCACCCGCAGGGACGCGGCCGTGCCGGGCAGGTGGAGCAGACCCTCTCGCCGCGGCCGGGTTGAGGGACGGGCGAGCCAGATCAGCTGCCCCCGGAAGCGCCGCAGCGCGTATCGGATCGCGATCGGCGTCCAGTCGGCGAGTGCCCGTCCGCGGTGGCGGATGAAGACCGCCGCGAGAACGACGGCCCACAGCGGTACGAGCTGGAGCGCTCCGGTCACACCGGAGGTGAGCAGCACCCCGAGAAGGAGCAGCCCGCAGACCGCGACGACGATCAGCTGAGGGGCCGACAGGCCGAGCAGCACGCCCCGCCGCGAGCGGTGAGGAAACTTGACGGTGGCCGGACCGTCGGGGTGAGAAGCGTCAGAGAGCATGGCGAAGCCGTCCTTGGAACATGAGGAGAAAGAAGAAGAGGAAGACGGGGTGGGCCGGGCGGGCCCCGGCCCACCCCGTCAGCTCCGGGCTACGAGCCCGAGCGGTCCGCTGGCCCGGGATAGATCCACCGCTGCGGGGTGGCGCCGCCCTGCGGAGGAGGACCGCTGCGCCGCGGTGCCGGCGGGTCCAGGTGCGTGACCTGCGGCGCCGAGACCGAGGCGCCCTGTGGCGTAGGTCCGGAGACCGCTGGCGCCGAGTCAGCTGCCTGGCCCCCACCGGGGCGCTGGATGAGCGGGACTCCGCGGTCGCCGTCCGTCGGAGGACGGCGGATCAGCGCCCGGCCCTTGTCGCCAGTCGCGTCCGGATCCTCACCGAAGCGGAAGTGGGTCTGCTTCGGCTTCGTGTCACTACCGGATCCGCCCGTCGGGTCGATCCCGGAGGCGACGCCACCGGAGCCCTGGCCCGGCACCTTCGCCGGCCCCTGCGGAGCCCGCATTCCCGTGCCGGCCTGGACCGCGAGCTGCCCCGCGGTCTTCGCCGCGCCCGCGGCGACCGCCATGCCGGCGACGCCGGTGCGGTGCAGATCGTCGTGGCCGCCGCCGTCGGCCGCCCAGTGCACGAACTTGTACGTGGCGTAGGGGCAGAGCAGCACCAGGACCATCACGACGATGCCCGCGATCGCGTCCGACAGGGCGCTCAGCCCGTCGCTCGCGTCCGTCTTGCCCATGGCCGAGACGCCCAGCAGGAACACCATCGTCATCAGGAGCTTGGAGACGATCAGGGTGCTGGTCGCCTCGATCCAGCCGCGCCGCCAGCGCCGCGCGACCTCCCAGCCGCCGCCGGCCCCCGCGAACACGGCCAGGGTGACCAGGACCAGGATGCCGACCTTACGGGCGACCATCACCGCCCAGTAGAGGAAGGCACCCACCGCGCAGCCGAGCGCGACGATCGCGGGGACGCCCCAGCCCAGGCCGTACATCGCCCCCAACTCGTTGACCTTGATGATGCGGCGTACCGCGTCGTCCACGGAGCTGTTGGCCGCCTTGAACAGGCCGGCGCTGAGCGCGTCGACTACAGTGATCGCGACGGTGGTGCAGGCGATCGCGGCGAACGCGAACAGGACGCCGGCCACTGTTCCGTACACCGCCTGAGCGAGGGCGCGTTCGTCCCGGCGCCAGGCGGCACGGGTGAGCTGCAGGCAGAACGTGCCGACGGTGAGGATGAGGCCGATGGGCAGGATCAGCTCGTAGTTGCTCCTGAACCACTCGGCGTTGAGATCGATGGCCGTGGTCCGGTCGACGGCCTTCGAGGCCAGGTCAGCTGCGGCCTGGGCCATCTCGCCCATCGACTTGGCGATCCAGGCACCGATGCCGTCCGTGACGGCTTCGCCGGTCGCGCCGACGACACCGCCTACGGTGTCGCAGACCGTACTCATCAGAGGAAGGTCGCAAGCCCCCATGAGGGCACCTCCTTACACAGGTTGAGGGCGATCACGACGCGACGTTCGGCAGGACACCGACGAGGGCGCAGTCGCGGTCCGGTCGGCACTGGACGGCGAGGGTCGTCGAGCGGGACTCGGCTCCGGCACCGGAGCCCTTCCAGGCGATGGACTGCTTGCCGGTGGCCGTGACGGCGTAGACGTACGCCTCGGTGATCGCGCCGGGGTCCTGGGCCAGGGCGGTCTTGAATGCCTGCGGGAAGTGGCCCTCGCCGACCGCGGCGTCGGCGTGCTGCCCGTTGTCGTGCATCCGCGACCACAACACCGGGCTGGGCACCTGGTCCGAGACCGACTTCCAGTCCGCGTACTTCTTCTCGCTGGTCATCCACTGCTTGAGACCGGCCAGGTGCTCGGCCTGCGAGCACGACCGGGTGTCGTACGTCCACAGGACCTTGGTGGCGGCCTTGGCGAACTCGATCGGATCCGTCGTCCTGGGCGGCGCGGCCACCGGCACCCCGGCGTGCGTGGTGGCGGCAGGGGAGGGCGACGTCGAAGAGGACGCCGGCGCGGGGGTGGCCTTCGGCGCGGCCGGGCTCTCCGCACGGGTGACGTACGCGACCAGACCGGCGACGGCCAGCAGGACAGCGAGGACGATGCCGCCGATCGAGGCGCGGCGCAGAACCGAGGACGGGGCTCCGTGCCTCCGCCCCCTGGCGGAAGGGAAGCGATTCTTCGACATCAGTGAACCTGCGTCCCCATCGCCGAGAAGAACGCGACGACGCCGTTGGCCGCGCCGAGCAGGAGGGCGCAGCCGGCGGCGACGACCGTGCCCTTCTTACCGTTGGCCTCGGCCTGGTGGCCTCCGCTGTGGTGGCCCCAGGCCCAGACGATGGCGGAGATGGCGAGGGCGCCGACCGTGGCGATGATGCCGAAGAGGTTGATGCTGCCCATGACCTTCTTGAGGACGTCGAGGCCGGGCAGACCGCCCTCGCTCGGTGTGACGCCAGGGTTGTACGCCAGCATCTGAGCGTGCTGAATGAGCTTCATTGGAACTCCAGTACGAACATGGGCGCGCGAAGGCCCGGAAGGGGAGGAGTGAGAGGGGGAGAGGGGGGCCGGTCAGACGATCCGGCGGGCGGCGAGCACGTCCGGCCGCCAGTCGGCGAGGGTCGAGATCTTGACCACGTCACCGGTACGCGGAGCATGCAAAATCAGGCCGTCACCGATGAACATCCCTACGTGTTCCGGAACTTGGGCCGTGCCGCGAGTGAAGAGGAGATCGCCCGGCTTGAGGGCATCGACGCTGACCGCCTTGCCCTCCTTGACCTGCGTGTACGTGGTCCGGGAGATCGAGACGCCCCCGGCCTTGTACGACATCTGCATCAGGGACGAGCAGTCGCAGCGGCCCATCGGGTCCTGGCCACGCGGATCGGTACACGCGCCACCCCACTGATACGGAGTGCCGAGCTGACCGAGACCCCAGCGGATGGCGGTGCGGACCGACTTGGGCGCATCAACCGGGATCTTGTAGTCCTTGGGGACGGAGCCTGCGGGGATCGGACCGAATTTGGCCCCGTCCTCACCGGTGCCGCACCCGCCGGGAGCCGCATCCGTCTGCTCGCCCTCGTCGCCTCCGTCGGAACTCGACTCATCCGACAGCGACGTGGCGATGGCCTTCTGTAGAGCCGTGCCCAGCGGCTCCCACTTGGCGTAGGCGTCAGGAAAGCCGCTCTTCTGGACCGCCTGTGCCGCCTGCGTGACGGTCATCGACTGCCAGCCTGGGACCTTGAGTAGAGCCTCGTAGAACCTCGTCGAGGCGTGCACCGGATCGCGGACCTGCTGAGCCGTTCCCCAGCCCTGGCTTGGGCGCTGCTGGAATAGGCCGAGCGAATCCCGGTCGCCGTAGTCCAGATTCCGCAGCCCCGACTCCTGCAGGGCCGTGACCAGAGCCACGACCTGCCCCCGGGCCAGTACCTTCATGGCGACGCCCGTGGCCTGGATCGTCTTGGCGTTCGGGATCTGCTCCGCGGGATCGTCCAGCCCCGGGACCGACAGGGTGGCCTTCCCACCGCCCTTGAGGATCGACTTCACCTGCTTGGCCACCGCCGCAGAATCCACAGCCTGTGCATCGCCGCTCGCACAGGCGGCCTGGGCACTGCTCGCGCCGGCCAGAGCCATCGCGAGCGGGGCGATCAGCAGCAGTGGCCCAAGAGCCACGGACCCGACTATTGCCGCGCCCGCCTTCACGGCCGCAGGCCGTCCGCCGAGCAGAGGTCGCAGGAGTCGGACGTCGGGGAAGGGCGTGCCTGGGCATGCTGCATCAGCAGCTCCTTACTCGTAGGCAGCGCGGCACCAGCGTTCTCGTCGAAAAGGTCACCGGCACCGCACCGGTCAGAAATCACAACACCTGAGATCAGGGAATGGAGATTCCAAGGGCCGGGAGCGGCTAACTCCCGACCCATGGGGACCCCGTTACTGGAGAGCGGCAGCCAGCCGCGCTCTAAATCTCACACGCCACACGGAGAATCCCCTCGCCGAAATATCAGGCCGTTTCGTGAGCGCCTCTGGGCCGCCGCTTGGACGAGGCGACACGCATCAGTACAGCTCAACAGAGCGGGAGCTGAGCCCCGTCCGTCGAACACGGCGAGACTGTAGAGACGAATTCCGGCCGCACCAAACGACGCCTCGTCTGGCAGCCGGCGCCCGTGATGTGGCGGCAGAGCGTCATTAGGTGCGGCCGGGAATGGTGGTTACTCTCCAGCCCATCGCTCTCCTCAGGCGGCTGCTTCTGTGGCATCCGGGAGCGGATCACGCCGATGTGCGCGGTATTCCGGGAACGCGGAATCCCGCACGACCGTCCCCGCGGAAAGAGAGAACCGCACAATGTCGTACACCCTGCACCGAGGCGACGCGCTGACCGCGCTCGCTGGCATCCCCGACAACAGTGTCGATGCCGTGATCACGGACCCGCCCTACAACAGCGGTGGCCGAACCAGCGGCGAACGAACCGGCCGCAGTGCCCGCGCGAAGTACACCTCGGGCGACGCCGAGCACGACCTCGCCAACTTCCCCGGCGAGAACCGCGACCAGCGCTCGTACGACTTCTGGCTCACTCTCCTGCTCACCGAGTCCTACCGGGCCACCGCCGAGTCGGGCGCCGCGCTCGTCTTCACCGACTGGAGGCAACTGCCCACCACCACCGACGCGCTCCAGGCCGCCGGCTGGACCTGGCGCGGCATCGCCTCGTGGCACAAGCCGGTCTCCCGACCGCAGAAGGGCCGGCTCAAGCAGTCCTGCGAGTACATCGTCTGGGGCACCAAGGGCCCGGTCGACCCAGACCGGAACCCCGTCTACCTGCCCGGCCTCTATACCGCGAGCCAGCCCCGGAAGGACCGCGTACACATCACACAGAAGCCCGTGGAGGTGATGCAGGAGCTGGTGAGGATCTGCCCGCCGGGCGGAACCGTCCTCGACCCCTTCACCGGCTCCGGCACAACCGGCGTCGCCGCCCTGCGCGAGGGCCGCAAGTTCATCGGCGTCGAGCTCTCCGAGCACTACGCCCACATCGCTGAGCAGCGGCTGCGGCGCGCGCTGACCCAGGACGACTTCGAACTCGCCGGGCCAGAGGAGTGAGAGTGAGAAGCCCAGACAGCGGGCGCGGCATGCAGAGAAGGGCGGTTGTTCCAACAGTCAGGTGGAACAACCGCCCTTCCCCTGTACGGGGAGTCGCCCAGCTTCGATGCTCCGCTGAATGAGATCGGTAGCCCGTGCGAGGTCTTCGCGCGAGCCGACCCGCGCCGCTGCCCATTCCCATGACCCCCACGCCTTGGATGTCTCGGAGAACCTGTCGTGCAGCTCCACGCCACGGCTTACCGAGCGGCAATGCGCACCTCGGCGCCACGATGCCCATGTACCGCTCCAGGTCGTGTTGTTGCACCGTGTCGAAGGCCAGACACTCGCGCTCCAGCCACCGCAGGTCCCACCAGCAGATACGCGTGCGTACTCTGCGTGCCCGAGCCGTCATGCCGGCGCAGAAACCGGGCGGCCTCGGCGTGGACCGTGCCCTACGGCCACACGATCGTCCACGACCCTCGGGCGATGGCTGCCCGGCGGCTTGGCCGTTGAGCGGCGTCAGGGGCGACCGATTTCCGGGCACTCCGGCGTGATTGTCAGTGGCAACTGTCAGGGTAGGAGCAGTAGATGCGAACGAGGGGCGGTGTAGGTGCTGCAGCGTGATGACTCGGGAATCGCAGAGTCGTTCGATCTTGATTCATTGACGGTGGGCGACCGGCTGAGACTGTTCAACTTCACTCAGCGCGATAACCATGTCGCGTACTTGTGGGTGCTGCGGGCGATGAATGTGCTGCGGGCTGTGCACCAGGTTCAGGTCCACACCGATGACGTGGCTAAGGCCTTGAGTGAACTTGCGGCAGCGCACGACGAGGTGCCGAGTGCTAAGGACCTGAACCTGCGGGCCATGCTCGACAACCTCGCGGCCGAGGATGAGCAGGTCCTCTACAAGGTGGAGGACGCGACGCGGTGCGGCAATCTTGCTGCCTACCGCAACCGCCAGTCGGTGTACCAGTTCACGGAGATCGGCTACCGCGTCTACTGCGCAGTGGAAGAGGTCATCGGGTCGCGGGTCCAGGACGCAAACCTGTCGCGTCTGGTCTTCGCCGACATCCTGGCGGACTTCAAGGCCCTGGCCACCGCGAACCGGCAGGGCGACCAGGACGAGGTCTACCGCAAGCTCACCCGGCTCGACAGCGTGTTGGAGGACATGACCCAACGGGCAGCGCGCTTCTATTTGACGCTCAACGACGTAGTGCGTACGACGGACATATCCCCCGAGACGTTCCTCCGGTACAAGCATGCGCTGCTGGCCCACATGAGCGAGTTCACGGCCGAACTGGAACGCTATGCGCCCCGCCTGGCTGAGGCTGTGCATGAGGTGGAGGACACCGGGGTGGAGACGCTGCTGGAGCGGGCGGCCGCAGCGGACGAACGGCCCATGATGCGCCCGGCTGTACGGCTGGAGGACTGGCGGCGGCGCTGGATGGGGCTGCGGCAGTGGTTCTTGGCCGATGGCACGGACGGGTCCAGGGCAGACCAGTTGCAGGGCGCCACTCGCTCCGCGATCTCTGGGGTCATCGCCTTGCTGAGGCAGGTCACGGAGTCACGCAGAGGCGGCGTGAGCCGCACTACTCAGCTGCGGCATCTGGCCGCGTGGGCTGCCGCGGCACCGGATGAGCTAGCGGCGAACGCTTTGGTCGCCGCCGCTTTCGATCTGCGCTCCGTACGGCATCTTTCGGGCGCCCACGACGATGACGACCAGATCTCGCCACGTTCGACGTGGTGGGAGGCGCCGGGCGTGGAGATCAGTGTCAGCCTCTTCAAGCACGGTAAGAGGCCAGCGCAGGGAGGTCCGCAGCCGGTGCGGAAGTCCCGGGGCGCGCACGCCCGCCTGCGCGAGGCACAACTGGCAGAGCGGGCCGCGGAACGGAGCGCGGCGGAAACCCTCCTGGAGCACGGACCTCATGATCGAGTACTGAACCAGGCGGAGACTCGCGCCGTGCTCAAGCTGCTGACCCGCGCCCTGGAGGCGCGAACGGTCGTCGCGGGACGTCTGCGCTCGGGTACCGGCAGCAGCGATGTGCTGACGCTGCGTCTCGTGCCCAGTGAACGCGGGAGTCGCGTGCGGACCGAAACCGGCACGCTGCACCTGCCCGGTTTCGCCCTGGAGATCAAGCCCCACGGTGCGATGCGTCGCCGTCTCGGATCGGAGGCGCCCAGATGCCTGCCCATCGCGTAGCCGCATCCGTGGAGCCCGCGGACCTCAGCTCGTACCAGCAGGCGGCCCGGCTCATGTTGTTACACAGCGTGGTCACCGAAACCTACCCGCGGACCAAGGCGCTTGCGTCGGTCCTGCAGTGGGCCGACGAACTGACGAAGGACTTCCGGGACCTTTTCGGATACACGCTGTCCACGAGTGCCCGTCATGCTCGCCTGCTGCGGCGGCTGGATGCCTTCGACGAGAGCCAGGCCTTTCTGACGGTGAAGAGCAAGAATCCCTTCGACCGGCGGCGACTCGCATACCTGTGTCTGGTCCTGGCGTGCCTGAACCGGTCGCGGATGGAGATCACCCTCGCCGATCTCGTCAAGTTCCTTGGCCCGTACGCCAACGCCATCGAGCATCTCGGCTTCGACGCGACGGCAGCGGGCCACAAGGACGCGGTCGTTGACGTGATGGACTGGCTGGTCGACCGAGGGGCGCTGCGGATTTCCGATGGTTCCACCGAGGACTGGGCCCGTGATCACGATCGTGGGGACGCGCTGTTCGACATCGACCACGACGCCTGCGCAGCCCTCTTCAAGCCCAACAGGCCCTTGCAGCACCTGACGAGTGCCGCCGGTCTGCTGGACACCCCGACCGCAGGAACCGGGCGGGACCCGCGTCGGCGTTGGGCTGCCCAGCAGGCCCGACGGATGCTCATCGAGCACCCGGTGGTCTACTTCGCCGGCATTGACCCGGAAACCGCGATTGCGCTGCGCCAGCCCACCCTGGCCGAGGACATCGCGCGTCTGACCGGTCTGCCCGTCGAGCGCCGGGCTGAGGGGATCATGCTTGTCGATACCACGGGGCGCTTCACGGACAAGCGTTTCCCGGGGCGAGGAGGAGCAGTCAACCGGACCGCCGGTCTGATACTGGCGAAGATCGCGGACCTGCAGGAAGACCCCGACCGTTCCGGCAGCCTGCAGAGCCTTCTCCCACCTGACCCGCGAGAAGAACACGAGGACCTCCTGAGTCGCATCGACATGGCCCTGCCCGACGCTGGCACGCTCGAAGCCCTCGCCTATGACCCGCAGACAGACAACGGCCAAGAGACGCACGGACCAGGAACGGAAGCCCACGCAGCCGAACAGCGGGCGGGCCTGCCATTCGTTGAGCAAGGCGTGCTGGAGCAGATGATCACCGAGCTCTACGAGGAGTTCGGTCCGTCCTCGTTCACCAACAAATGGCAGGGCGATCCAGGAGGGCTCCTGGCCGAGGCCCTCTCTCTGCTGGCAGACCTGCGCCTGGTGCACCTCGTCCCCGGGGGAATCCTCGTGTGCCCTGCCGCGGCGCGTTACCGCAATATCACCGCCGTGCTGCCTCGACCTGCGTACGAAGGTCAGTTCGCCCTCGACTTCCCCCTTGAGGACACCTCTCGATGACGCTCATCCCGCATCCCCGCAATGCCGAGTATCCGGAGGCCCGATTCAAGCCCACGCGGGCGGGCGTGATCGGCCTGTGGGACTACATCGACGAGGAGTTCGTCTTCGCCGACGGTCGCCTGGTGCTTCGCGGGCACAACGGATCCGGCAAGACCAAGGCCCTGGAGGTGCTCTTCCCCCTCGTGCTGGACGGCGTCCTAGACGCGCGACGGCTGGATCCGTTCAGTGGCGAGGAACGGACCATGAAATCGAACCTGCTCTACAAGAAGCAGGAGTCCGCATACGGCTATGTATGGATGGAGTTCGCCCGCACTGCGCCTGACGGCAAGGTCATCGAGGCTGTTACCGCTGGCATCGGCATGCGAGTGACGAAATCGATGCCCTCGCCGGCCCGCCTCTACTTCGTCACCGATGGCCGCATGGGCCTCGACTTTGGTCTCCTGGACGATGCCTCGCGGCCTCTGCGGGAAAGGGCACTGGCGGAATTGCTGGGCGCGGATGCCACGTACGAGACGGCAGAGGCATATCGCGATGCCATCGACGACCGGCTGTTCGGCCTTGGGCGCGAACGCTACGGCCAACTGATCAACCTGCTGCTCCAGTTGCGGCGCCCTCTCCTGGCCAAGGACCTGGATCCGGTCAAGGTGTCTGACACCCTCACCGCGGGTCTGCGCCCCGTCGACGAAGACCTGATCAAGCAAGCCGCCCGGGACTTCGAGAACCTCGCAGAGATCCAGGCGCTCCTCAATGCCTTGGCCGGGGCCGACACAGCCGTACAGAACTTCCTGCGTGAGTACACCAGTTACCTGCAAGTCCACGCCCGAGACCGCATAGACCAGGTCAAGGAGCGCACACAGGCCACGGCCGATGAGTGCGCCAAGATCCTTCAGGCAGCGGAGGAGCGGCGCACCGCCGACGGGCAACTGGCTGAGGCACGGCAACGCCGGTACACCGGTGAACGGCAGTGCAAAGAGATCGACACACGTCTCGCCACCCTCAGGAATCATGACGCCGTTACGCAGCAGAAGGACCTCGACGAGCTACGTGACCGAGTGCGCGACGAGAACCAGGGCATCAAAGACAGCGACCGCCTCCTCAACGGCGCTTGGGGGCACCTGGCCACTCTCAAGGGTGAGGCAGAGAAGGTCGGCGAGCGGTGCGAGAAACTCAACGCAGCCGCATCACGGCACACCCGAGACCTCTTGGACGCGGCACGCCGCTCCGGCATCCTCCTCGAAGAGGACGCACTGAACTTCGATGCCGCGTTCCAGGCGCACGTCGTCGGCTACACGACCGCGCGCGAAGCCGAACTCGAGGATGTGCGCCACCATCTCACCGCAGTCGAGCAAGCTATGGAGGATCAGGGCCGCGAGCAAAAACGTGTGGATATCGCAGCTGCTGAACTCACGGAGACCGAGCAGAAGTCAGCTGCCGCCGCCGATCAGCTCAGCCAGGCGCGCGCAGAGGCCGCCCAGGATCTCGACCAAGTCATCGCTCGCTGGACCAGCGACGGCGAAGCCGCGGTTCTCTGCCCCGCCGACCGTGCACCCCTGCTCGCTGATTTGGCCGCCGCAGGAGAGCCGGCGGCGACCCCGCTGCCTGAGGTCTTCCGCTCTCTCACTGATCAGCGCCGAACTGCAGCCCTCACCCGCGTCGAAACGCTCAAGAGGCAGTACGACGACATCTCGGATGCCCTGCACAAGACGCGAAGCGAGCGAGACAGGGTGGCAGCTGAAGAAGACGAGGCACCTCCGCTCAGCGACCTGCGACCCGCCAACAGAGAGGGAAGGCCAGGCGCTCCGCTGTGGCAGCTCGTACGGTTCGCCGATCACATTCCCGATGACCACGCTGCCGCGGTGGAAGGCGCCCTGTACGCGGCCGGGTTGCTCACCGCATGGCTGCACCCCGGCTCGGAGGCCACCGACCAGGCACTGCGCGATAAAGTCGCCGACGCCTATCTGCGTCCACTGCCCGTCACGCAACGGCCCACCGGGAGCACACTGGCCGACATCCTGGTTGTCGAAGACCAGGAACATGTGAGCCCCGAAGGTGTGCAAGCCGTCCTCGCTTCCATCGGTGTCACGGACGAAGCTCCGACAGCCGACAGAGACATCGACACGGATGGCGCCCCTTGCATCACCGTCGGGTCGCATTTCTCCCTCGGCGTTCAGGTCGGTGCCCATCCCAAGGAACAGCCGGAGTACATCGGAGCCACTGCACGGGCTGCACGCCGACGTGAGCGGCTGAGCCGCCTCGATGGGGCCATCACCGTGCTGGAGACCCAGCTCACAGATGCCGAGGGTCAACGGAAGTACGCCCAGGAGGTGTTCGACGACTTCGACCGCGCGCGCTGCCAGCTCCCCAGCACCCAGATGATCGACGAAGCGGCACGCCAGGTGGCGGTGATCGCCAGCGATCTCGCCGGAGCTCGCCGCCGCCTTGAGAAGGCTCGCAAAGACCTTGATGGTGCTGTTGCCCGTGCACACGAGAAGAAGCGGCTGCTGAGACAAGCCGCCACTGCCGCGCGGCTTCCTACGACCCGTGAGGAACTGAAAGGTGTCGCCCAGGCCGTCACCGATTTCGGCGCTGCCGGCAAGGAGCTTGCGGTATGCCGAGAACAGATCGATGAGGCCGAGAAGGACCTCGTGGGCCGCAAAGAGATTATCGAAGGGCAGGCGCAGACCTACGCCGAGGAGGCCGAGCAGCTGCAGACACGCAAGGATGCTTTCGCCGTCCTGGAAGAGCGGCTACGTACGCGACAAGAGACGCTTGAAGCACCGCTCCGGGAGATCCTCCAGAAGATCAAGGTGGCCGAGGGGCAGCTGGCGGAAGCAGGGAAGGCACACCGGCGTGCGGTGAAGGACGTCGAAGAGCAGCGTGACCGGCTTATGAAGGCCAAGAACACTCTGGAGTTCGTCGGCGACGCCCTGACGACCGCCGTGCGCGAGCAGGTACGAACGACACTCACCCTTGAGCCGTACGCCCGGCCGGACCTGCTCGGCCTACTCGACGCAGTGGTGGACACCGTCTGGGTACCGCGCGAAGTGTGGCCATCTGCCGAGGAGACCGTGCGGCGACTCACGGACACGCTGACTGCCCACGACACCTCGGTCACCGGCATCGAGGCAGCCCGCAGCGCCGTCCCTGCGACCGTCATCTCCCTCGTCGACGCACTCGACGAAGCCACTCAAGGCCGCCGTATCACCGAGAGCCTCCTGAAGACCGCCACCACAAAGATCTCCACGGCCATCACCACACTGGAAGGCGCCCTGCTCGGATCCGATCAGGGCTACCTCTTCGAGTGGGAGCAGGCCGGCGACATCATCCTGGCGAGGGTCACAGACAGCGAAGGCCCGGCGCCGGTCGCGGACTTCGGGCGCCGATTGGCCGAACAACTCGCCGATCAGCGGGTATTGCTGGAGGAGAAGGAACGTACCGTCCTTGAAGACGGCCTGCTGACCGGGCTCGCCCAGCAGATTCATAGCCGCACCATTGCGGCCCGCGATTTGGTCAGGAACATGGACGCCGACACCCGGGCCAGGCCGATGTCGTCCGGGACGACGGTCGGTATCCACTGGGTGACTTCCGACAGCCTGACCGACCCTCAGAAGGCCGTCAGCAAGCTGCTGGAGAAGGACGCGTCCGGACTCGACTCTGCGAGCCTGGCCGAACTCCGCTCCCACCTGCGCAGCCAGATCCGCACCAAGGCCGCCGCAGACAAAAAGCAGAGCTACCAACACGTGATCGCCGAAGTCCTTGACTACCGATCCTGGCGCAAGTTCGAACTGCGGCTGTTCCGCCCGGGCATGAGTGAGGAGGAGAGGAAGAAAGGAGAAGTTCTCACCAAGGCCAAACACAGTGTGATGTCCGGCGGTGAGAAGTCCGCCTCCATCCACCTGCCACTCTTCGCCGCCGCCCACGCCCAGTACAGTTCCGCCTACCCCACCTGCCCACGCTTGATCGCCCTCGACGAGGCGTTCGCAGGCATCGATGAGAAGTACCGCCCTGACCTGCTCGCCCTCACGGCCAAGTTCGACCTCGACCTCTTCATGACCGGCTACGACCTGTGGATCACGTATCCCGACGTGCCGCAGATCTCGCACTACGACATGAAGCACGACGAGGCATCGCACACCGTCTCCGCCATGCTGCTGGTCTGGGACGGTGAACAGATCCTCGACGATGTCGGATACCCCGGATCTGAAGATCTGGCCGCCGAGCTGCTCAGCTTCCGGCCAAGCCGCCACGTTCCGGCCCACGCGGGGTTGCTCACCGACGTACCTGAGGAAGAGGCGGCAGACACCGGCACTGAGGAAAACGAGGGGGAGTAATGAGTCTGCCGGCGTCCGACGCATACGAGCGCTACCGTGGCCCCGAGTTCCGCCGCCTTCTTGGGGCCGCCCGGCGCTCTCTTGAACGCAATGGAGGCGAGATCACCGGCTCCATCGGCCTGACAAATCCAACGACAGAAGAGCGCAACGCCATCATCGGCATCACAGGCGCGTACCGCTCGGCGGATGTCCGCCGTGTCTCTCTTCCGCTCGCGGCACTGGACCAGAATGTCCGCAACGTCACCGGCGCCTCACTCCGCGACGTCTTGGAGCGAATGGGTCCTCCGCTGCGGTTTCGAGCCGACGAACGCAGCGCCATCGATCAGGCCCGCCAGCAGTTGCTGGCCGAGGGGGAGGCCAGCGCGCTCCACGCCGAGAATCCCTGGTACAAGGAGTGGCTGAGTGGCCTAGCCTCCGACGGGACGATCACTGGGCTGATCAATAAGGAGGACGGCCGCCTCCTCGGCCAGGCCATCCGTGTTCTGGAATACCTCTATGCCCGCGCCAGCGGTTCGCCCCCGATCATGCTGGCCGCCTTGGCCGATGCGACCACGGGAAACACCAAGGCCCTCAACCCTGGCCAAGGCTCGCTGCCGACCCTCGTACTCCGCGCGCTGGCAACAGCACGAGGAGTTCCGCTCAAGGCAGGAGCCGAGGCCCGGCGTGAGCTCTGGGACGCGTTCGACGTCATCGTCGACGACCTGGCCAGCCGTGTCCTTGTCCTCAACCTGCCGGCGGCTGGTCGAGGGCTGGGGGAGTGGCTCGCTGACGCGGCTCGATACGGCACCCCCTTCCACGTCACACTTCACCAGCTGGTCACCTTGCCTGTCACCGTTCACCTGCCCCGGGTGTACGTGTGTGAGAATCCAGCCGTCCTCCGCCGCGCTGCCGGAGAGCTCGGCGCGAGCAGCCCGCCGTTGATCTGCGCCGAAGGCCGACCGTCAACGGCCTTCCACCGACTGGCCCGCTTGATCGTCAACGGAGGGGGCCGGCTCCTCTACCACGGGGACTTCGACTGGCCGGGAATCGACATGACCAATCAGCTCATCGGCCGTTACGGAGCCGAGCCCTGGAAGATGAGCGCTGAGGATTACCTGGAGGGGCTCCGGACCGAAGACGACCACGTTGCCTTGTCCGGGAAGGCCCGTAGCACTTCATGGGACCCGCGTTTGAGCAATGCGATGCAGGAGCATCAGGCGGCTGTCTACGAGGAAGGCGTCGCTGACGCCCTCCTGGCGGATTGGGGTGGCCAGCCCTTGTGAACGACGGCGATTTTGGCTCTGACCCCGGTCAGCTTCACGTAGACGTCGCCGAAGTCGACCTTCGCCTCGACGCCTGGCCGGTGCGACTGCGGGATGAACACCTGGGCGGGCCCCGTACCTCCTTCATCCGGATCTGCGGTCGGCGGCGGGCCACGTATTCACGCACCAGCGAGTACGAAATGCCCTGCATACAGAACTCGTCGATCAGCCGGACGTAGATCCGCTGCACCGTATGCCGCTGCTTGCAGCGCGTCCAGATCCGCCCTCAGTATCTGATCGATGGCGCGCTTGAACGGGTCCAGCTGAGACGAACAGGGAGGCGGCTTGCGGCGTGGGGCCCTACCATGCCGAGGACAACGCCTCGCGCACCGTTCTGCGGTGCACGTCGTACTTACGGGCCATGGCCCGTATCGACAGCCCCTCGGTACGAGAGTCCCGGCGGATCGCCGCGAAAAGATCGACTTTGGACTGCGGCCGCATCGGAGCCTCCCCAACGCTGGACGCACATCGGTACTCCCACCGCAAGAAGGGCAGTGGGGCCCAAACTCTCTCACATCAGGTTGCTCCCCACGCCGGTGGAGCCATCGCTGACAAGTGGAGCCACGAACTGCTGTCAAAGCCAACCAAGGCCTCACAGGAGTACCAGGATGTGACCGGCCTCTGCCGCTCCGAGCCAGCGGAGGTCAGGTGGTGCGATAAAGCTATGAGCCTGCTTCGTCCGCCGGGCCTGCTCTCAGGACAGCCACGCGTAGGTCCGTGGGCCCTGCTGAGGAATCTGGACGGACCGGGGTGACATTCCCTGAGATCACTGAGCCGCATCTATAGCTGCATGATTCCGGACATAGCGCCCGGAAGCTCGGCCCAGTCCGATGTGATCACTTCCTCCTATGGGATGCCGATCAGTACGCTGTAGCGGTGATTCGTCGGTGTCCATGCCCCTCGTGCCTTGTTTCTTCTACGGTGGAGCGGACGCATGCGCCGAGCCAGGCCGCGCTGTCGTTGCGGGAGTCAGGGGGTGTGCGGTGAACGGCGCGACTCTGCCGTCGCGTATCGGTCCGTACCTCGTCGAGCGGAGGCTCGGCGCAGGCGGGATGGGGGAGGTATACCTCGCCTACTCGGTCGCGGGTGAACCAGTCGCCGTGAAGGTGATCCGGCCCGACCGCACGGATCCGCACACGCGCGCCCGGTTCGAACGCGAGGCGGCGATGGCGCGTACGATCTCGGGAACGGGGCGTGTGGCGCGTTTCATCGAGGCGGATCCGTTCGCTGAGCAGCCTTGGCTGGCCATGGACTACGTTCCCGGCCGCCCGCTCTCCGATGTCGTGAAGGACCAAGGTCTGCTGTCCACGCCACTCGTGGCGAGCCTTGGCGCGCTGTTGGCCGAGGGGCTTGCCGCCGTGCACGCCGCGGGGCTGGTGCACCGCGACCTGAAGGCGCAGAACGTCATTCTCGGAGACTTCGGTCCCGTGATCATCGACTTCGGTCTCGGTGCCTTCGTCGGGGCATCCAAGGGATCGCTCACACAGGCCGGTGTGGTCATCGGCACAGTTCGCTGCATGCCGCCCGAGCAGGCACTGGGTGAGCTGGACGTGACGCAGGCCGCTGACGTGTACGGCCTCGGCACCGTGCTTCTGTACGCGGCGACCGGGCACTATCCGTACGACGGCGCCCGGTGGGAGGCGGTGGCCGCTCAGGTGGTCAACGCCGAGATCGGCCCCGACCTGTCCGGGCTACCCGCCGAACTGACCTCCGTCGTATCGGCCATGCTGGCACACAAGGCGGAGGACCGTCCCTCCCTGGAGGACGTAACCCGCCAGTGTGCTGATCTGATGCGGTTGCTGGGTACAAGTCCGGCCCGGGCACGGCGTGCTCTGATCCAGGAGACGACGCCGAAGGACCATCCCACGACGGTGCTGCCTCAGCCTGACACGCCCATGCTGGACCGGCTCGACTCACTTGAGAGGCAGCTGCGCGAACAGTCGGCGTCCCCAGCGGAGAACATCCCCGCCTCGCCGTCCGACGTTGAATCCGCTCCGGACACCCCGGCCGAGAGCGATGTCGAGAACGGCGTGGAGAACTCGTCCCCGCCCGTGCAGAAGCCCGAGCCCGGGAGCGGAAGCACGGCTGAACCCACGCCGAAAAGGGGCCGTCCTCCCGCTTCCCGGCGGGTCGCCGACGAGCTGCGCAAGCGCTACGCAATGGGGCCGGCACTCGCCTGGTCGAGGCGCTGAACCGCTCTTCCTCACCTTTCGCCGACGGAGCCGGTCCAGGGCGATACAAAGGGTGGGCGGCAGCACACCGCACATCACGAGCACACAGTCCACAGAGGAGCACCACGTGACCACGGCGATGCAGCCCGAGGTTCCTGAGGCGCGCGACGCTGATGCGGCGCGGTCGGCGTACCCGGCCGGTGCGAAGCCGACCTTCGCGCCCGGCGCCCAGGTGCGCATCCGCCATGAGCAGTGGCTCGTGAAGTCCGTCGACGAGTCCCGCGACGGAATGATGGTCGAGGTCAGCGGGGTGTCCTCGTTCGTCCGGGGCACGGACGCGGTGTTCTACTCCGACCTTGACCAGATCGACGTACTCGATCCACGCAAGACCCGGCTCAAGCCCGACGACACATCCAGGCACGCCAAGGCCCGCCTCTACCTGGAGGCAGTCATCCGCAAGACCGCGCTGCCGCAGACCGAACACGGCATCGCGCTCGCCGACTCCTTCCTCATGGACCGGCAGGAGCACCAGCTGCGCCCCGCCGAGCTGGCGCTGTCCATGCGCAACCCGCAGCCCCGGCTGCTGATCGCCGACGTGGTCGGGCTGGGCAAGACGCTGGAGATCGGCATCACGCTCTCGGAGCTCATCCGGCGCGGGCGCGGCGAGCGCATCCTCGTGGTCACGCCCGCCCATGTGCTGGAGCAGTTCCAGCGCGAGCTGTGGACCCGCTTCGCCCTGCCGCTGGTGCGCCTGGACTCCACCGGCATCCAGCGCATCCAGCAGGAGATCCCGGCGGGCCGGAACCCGTTCGCCCACTTCAAGCGCGTCATCGTCTCCGTCGACACCCTCAAGTCGGCGACTTACGCCCACCACCTGGAGAACATCACCTGGGACGCGGTGGTCATCGACGAGTCACACAACCTCGTGAACAAGGGCACCCGCAACAACCGCCTTGCCCGCCGTCTCGCCGAGCAGACCGATGCGCTGATCCTGGCATCCGCCACTCCGCACAACGGCGACGCCGAATCCTTCGCCGAGCTGATCCGGATGCTCGACCCAGCGGCGATCGCCGACCCCAAGAACTACAAGGTCGCCGACCTCGACCACCTCTACATCAGGCGCACCAAGTCCGACCGCGAGGTACGCGACGGCCTCAAGAACAAGCCTTGGGCCGAACGCGGCGACTCCCTTCCGGTGCCGGCTCCGGCGACCCGGAGGGAGGTCGCCGTCCTGGAGAAGCTCGCGAACGAATGGACGCCGGGCGATCCGAACCGTTCGTCGGTCTGCGCCGATCCCCTGGTCGGCTACAACTTCCTGAAGGCGTTCCTCTCCTCCCACGTCGCGCTGCGCCATTCCCTGGCCAACCGGCGTGCCTACCTGGACAACCCGAAGAGCGTCACGGCAAAGGGCAAGGCCAAGACCGCGCCGGACACCCCCGAGCGCCGTGCTGCTCTCGCCGCCGAGAGCAAGGCTCTCGCGGAGCTGGAGGCGCTGGTCGCGGACTTCACCGACCAGGACTCCGCCAAGCTCGACGCTCTCGTCCGCACGCTGAAGGACGACCTCGGCGTTGGCCCGCACTCCGAGCGCCGCGTCGTGATCTTCTCGGAGCGGGTCCAGACCCTGGACTGGCTGGGCCAGGAGGTCCCGGCCCGACTTGGCTTCAAGAAGAAGAACCTGGCCAAGCCCGACAAGATGCGTCCCTGGAAGGCGTACGACGGCGCCGTCGAGGTCATGCACGGCGATACCACCAACGATCAGCAACAGCAGGAGATCGTCGACCGCTTCGGCCGGCGCGAGGAGCCGGTGCGGCTGCTGTTCACCGGTGACATCGCCTCCGAGGGCGTCAACCTGCACCACCAGTGCCACGACCTTATCCACTACGACCTGCCCTGGTCCCTGATCCGTATCGAACAGCGCAACGGACGTATCGACCGCTACGGGCAGGCGGTCAGCCCCGAGTTCCGTGCGCTCACCCTCACTGCCGACGTGCCCTGGCGGCTCGATGAGGAGAGCGGCGAGATGCTCACGCTCGACGACCGGCTCGTCGGCACTCGTCTGCTGCGTCGCGAGGCCCAGGCGCACGAGATCGAGACCGGTGAGGGCAGCGCCGAGGCCGTCACGGGTCTCTACGACGACAAGAAGGAAGAGGACCGCCTCACCCGCGACCTCATCAAGGGCGGCACCGTCGAGCGTTCTATCAAACAGTCCCAGCAGGAGTCCGGTGGGGTCCTTGCGGGGCTCCTCGCCGGCGCCAACGCCCGGCTTGCCGACCCGTCGGCTGCTCCGGCCACTCTCGGCACGGCCGCGGTGCCCGAGGCCGACGTACCCCACGTCTTCGCCGACACCAAAGCGTACTTCCACACCGCCGTGGACCTCATCTACCCGCAGGCCGAGCGCGAAGCCCTCGACTGGAAGCCGGAGACGGCGGGTGGCCGCATCGAGTTCACTCCGCCCGACGACCTGCAGTACCGCTTCCGGGAGCTACCGAAGTCGTACCTGGAGCAGGAGAAGATCCTTACGACACCTAAGTACGACGGCACGCTGCGCATCACCTTCGACAAGCAGTATGCCGCCGACCGGCTGGAGGCCGCCCGTAACGCCAAGCAGGGCAAGACCGACGAGCCCACGTCCCAGTGGCCCAATGTCTCCTACGTCTCCGACATCCACCCGGTGCTCGACTGGGTGACGGACAAGGTCCTCGCCAAGCTCAAGTACGACGAGGCGTTCGTCCTCGCCTACCAGCCAGATGTAGCCAAGGCCAAGCGGATCGACGCCGCTCTTCCTTCAGCCCTCACCGGCCCGGTCTATCTCCTCCAGGGCGTCTACTCCAACGCGGCGGGCAAGCCGACGGTCGTGGAGTGGATGGCCGTCACTGACCTCGCCGAGGCCACCCCTCGCGTATGGCGCATGGACTCGGCGTTCCTCGCCGCCTGCGGCGTGGGCCCTGACATGCCCGGCCGCGGCCAGCCCGTCGACCCCGACCTCCTCCAGGAACTCGTCCCCGCGGCCGTCGACGCGGCCGAGACCCACCTGCGCGAGCGCCGCGCCGACTACGACAAGCAGGTCGACTCCTACCTGGCCCCGTACGAGGACCGTGTGCAGGTCTGGGAGCAGGGCGCCCTGATCGCCGTAGGCAACCAGGAGCGTCGCCGCAAGCAGGTGTACGACACCGCGGCCCGCCGCCGCGACCTCGTACGCCGTCTGCGGACCGACGGCGACCCGATGCTGCGGGTCCTCGGCGTTCTCGAACCCCTCCACGCCACCACCGTCTCCGCCGTACACGCTTAGGAGTCCGCGCGATGAGCTACACCTACGACTCCTTCTCCAACCGCGGCGAGTACCTCTCCGCCCACTACTTTAGCGAGGAGTTGGAGAACACCCTCAAGAAGAGCAAAGTGGGTGACGAGGGCCTGTTCACCCTGTGGACCAGTCGCGAGACCGACCCTCACGACCCGCAGCCCACTCCGCGTGAACTCCTCCCCCGGCTCCGCGGTGAGTACCTGGCCACCGTGCGTCCCTTCCTCGCCGCCCGCGCCCAGCAGGAAGAACTCGGCAGCACCTACGACGACCCCACGGGCGAGTGGGCCGAGCGCCTTACTACCTGGCACACCGCCGTCCTCAAGGCCTTCGGTTACGGCGGTGACCGGCCGGAGCCAATCACCGTGCACAACGCGGGTAAGGAGTACGAACTCCAGGTCGCCTGGCACGGAGATGGCATCCTCGCCGTCGACTGCGGCTGGACCGCCAAGCTCGACGACGCCCTCGACCTCGCCGAGGCCGGACAGCTCCTCCACCCCCTCAAGACCGCCGATGGCCTCCTCGAAGTCGGCGAGAAGCTGGCGGGCTGGCTCTTTCAGAGCGAACTGCACGAGCCGGGCGGCGACGCGCCCCGCTTTATCCTGCTGCTCTGCGGCGGCGTGCTCGTCCTCGCCGACCGGAGAGCCTGGGCGGAAGGCCGCTATCTCGCCGCCAGCCTGGACGCGGCCCTCGCCCGCAACGACACCGCGAAGGCCGGCGAACTCGCCCTCCTCGCCGCCCTCTTCTCCCACGACATGCTCGCGCCCCGCCCTGACGGCAAGGGCCGACGCTTCAACGACCTGCTCAAGGCCTCCCGCGACAACGCCGTTGGCGTCAACTCCGAGCTGCGCAAGGGACTCCAGCAATCGGTCGAGATCATCGCGAACGAGGTGCTCGCCCGCCTGCGCAAGGCGGAGGTCGAGCCGCGGGAGATCGAGGACCTCAAGAAGGGCCCGTTCGCCAAGCAGCTCACCCGCGAATCGCTGCGCTACCTGTACCGCATCCTCTTCCTCCTCTACGCGGAAGCCCGCCCCGAACTGGGCATTCTGCCCGCCGACGACTCGACGTACCAGACCGGGTACTCGATCGCCCGGCTGCGCGAACTGGTGGCGCGCGAGCGAAAGCTGGTCGAGGAGGACAGCCGGAACGGCTTCCACCTCTTCGCCTCCCTCGACGTCCTCTTCAACAAGGTCAACTACGGCCACCGCCCGCACGGCACCGAAGCAGACGACGACAAGCCAGCCGAGGAACGCAGCGAGCTTCGCGGACTGCGCTTCGAGCCGCTGCGCAGCGAGCTGTTCGACCCCAAGGCGATCACCCTTATCGGCCGTCGCATCCTCCACCCTCGATGGGACGAGGACGGCGACGAGCAGCCGAGGTGGCTGGATCTGCGACTGCGCAACGAGGCGTTGCACCAGGTACTGCGTCTGCTGACCATGAAGGAGGCCGGCCAGAAGGGCAGACAGGGCGGCTTCATCTCCTACCGCAACCTCGGCATCAACCAGCTCGGCGCCGTCTACGAGGGCCTGATGTCCTACACCGGCATAATCGCCGAGAAGGAGCTCGCCGAGGTCGCAAGGCCGGGTGAGAAGCGGGGTGGCAAGCAGTACGGCGAGCCGGAGAAGGGCTCGTGGCTGATTCCCGCGGACCGGCTGGGCGACTACCCGGAGAACACCTGGGTCGTCTACTCCGCCCAGGACGCCGAACAGCACGGCCTTCGCGGTCCGAAGAAGTACGCGGTAGGCGAGTACGTCTACCGGCTGGCCGGACGCGACCGCGAGACGTCCGCCTCGTACTACACGCCGGAGTCGTTGACGAAGGTCACCGTCGAACTGGCTCTCAAGCACCGGCTCACGGACGAGACGCGGGCGAGCGACCTCCTGAAGTACACGATCTGCGAGCCCGCGCTCGGCTCCGGCGCGTTCCTCAACGAGGCGATCAACCAGGTCGCGGACGAGTACCTTAAGCGCCGGCAGGAGGAGCTCGGCGTCAGCCTGGACACGTCGAAGGCGCTGGACGCGAAGCAGAAAGTCAAGGCGTACATCGCGCTGCACAACGCGTACGGCATCGACCTGAACGCGACGGGCGTGGAGCTCGCCGAGGTGTCGCTATGGCTGAACACCATGCACCCCGGTATGCGCGCACCATGGTTCGGACTGCACCTGCGGCGCGGCAACTCGCTGATCGGGGCGCGGCGTTGGGTGTACGAAGCGGACCGCATCAAGAACGAGCGGACCGTCGGCGGTACGACGCCGGTCAAGTTGCCGTTCCGCGACACGGAGGGCGATGGCGCGGAGCAGGCGCTGCCCGAGGGGGCGGTGCACCAGTTCCTGCTGCCCACGCCGGGGTGGGGCGCGGTCGCCTTGGTCAAGCCAGCAAATCCTGCCGGCCAGCTCATCAGGCAGTCGGCCAAGCCGGAACTCGACCGACTTATCGAGTGGCGAAAAGCGGTAGGCGCCAAACCGAAGGCCACGGGTGGCAAAGGGAGCCAGCTCGCGCGGCTACAGGAGGCGGCCAAGCGGGTGGAGTTCCTCTGGCAGCTCGTCGGCAAGCGGATGGAGCTGAGTGAGCGCGAGATTGCCCGCACTATCGACGTGTGGGGGACCGGGCGGGAGGAGGATGCGGAGGAGTACGCGTTCCTACGCCGTGATAAGACGAACGCGGAGGGGGACTCCTTGCCGCTGACCAAGGAACAGGTCTTCCAGGACTTGTTCGAGGCAGAAGGTTCTCCGTACTGGCGACTCAAGCAGGTCATGGACGCGTGGTGTGCGCTGTGTTTCTGGCCGCTGGACCAGGTGGGGATGCTCGACGGGACGGACGCAGAATACGAGACGCCACCGGTGGTGGCGGTCGATGCGCTGTTGTCGTCGGGGGTGCCGCAGGTGGGCGAGATGGAACCTGCGCCTGCACCTCAGTACGTCGAGAGTGGGCTGCTGTTCGCGCTGAACGGGGACCAGTTGACCTTCGGAGAGCGCGCGGACGAGAGTGAACTGGTCGAGAAGACGCGGGTCAAGAGGCGTCGCACGCCGTCGGCGCCGAAGAAGGGCGTAGGAACGGCGCAGCGCCGCCCCGTCATCGCTCTGAAGGACCTGGATGACTGGCTTGCCTTCCTGGAATCCATGGTTGGCACGGGGTCGGTCCCGGAGGAAACGTTTGCCACCTCCGTTGACTCCCTGGAGGAGCTGAAGGTCCTCGAAGAGGCCATGCAGGGCGAGATGGGCATGGACGATGCTCGAAAGGCCGTGGAGACGCGGTATCCGTGGATGCGGTTGGTACGGGATATCGCGAAGGAACAGGGGTTCCTGCACTGGGAACTGGACTTTGCGGGTGTATTCGCGAGTGAAACGGGAGGTTTCGACCTCCAGGTCGGGAACCCGCCTTGGGTGGAGATCAAGTTCAACCGTACAGCCAGTTTCTCCGAGTTCGAACCCCACCTGACGCTGCAGGAGAGCCTTACCAAGGAGCGCGAGGCAGAGTTGCGCGATCGTGTCTTGCAGGTGCCCGAGTGGCGCATCCGGGTACTCCGAGACGCGGCCACGGACACGGCACTGGCGAGCTTCTACTCCAGCGCGGCCGTGTACCCGATCCTCGCGGGGACACCGGCGCACCTGCACCCGCGCTTCATGAGCCAATGCTGGGACCACGCGGCCGCGACGGGTGCCATCGGACTCGTACACCCCGATGGTCACCTGAAAGGGAAGCAGAACCGGCGCATCCGTGCGGAAGCGTATCGCCGGCTGCGTGTGCACGGAGCCTTTGTGAACGTCTCGAATTGGGCCTTCCCTCAACCTGTTGGACACACGAAGGAGTTTGCAGCCAACATCTACGGCCCTCGTCAAGAGGTCAACTTCAAGCACCTGAGCTTCCTCTACAGGGCCGATGTGCTCACAGATTCCCTGCGGCACGATGGGTCTGGTCCGGAACCGGGTCTAAGGTTCGACGGGCAGTACGACACCCGGCCGCACCGGGCGCGGATCATCAACGTGAATGCAGAGACTCTCGCCCTGTGGAGTGAGCAGCAAGGCGGTGAGTTCCCGGCGGCGGAGGCGGAGATGATGTATCCGCTGACGCAGAGTGAACAGAATGCGGTCGCTCTGATGGCGAAGTACCCCATCCGGCTCTCCCGCGACGAGATCAGCATGAGCCGTGGCTATGACGAAGAGCGCGACCGTACTGCGGGATACGTCAACTATCGAAGCCAGCGGCCGGCTTCCTGGGATGAAGCGATCCTGCATGGCCCGCATATCGGTCCTGGAACACCCTTCTGCAAGGAAGACCCCGAACTGAGATCAGAGGGGGTGCGGATCGATCTGACCACAATCCCAGCCGACTTCATTCCCGCCACCAAGATGGCCAGGTCATGCGATCGGGAAAGGTTTGAGTCCATGGCTATGGTATGGAGGGACTGGCAGGGGCAGCCACATGCCCGCCACTACCGCTTGGCCTTCCGGCGCAGGAACGACGGGAAGACGGAGAGGGTTCTGCAAGCCGGGATCATTCCCCCAGGTCCCACCCATGTTCACGGTGTCCACAGTCTTGCCTTTCGAAATCGCCAGCATCTGCTGCTGGTCTCCGGTTTCTGGTCGGCGATTCCGCTGGACTACATGCTGCGTGCCTTCGGAATGAAGGACCTCTACGAGACCGGTGCCCAGCGGCTTCCCGCTCCGTCTCCGGACCACCCGCTGGCGAGGGCGCTTGCCATCAGGTCGGCCCGCCTGAACTGTCTCTCAAGTGCCTACGCTGACCTGTGGGAGTCGGAGTTCCGTTTCTCATGGCTCTGCGAGGAATGGGCAATTCCGTGGACGGGCCTGCGCCCACTGAACGCGATGGAACCCCGCTGGTCGTGGAGCACACCACTGCGCACGGAGTTCGAACGCCGCGCCGCGCTCGTTGAGCTCGACGCGCTGGCCGCTGTGTGGATGGGGCTTCCCGCAGACGCACTGATCGCGGCGTACCAAGCACGCCTCGACGTGCTATCCGCCCGTGAAGAGCAGATGTACTTCGACGAGCGCGGGCGACAACTTGCTTCAGACAGGTGGGTTTTCGGCACCGGGCAGACCGGCGAGCATTGGAAAGCCCTAGTGGAGCATTTGGCCGCACCCGACGCCAGTCCTGTCCCCGACGGCTACACCGCCCCCTTCTACAAGGCCGACCGCGAGCGTGAGATGCGCGCCGCGCACGCCTACTTCAAGCAGCGCCTCGACGAAGCCGTGGCTAAGGGTCTGTGGGACCCGGAGAAGATGGAGGTCCCGACCCCGTGAGGCCGACCCTCGAAGCACAGGGACTCAAGGAGAGCCTGCTCCAGTACCTGTCCACGACGTACGGTCTCGCGGACGAGGGCGCCCGAAAGGCGCTGAACGCCTTCCTCGGGGACGAGACGACGGGTATGTTCCGCGGACCGTACCTCCGCCTGCGTACCCCCTTCACCCCGGCCGACGACGGCTGGCAGCAGTACCTGGACTGGGTCCGTACCGACGGCTGGACACCCTACGCCCACCAGGCCCGCGCCTTCGCCCGGCTCACATCCAAGGACGGCCACACACCTCAGCCCACGCTCGTCACGACAGGCACAGGTTCCGGCAAGACCGAGTCGTTCCTGTACCCCGTGCTTGATCACTGCGCCCGCGAGCGCGCGGCCGGGAACAACGGGGTCAAGGCGGTCTTCCTGTACCCGATGAACGCCCTGGCCACCGACCAGGCGGCCCGGATCAACGATCTGCTCACCGATTACGACGAGTTGAGCGGTGTCCGCGCCGGCCTCTACATCGGGGAGAAGGCGGCGACACACTACGACCAGGTTTACACCCGGCGCCAGGACATGCAGCTGTCCCCGCCGGACATCCTGATCACCAACTACAAGATGCTCGACTTGCTGCTCCAGCGTGCCGCCGACGCACCGCTGTGGGACGGCAGCGACATCCGCTACGTGGTCGTCGACGAGTTCCACACCTACGACGGCGCACAGGGCACCGACGTCGCCATGCTGCTGCGCCGCCTCGCCATCGCCGTCGATGCCAACCAGCCAGGCAAGCCGCTTGGCTCGATCACCCCCGTCGCTACCTCCGCGACCCTCGCCTCCGGCACTGATGAGGATGGGGTACGCCAACTCCTCTCCGTGGCCACCAACATCTTCGGCACGGAGTTCACCGAGGACGCGATCGTCGGCGAGGACCGGCTGACGGTCGACGAATTCATCCTCGGCGAGGACGAGTCGATCCCGGACGCGCGATTCCTCCCCGGCCAGGCCACGCCCCCCGAGACACTCACCGCCCTGCCGGACCCGGCGTCCGGCCTGGAACAGCTCGCGGACCTCGCCGAGGCCGTCACCGGAAGCCGGATCACCGACCCGGTCGCCCTCGGTGCCGCGCTCAAGCGCAACCGGCTCACCTACGGTGTCCTGAACGCCTTCGACGGCACGGTGCGCACCTACGACGAGGTGCTCGACGTGATGCGCCGCAGTGGGGCGAAAAGCTGGGACGAGGCGATCACGACGCGGCCGCAGATCGCCGCGCTGGCACTCGCCCGTTTCGTGGCCCTGCTGTCCGTGGCGCGTGACCCGGACGCGCTGCCCGAGCTCGGCCGCCCCTTCGTCCAGGTCGAGGTTCACCAGTGGGCGCGGTCCGTCACCCGCATGCTGCGGGGCGTACTGCCGTGGCCGAAGGCCGAGTTCGCGTGGGATACGGCCGGGGCGCAGAACCAGTCGCGTACCACGCCGGACACCACCGCCTCCCGCGACACCAAGATCTTCCTGCCTGCGGTGTACTGCCGCGAGTGCGGGCGTTCCGGATGGTCGGTCCTCGCCCCCGAGTCGGACTTCGAGGAGCTGAACTTCGAGGCCCACAAGATCCGCCGGGCCACCGTCACCGCCGAGAAGGCCAAGGTGCGCACCCTGGTGGCGGCCACCGACAACGAGGCCCGTGAGGGCAACGGCCGTACCGCCATGGACCCGGCGGCGCAGAGGTCGCTGACCACCGGCGGCGCGGGCGTGCTCATGGTGCTCGATGGTCTGTCCCAGCGTCTGCGTCTTCCCGATCCCCAGGGTGACTACGACGACGAGGGCAACCCGGCTCCTGCCGGCCCCGACTCTGCCTTCGTCCTCGTCCAGCTCGGCGACACGGCGGAGCGCGCCGCCAAGGACGACTGGTGCCCGGCCTGCGGCACGCACAACGCGATCCGCTTCGTCGGTACGGGTGCCGCCGCTCTCGCCGCTGCCTCCGTCACCCAGCTGTTCACCAGCGGGGAGATGGACAAGAAGCAGCGTGAGACGAAGACGCTGATGTTCAACGACTCGGTGCAGGACGCCGCGCACCGGGCCGGGTTCGTCGCCTCCCGCTCGTACACTTTCTCCTTGCGGGCCCTGTTTACCAAGCACCTGAGCGAGCAACGGCCCAGCGCGCTCAACGACCTTGTCGCCGACGTCGTCGCGGCCACCACCGACCGTGAGACACTCGCCGCCGTCGTCCCGCCGGACCTGCACGACGACACGGGTGTGGCGCGTCTGCTGTCGGGCGTGGGGCGGGGCGGGGACCGGAAGACCTGGGATCTGATCGGTGAACGGTTCGCGTTCGAGGCCGTGATGGAGTTCGGCCACCGCTCCCGCAACGGCCGTACCCTCGAACTGACCCGTACCGCAGCCGCCTGGGTGGACATCCCCGACGAGCAGGCGGCCGTGGCGCTCGTGCGCGCTGCTCATGAGGAGGTCGCCCAGCGCGGGTTGACGCTCACCGAACACGACGACTCCCGCTATCTGGCGTTCCTGCGCGGCCTGTTGGAGCGGCTGCGTACGCGGGGGGCGGTCGGGCACCGGTGGCTGGAGAAGTTCCTCGACGAGGCGGGCACCAGCCGTTACTTCATCTGGGGCGGTCGCCCACGCGGCATGAAGGCCTTCCCCAAGGGGGTTTCCGCGCCGACCTTCCTGCTCGCGCGGCCCAAGCCGAGCAGCGAGTTCGACTTCGCCGCCGGACGTCTGTCCTGGTACCAGACCTGGGCCCAGCGCTGCCTCGACATGACGCGCGAGCAGGCCGACGAGTTCTGGGTGCGGCTGCTGCCGCAGCTCACCGACGCCGGGCTGCTCGCCGCGCGTACGCCGAGCGACTCGGCCGCCCGTCTGTACGGCCTTCAACCGGGTGCCATCCGGCTGCAGTTGCTGACCGACGCCCAGGTCAACGAGGCGTATGTGCGCTGCCCGAAGTGTTTCTGGGAGCAGACCGTCCATCCCTCGCTGCTGGCGCAGTATCACGGGCAGCCTTGCCAGGCGTATCGCTGTGCGAAGGGGCGGCTGGTCGCTGGTGATCGGTGGCTGGAGACCGTGGACCGGCACGACCGGGACCGGGACTACCGCGACGACTACTACCGCAGCCTGTACCGACGAGCCGGCACCTACCAGGTCATCACCGCCGAGCACACCGGTCTGCTCTCCCGCGGCAAACGCGAACGCGTCGAGGACGCCTTCCGCAACGGCGAGGGATTCAACGACCCCAATGTGCTGTCCTGCACGCCCACCCTGGAGATGGGCATCGACATCGGCGACCTGTCCGCCGTCGTCCTCGGCGCCCTGCCACGCCGCCCGGCCAACTACGCCCAGCAGGCGGGCCGGGCCGGACGCCGCACCGGCAACGCCTTCCTGCTGACCATCCCCGACCGCAAGCGCCGCGACCTGTACTTCCTCGACCGGCCACGGGACATGATCGACGGGCGGATCGTGCCGCCGGGCTCGTATCTGTCGGCCATCGAGATCCTGCGCCGCCAGTACACCGCCCATCTCCTCGATCTCGCGGCGCGCGGCCGGATGCTGCGCGAGGACGGCAGGCCGCTGGCCGCGCTGTCACGCCGGGTCGACGAGCTCTTCGGCCCCTCCGGCTACCTCGCCGACTTCACCGACGCCGCCCTCGCCCACGGCGAGGAACTCGTCGCCGACTTCCTCGCCCTGTTCCCGACCGGCGTGAGCGACACCGCCAAGGCGGAGCTGGAGAAGTACGCGGTCCGCGGCATCCGGAGCGCGATCGAGAAGGCCGAGCGGGAGTGGGAGCGCGAGAACCAGAAGCTGCGCACCCGTATCCGTACGATCCGTTCCGCGATCGACGAGCTCAAGGACGGCGACGACGAACAGGCGGACACCAAGGCGGAGTTGGAGGCCGAGCTCGGCGCCATCTCTAAGCAGGGCGCCACGCGCCAGCGTCAGCCTTCGCAGACCGTGCTGTGCGACCTCGGCCTACTGCCCAACTACGCCCTCATCGACGCCACGACCACCCTCGACGCCACCGTCTTCTGGCCGGAGGGCACCACACCGGAAGGCCGGCCCCGCTACAAGTCGAAGTCGTTCTCCTACGGACGACCGCGCGGCTTCGCCCTGTCCGAACTCGCCCCTGGCAACACCTTCTACGCCGAGGGCTACAAGCACCGGATCACCGGTATCGACATCGTCACCGGCCGGGATCAGGACTGGCGCCACTGGCGTTTCTGCCCCTCGTGCGGCTACGTCCGCACCGAGAACGCTGAGAACGACATCACGCCCTGCCCGCGCTGCGGGGAGGCGGGCATCGCCGACTCCGGCAGCCTGTGGCAGATCGTCCAGCCCAGTGTCGTGACGGCCCGTGACAAGCGGGAGGACGCCAGGATCGGCGACGAGAGCGACGACCGCGACCGCCGCTTCTACACCGTCGTCGACATGGTCGACATCGACCCCAAGGACTTCGCGGTAGGCAAGTCCTGGCGGCACACCAAAGAGATCTTCGGCGTCGACTACACCCGCCGTGCCGTCATCCGCCGTATCAACACCGGACCGCTCAGCATCGGCGCCCAGGAGAACGACCAGCTCGCCGGGAAGCCGGTGCGCATCGCCCCCTTCCATGTGTGCACCGCCTGCGGAGCCGCGAGCGCGGACGGCCGGCCGGTCTTCGACGACGACCGGGACGCCGTCGACAACTCCGCCAACCGCCATCGCGAACTCAAGCACCACACTCCCTGGTGCCCGCTGCGGCGCGGAAAGAAGGGCGTACCCCAGGAACCGGTCCTGCTCGCCCACGAGCTGGAGACCGAAGCACTGCGCATCCTGCTGCCGGCCGCGACCGTCCTCGTAGAGGAGAAGGTCCACTCCTTCCAGGCAGCCCTGCGCCTCGGCGTGGACGGTGCCTTCGGCGGCGACCCTCAACACCTCGCCACCACCCTCGCCACCATGCCGGACCGTGACACGGCGGAGAAACGGCACTTCCTGGTCCTGTACGACCGTCTCCCGCACGGCACCGGCTATCTCGACCGGCTCACTGACCCCGCCGCCTTCCGTCAGGTTCTGGAGGGCGCGCGCCGGCTGCTCGTGGAGTGCCCCTGCAACGAGGAGGGCGGGCAGGCCTGCCACCGCTGTCTGTACCTCTACGCCGACGAGCAGTACATCGAGCGGGTCTCTCGCCAGGCTGCCCTGGAGATCCTCGACGAACTCCTGGGCACCGACACCGACGCCTGGGACACCAAGAAGGTCGGCAACACTGACCAGATCGGTCTCGACGGACAGGTCGAGTCCGATCTGGAGGCACGCTTCCTCAAGGCCCTGCGCGGGTGGGCCGGACAGCGCGGCGACGCCGTGCTGGAGGAGAGCAGCGACAACAGCGCCTACCTGCGTCTGGACGAGGTCGGCACCGTGCACGGCTGGCGTCTGACCGCCCAGCGCAACGAGGGTTACACCCGTACCGACTTCACCTTCGAACGCGTTGACGGTCCCAAGCAGAAGATTACCGTCTACCTCGACGGACACCGCTTCCACGCCACCCGCCAGCACAACCGGCTCGCCGGCGACGCCGACAAGCGCAACCGGCTCCGGGCCGAGGGTCGCGCCGTCTTCCAGCTCACCTGGGACGACCTCGACGCCTTCGAGCGGCAGACGAACACGGCGGAGTCCGCCGCGGGGCGGGAGGCGGCCGAGCCGGTGTGGCCGCCGTACCCGCGCAGCGCCCAGGACCTCGCCAAACAGCTCTACGCCGACCGTGGCGGCGACGACCTCGCGGCCACCGCCTTCACCGACCCGATGACCATGCTCCTCGCCTACCTGCGCAGTCCGGACGACGCGGCCTGGGGCAAGCGGGCATCAGCCATGGCCGGCGGGCTCCTCGGGACCAGCCAGGAGATCCTCGTCGGCAACGGCACCCCCGACCAGACGCGTCAGACGCTCAGCGGGCTCCTTGACGCCTGGGGCCGCACCGACGGGATCGACCCGGCGCCCGTCCAGGGCACCGGCACGCTCAACCTGTTCCAGACTTGCGACCAGTCCGGTCTCCCCGTTGCCTTCCTCGTCGACGGCGCCACCGGTCACTGGTCCGCCCTGGCCTGCCTCGACGACACCGCACCCGACCAGCTCGGCACGCCCGAACACAAGGCGCGCTGGCGCGCCTGGCTCCAGTGGTCCAACATCCTGCAGTTCCTCGCCCACGACGGCGGCGACGGCATCCAACTCACCACAGCGACCGCGGCGCGCTTCGACATCTCGGTCCTCAAGGCTCTCGGCGGCCTCGGCGAACTCGAATCGCTGGTCGTGCGGTACGGCACCGGCACACCCGCGCCGCAGCGCCCTGCGGTGGAGGCACCCGACGCCACTCCGCTCGAAGCGAAGCTGCGTGATCTGCTGTGGGACCGGGAGATCCTCGAGTACCTCGACGAGGACGAACCCGACGCCCCCCTCACCCGCCTCGCCCACGCCCTGGCCGACGGCGGCAAGGCAGCCCCCGCCTACGGCTTCGAACTCGGCGAACGCGGCTGGCTCGCCGACTTCGCCTGGGGCCACAGAGACCAGCGGATCGCCGTCATGGCTGAGCCGTACGACCACGAGGACGAGGAGAGCGACAAGACCTGGCGCGCCTACCGCGACGCCGGGTTCACCGTCCGCTCGGCCGACGACTGGCTCGCCGATCTCGACGCCCTGCTGACCGTGCTCCCCAACGCCACCACCCGCCCCGACTCCGAAGAACAGGGTGCCGCACGATGACCGCACGCCTCAGCCTCTACCAGAAGGCCGAAAACGAGCTCTACAAGATGGAGTCGTCGGTCAAGACGAAGTTCTACGACTTCTGTCACCAATTCCGCCTCGACCCCGATCACCCCAGCCTCGACCTCAAGCCCCTTAAGGGCGACGGCCGGATCTTCCGCGCCAAGATTGACCGTACGTACCGGGCACTTCTCGCCCGGGCCGGCGTCGGCGCCGATGGCATCCCGCAGTGGCTGATCGTCGCCGTCCGCCACCGCAAGGACGTCTACGAGGAACTCACCGTCGCCATCAACCGGATCACCGGTGAGATCGAGTTCGTCGACCTCGGCGTCGTCGGTCAGAGCGTCCTCCAGCGTGCGGGACTCCAGCTCACTCCGGCTCCGGACGAGCAGACCGTGCCGGTCGAACCCACACCCGCACCCGTCGTGGCGCCGGAACCTGCCGTCGCCGCAGAACCACTCCTCGTCGGCTGCGCCCCGGGAGACCTGCGTCGGCTCGGTGTCGCCGACGCGCTCATCGACCTCGCCCTCACCGTAACGACCGACGAGGAACTCGACCACCTCATCGCCGGCGCTCCGCGGCTGACCGCCGAGGTCCTCACCGGCCTCGGCTCCGGAATGTCTGTGGACGAGGTGGAGCGTGAGATCACCCAGCCTGCTGCCACCGAACTTGAGCCGGGCTTCGAGGACGACATGGCGGCGGCCCTCACTAGGACCGCGGTCACCACGGTCGACGACGACATCCGCAACGTCCTGGCCGAGGGCGACTTCCGCGCCTGGAAGGTGTATCTCCACCCCACTCAGCGCAAGATCGTCGAGCGGAACTACGGCGGCCCGGCCCGTGTCAGCGGCGGCCCCGGCACCGGCAAGACCATCGTCGCCCTGCACCGCGTCGCCCGTCTCGCCGCCGCCCTGCCCTCCGGCCACAGCAAGCCGATCCTGCTGACCACGTACACCAAGAACCTCACGGCCGACCTGCGCTCCAGGCTCACCTCGCTCATGGATCCGGCACTGCTCGGCCGCGTCGACATCAAGCACATCGACCAGCTCGCGCAGAGCGTCCTCAACGAGAACACCGCGCCCGGCTCGCAGCGCAGCCTGATCTCCGACGACCGGGCCCTGGACGTCCTGCGCGAAGTCCTCTTCGAGCACGATGAGCAGCGCTGGGGCGCCGAGTTCCTCTTCGACGAATGGGAACAGATCGTCCTCGGCCAGTCCCTCGCGACCCGCCAGGACTACTTCAAGGCCCGCCGCGCAGGTATGGGGCGCGCGCTGAGCCGCCCCGAACGTGCCGCCATCTGGAAGCTGCTCGACCAGTTCACTCTGCGCCTCAACGGCCTGGGCCGGGAGACCTGGGCCCAGTCCGCCGAACGGGCGGCCCGCTACGAGATGGAACGCGCCCACAAGATCAAGATCCGTGCCGAGCGAAAGGCGGACATCGGCGGCGGCGACCTGGTCCACCTCGACGACAACAGCTCCGCCATGCGCTACCTGCGTCATCGCTACCAGCACATCGTCGTCGACGAGGCCCAGGACCTCAGCCCCGCCCACTGGAAGATGCTGCGCGCCATGGTCGCGTCCGGCGAGGGCGACCTCTTCATCGCAAGCGACACGCACCAGCGGATCTACGACCGGCAGGTCACCCTCTCCACCGTCGGCGTCCACATCCGCGGTCGTGCCTCGAAGCTGACGCTCAGCTACCGCACCACCCAGGAGATCCTCGACCAGGCCGCCAAGGTCGTCAGCGGGGCAACCTACGACGACCTCGACGACGGCACCGACACCCTAGACGGCTACCACTCCCTGCTGCACGGCCCAGCCCCCGAGTACGTCGCCTGCGCCGACTGGACCGACGAGATCGCCCAGCTCGCTGAGGCTCTCAAGGAGTGGCGCGCGAACATCACCCAGCCTGGCGCGGACGGCACCGTACGCGACCCGAGCGGCACCATGGCTGTCTGCGTCGCCGACGGCGAGATGGCCGGCCGCGTCGCCACCGACCTGGAGATGAAGCATGGCATCACCACAGCCACCCTCACCAAGGACGGCCCGCAGGGTGGGGGAGAAGTCCACATCGGTACGATGCATCGATTCAAGGGGCTTGAGTACCAGAAGCTCGCGATCATCGGTGCGAGCGACGGCATTCTTCCGCGCACCGCCCTCGTCGAGCAGTACGAAAAGATCGACCCTAAGCGATACGAACGCGAACTCCAGAAGAGCCGAAACCAACTCTTCGTCGCCACCACCCGAGCCCGCGACGCGTTGCGCATCTCCTGGCACGGCAAGCCCAGTCCGTTCCTCCCCTTGTAGCTGACCGAGGCGGCTCTGCCCGGCGGTGACCAACTACCGCGGGGCAGAGGGCTGGCAGTCAGATCATTCGCGATCAGATTCGATAGGAGAACCGAAGCGCGCCGCCCTCCTCTCGGTACAGGCCACGGCCATGGTCGCCGAACGGATTTGGCAGCATGCGTAGCTCCCGCCGGTCGGGATCCAGTACCGATGTGCCTACCAGGATCCTCCAGCGATCGCTGCTGGCGTATCTCTGGGCGGCCCTCACCCCGGTCTCCCCGAGTTCGATCTGACCTCCCGGCCCCTGCGTGGCGTTGACCTCGTACAACAGCGGGTGCTTGCCAGAGCCGACCCTGAAGTCGTAATCCAGGCCATCGTCACCGGACGGCCCCGGGAAGACGTGGCACCTGTTGCCTGAGACCCAGCTGGCCTCGCCGGTCTCCCGGTGCCGGCGACGGTCAGAGAGAGGTGAGCGCCTGGGTCGGCCGACTGCAGTCGGCTCCGTGTCTCGCGTCTGTCAGCCGCCCGTGAGGAGGCGTTCACGCTCGGCCGCCACGATCTCCCGTGCCAGCTCGGCGTCTGTGATGTCGAACGCTTCCGGGGCGCTGTCGGCGGTTTCTGAGACTCGGGCAAACTCCGCGAAGAGTTGGCTCTTGCGCGCCAGGATCTCAATGATGCGCTGGTCGACGCCTTCTTCGGAGAGCAGGCGGTGTACTTGTACTGACTCCAGCTGCCCCATTCTGTGGGAGCGGCCGATGGCTTGCCATTCGGTCGTCGGCTTGAGCTGGGGCTCGCAGATCACGACGACCGATGCCGACTGAATGTTCAGACCGACGCCGCCTGCCACGATTTGCGCGACGAGCACTGCCCCGTGGGGGGATTGGGAGAACTCATCGACCATGCTCTGTCGCTTCGCGGCGGGAACAGAGCCGGTAAGGGGCCCGAACACCTTGCCCGGAAGGACCGACGCCACTTCGTCGAGGACGTCACGGAAGTACGAGAAGACCAGCACCTTGCGCTCGTTGTCCTCTGCCTCCTGGACGATGTCGATGAGGCGCTGCATCTTTTCGGACTTGGCGCCGGCGCGTAGCGCGGCCTGGCGCATGGCCATGAAGTTGCCCTCGATGACAGCCGCTCGGTAGTGCTGCTCGTCGGCGCTGGACATTGGCATCCACTCGTCGACTTCGAACCGCTCCGGGAGCTCGGTGAGGACGTCTTCCTGGTTGCGCCGCAAGTAGGCCGGTGCCACCTGCTTCCGGAACTGGCGAGGAGCTATTTCCGAGGCGCTGATCGACAGGTCTGGCCGGAGGTAGCCGACGAGATTGCGGAATTCCTCAATCCTGTTCTCCAGTGGGGTGCCCGTCAGGAGGATCGTTCGCTCCGAGCTGTTGATCAGGGCCGTGGAGCGCCGGGTTCGCTGGGCGCCCGGATTCTTGATGTAGTGCGCTTCGTCGAAGACCAGGCATGCAGGTCTGGCGCGTTCGGGGATCCGGCCTTCCATCCAACCGAGGATGTCGTAGGTGGTGACCGCGACTCCACCATTGCGGATCCAGGATTTCAGCGCGTCGTCGCGACCGAGCCCGTGCAGGCGATACGCGCGCAGATCGGACTTGGCCTGGACCTCGCGCACCCAGTTGGTCACGACAGCGGCGGGGCACACGACCAGGAAGTGAGACGAGCCCTTGGCGCGCAAGTGGGTGAGTACGGCGAGTGATTCGACGGTCTTTCCCAGCCCCATCTCGTCGCCGATGATGACCTTCCGTTGCACGATCGCGAAGCGGGCACCGAATGACTGGTACCCACGCAGGGACGCCTTCAGATGGCTGGTGTCGAGTGTGAGCCCCCTGATCGCCTCGACGATGTCGGCCGGCAGGTCGCCTTGGCTCTTCTCGGCGTCGTCGGCCAGGAACCCGAGCTCCGCGAGCATCGCGTAGTAGTCGGCCGGGCGGGTGATGAAATCCTCCCAAGGATCACCGCCCGCGGCGTTGGTCTCACCGCTGAGCAGCGCCCCGCGGCGCTCGACGGCCGCTAGTGCAGTACGCAACTCGGCGACGGTCCGCGCCTGGGGGACGAGAACCACGTGGGAAGTCTGGGAATCAAGGCTTTGGAGGAGCGGTCGAACCGCGTCGGCGGCAGCGAGGTCGGCTGTTGCGCTGCGGATCGAGCGTGCCGCGTCCCAAGCCCGCATCGCCTTGAGGAGCTTCGTGGTGGCGTTGGATCGCTTCCTTACGTCGATCCGGACCGGCATCTCGTCCAGCGTGGTTTGCCAGATGGTTCGCGCGGCGCCGACCATCCGGTTGCCCGTCGTCTCACCGACTCCGGGGAGCGATCGAATCCGTGACTTCTGGTCGAGTACCTGTTGCACGGTCCTGATTCCGGCATCGATCAGCGCCGTGATGCGCAGTTGGCCGCTGGTGGCGTCCTTGAGCCGCTCGACGGGCATTTCGGCGACGAGCTTGCGAGCCTCGGCCTCTCGGACGGCATGGCCGGCGGTGTTTACCGCCGTTCTGAACTTGTCCTCGCGCTGTAGGGCCTGATCGATAGCTCTGATCGCGGTCTTGGCGACGGCCAGTTCATGCCGCCCGACGAGTTCGGCTCGGCCGCTTAGGCGGTGGGCGAAGCCGACCGTGTCATCGAGGATGGCCGAGAGCCCGATCGCGGGGACAGCGCTCCTGTCCCATGCTGCCAGGCTTTCCAACTCGGATACAAGTGGGGTGCTCGCAGCCCACTCGTGAAAGGAAGTCAGGTACGTCGCAGCCTGCCCTGCTTCGTCCTTTCGGCTCTTGCCCGACAAGATCCGGCGTGCACCGAACAGCGCCCGAACGGACCTCAGCGCCTGGCCGACGTCGTTGGTCAACTGGTGGACGCCCTGCTGGGCATGCGCGGTGAGCACCGGAAGAGCCTGACGGCAGGCCAGGGAGGCCACCAGGTCGACGTCGGACGGCGACACCTGCAGTACGCGCCATGCGGTGTTGCCTCCGGTCCCGAGAGAAGTCACTCGGTCGAGGAACTGCCTGGCGGCGTCTTCTGCCGCTGTCTCGACGGGCTCACGGTGCTCGACGATCCGCACCGCGAGGCTGCGCCACCCGCTGACGTCCTCCACCACACCACGCAGGTGATGACGTGCTTCTCGCTCCATTGCCCCCGCCGACTCGCATGACCTCTGGGAAGATTAGCGACCCCGGTTGACGAAGTCGACGGGATCAGGAAATCGCCGGAACGCCCGAGTAGCGTTCGTAGGCTGCCAAGCAGGAGGTTGTGTACGTGCTGCTCGAGGAGCTGAAGCCGGGTCTGCGGATCGACGGCCTCATACCGGCGGAGGTCGTCACGGTCGTCGCAGCCCAGTGGCACGGTGCGAACGCACTCGAGCTGACCTACAAGACCGCCGGAGGCGTCCTCGACCAGCGGGTCGTCTTCCGGAAGGACGAGGAGAAGCTCAGCGTCGCTCACAGCGGCAGCCGCGCCTTCGACGCGAGCGTACGTGACTTCAAGCTGGTTGCCGAGGCTCAGCGGATTTCAATGGCAGGCCTGTTCGACCCGATGCTTGCTGTGGCGACCAGCGACGTCCAGCCGCTCCCGCACCAGATCCGCGCCGTGTACGGCGAGCTCATGCCCCGTACACCGTTGCGCTTCCTACTCGCCGACGATCCGGGTGCGGGAAAGACGATCATGGCTGGGCTCTACATCAAGGAGCTCCTGCTGCGCGACGACGTCGAGCGGTGCCTTGTTGTGGCTCCGGGGGGCTTGGTCGATCAGTGGCAGGACGAGCTCTTCTTCAAGTTCGGTCTCCGCTTCGACCTGCTCACGAACCAGGTCATCGACTCCAAGCTCCATCCCCACGTCTTCGACTCCGCCCCGCTCCTGATCGCTCGCATGGATCAGCTCTCCCGTAACGAGCACCTGAAGGCGCAGCTCCAGGAGTCGGAGTGGGACCTGATCGTGGTCGATGAGGCGCACCGGATGGGGGGCCACTACTTCGGTGGCAAGCTGGAGAAGACCAAGAGGTTCCAGCTCGGTGAGATGCTCGGCGAGATCACTCGTCACCTGCTCCTGATGACAGCTACCCCGCACTCGGGAAAGGAGGAGGACTTCCAGCTCTTCCTCACGCTGCTGGACCGTGACCGGTTCGAGGGCAGGCAGAAGAGGAGTACCGACGTCAGCGGGATCATGCGGCGCATGATCAAGGAAGATCTGCTCACCTTCGAGGGCAGGAAGCTCTTCCCCGAGCGCATCGCGGAGACCGTCCCCTATGAGCTCACGGCACTCGAGTACGACCTCTACGAGGACGTCACCCACTATGTCCGCGAGGGGATGAACCGCGCCGACCGCGTCGGTGGTAAACGCAAGAACACTGTCGGTTTTGCGCTCACCGTTCTGCAGCGACGCCTGGCCTCCAGCCCCGAGGCGATCTACAAGAGCCTCGTGCGGCGTACCGAGCGCCTGGAGCGCAAGAAGCAGGAGATCCTCAACGGCACCTGGCGCGAGAGCATGCCCACCATCGACCTCGCCGACTTCGACAATGACGACTTCAATGCCGAAGAGATCGAGGAGACCGAGGAGGAACTGCTCGATGCCGCGACGGCGGCGCAGACGGTCGAGGAGCTCAACGTCGAGCTCGTCGAGCTGAGGGCGTTGGTGAAGACGGCGCAGCGGGTCCGAGAGGCAGGTACGGACCGCAAGTGGACCGAGCTGTCCGCCCTCCTTCGAGACCACACGCTGGTGACAGACGCCAATGGCCGGCCTCGGAAACTCATCATCTTCACCGAGCACCGCGACACCCTCCAGTATCTGCAGCGCAAGATCGCGTCGCTTCTGGGCAAGCCCGATGCAGTCAAGGCCATACACGGCGGCGTACGCCGGGCCGAGCGGCGGCAGATCACCGAGGAGTTCACCAAGAACCGCGACGTTCAGATCCTGCTGGCCACCGACGCCGCCGGCGAGGGACTCAACCTGCAGGCCGCACACCTGATGGTCAACTACGACCTGCCCTGGAATCCCAACCGCATTGAGCAGCGCTTCGGCCGCATTCACCGCATCGGCCAGGAGGCGGTCTGCCGGCTCTGGAACCTCGTCGCCTCCAACACCCGCGAGGGTGAGGTCTTCACGCGCCTGCTGGAGAAACTCGACCAGATGCGCGAGACGTACGGCGGGAAGGTCTTCGATGTGCTGGGAGAGGCGTTTGCCGAGACCCCGCTGCGAGACTTGCTCCTCAATGCCATCCAGTACGGTGAGCAGCCGGCTGTCAAGGATCGGATGTACGAGGTCATCGACGCCACCGTTGGAGACGGCCTCAAGGGCCTCCTGGACGAGCGCGCGCTCGCTTCGGAGCACTTCTCGGACGCCGATCTTCGCGCCCTGCGCGCCGCGATGGACGACGCCCGCGCCCGGCGTCTTCAGCCGCACGACATCGAATCGGCCTTCAAGGACGCCTTCACCCGGCTCGGGGGCCGGATCGTCAAGCGCGAACGGGGGCGTTACGAGATAGCCCACGTGCCCCAGCACATCCGCTCGGCAGGTAACGGGCCCATTGCCACCAAGTACAATCACGTCACCTTCGACCTCAGCCACGTCCGGCCTGACGACCGCGGTCACGTCGATCTGCTCGCTCCCGGCCACCTGTTGCATGACGCCGTCATGGCCGAAACCATCCGGAACTTCGGCAGCGCCCTCAACCGGGGCACCGTCCTCGTTTCGGCCACCCTCGACGAACCGCACCTTCTCGTCGGGGTGGTCGAAGAGGTCGCGGACGCCACGGGCGCGTCGGTGGCAAGACGGTTCGCCTACGCCTACGTGGACAGCCGCGGCACCGTGCGCCCGGCCGGCCCCGCGCCCTACCTCGACTGCGCCGAGGCTCCCAACGGCACGGCGGTCGACATCGCGCGCGGTCTTCACTGGCTCGCAGACGCCGAAGACAAGGCAACCAGCTGGATCATTGCCAACCAGCTTCCCGAATACCTGGCCGAGGTCCAGCCCCGTCGCCTGGCAGAGTTGGTCAACACCCGGGAACTAGTGACCAAGCGCCTGACCTCGGAGAGTGAGCGGCTGCTCCTCGATGCTGCGGCGGCCTCCGAGAAGGAACGAAGGGGCGAGAAGCCCAAGGAGTCCTCCGAGAGCCTCCACCGCAAGGCTGTCGAGCTCGATGTACGGCTTCGCAAGCGTCTCGCACTGCTCGACCAGCAGCAGTTGATGTCGACGAAGCCACCGCAGATCCTCACTGCGGCGCTCGTGCTGAGCGTTTACGATCTACCCCCTCGCCAGTGAAGATCGCTTTTGTGTGATCACGAGGAGGGCGTGAAGCGCGGCGGGTAACGCGATTCGGGCTGATCCGCAACAGGTCGAGCACCCGCCAGCGCCCGAGTTCGGCGAAGTCGCGCTCGGCAGGGACGCGGAGCCTGGCGAGGGCGGAGTTGGCCTATTTCGCCCTGCCGTTGTGTCGCTGGCCCTTCGGGCGCTTGATGGGAGTGCGCACAGTGTCGGCGGCGCCCTGGTCGTCGGAGTCTGCGGTGGTCTCCACGTAGGGGCGTCGGCGTCGGTGACGCCTGGGCGATGCCGTCGGCGCGGGTCGCCGTCAAGTCATAGGTCGATCCCGGGCGCGGCACCGAGAAGGAGCAGTTCGGTGCTGGTGGTGGTCAGGGCCTGGACAATCACGCCAAGGTCGTGGTGCTGGCCGCTGTACAGCAGGTAGGGCTCTGCGCTCGAGGCCGCGATTGCCTCGGGCAAGGTGGGCGCGAGCGGAGCGAGGACCTCGATTGCCTTGTACGCCGGGCCTGTAGAACCGAGCCGGGGGACAGCGGGTGGCGGCCTACGGCAGGCGCCAGCCCACTGGCTCCGCCCCTGCTGCGCAAGCAGCTTGTTCGGGTCGGGAGACCGATGGCTGTGCTGCGGGTTGTCTTTGTGGAGGTCGGCGACACTATTAGGAGCAACACCAACCGTCAGGTTCCGTTCAGTTTCTTCGGTCAGTGATTCGCTGCGGTGGGACTGTATCGGTGAGCTCCGGCCGCCAAACGCCCCGTGGAACGTTGAGAAGTGCCCAGCTTGAGGTGGTCGTCATCGTGTTCTCCTACGCGAGTGGCGGGCCAGGACTCTGCGCGGTCGGGTGGTGACGCGTGAACCCATGGCTGCGTCGCCGAGGAACTTGCGCTGAAGCTGCTGCTGAATGAGACGAACGTGACCATGGAGACCTTCGGGCTGCTCGACCACGGCGTCTCGGCCGCGCTCGACTCGTTCGCCGACAACGTCTACGAGGACATGGACCACGAGTGGCTCTACGACGACTCCATGGACGGCATCGACGAGACCGCCGTCGGAGCGGCTCTCGGCGTCGCACCGATGGCGTTCAAGGCGTGGTTCACGCCGTTCAACGAGGGCAGGTACGTCCCCCGTCCGCGGCTGATGAGCCGAAGGGAGCAGCGCAGTGAGTTGTCCCGCTGCCTGATGCCCCTCACGCAGCCAGGTTCTGCCGGAGCCACGGGCATGGCAGTGGAGACGAGCCGCTGCTTCGCTCACAGGTCGAATAGGGCGTCGCCCGCGTCCGATGTCGCCTTCAACGCCTTGGTCGCCTCTGTGGGCACGGGAAGGATGCCCGCTGTGGTCAGGTCCGTCACCGTGATCAGTGGGCCCGCGCACACCTCATTGAAGAGGTCGGCCTGTGCCTGCTCTTCCTGCACGAGCAGGCCGAGGACATTCAACAGCTCAAGCAGTTCCGTGGTCCATGACGGAAGCCAGCGCCGAGCGAACTCATGGTCCAGTTCGAGGCGCCGCTTGCCGGCGGGATTCCTTCGGCGGTAGCCAAACCACTTGTCGAGAACGTTCATCCCGGACACTTCGTACTCCCGGACCGCGCGAGGCACTGGACTGATCCGTCCACTGCCAACCCACAGGTCCTGTGTCACGGGGTCGTACGTCAGCTTCTCCGGCATGGCTTCCGCATCATCCGGAATCTCCGCGACGCATCGGGGACGGTCGCGTGGCAGCAACACCCTGCCGTACGGCCTCCCGGCCGTCTCATCGGCGTACCGCTCGCCGTAGGTGTGCAGCCACAGGACTCGCTGGCCGATGGCAACCGCCCGCTCCCACAGGTAATGGTCAGAGGTGATTGGTATCCGGACGCCCGGGACTTCGAGGTCTTCCTCGAATCGATCTGTGTACTCCGGGTGGGACGCGATCGCGGCGATGTACGCCAGCAGGTCTTCTGCGACGACTGGTACGCCGAGCCGCCCGGAGAGCAGGGGGAGCAGACCGGTCGTGACGTTGGGCAGCGTACCGGCGGCGTTGCGGTAAAGAGGACGGGCGCAACCGCTGCGGTTGTTGAAGTAGTGCATGTCGGGAATGAGGGCGCTGAAGACCAGTGCTGGCCCGTTGACCACCGGGTGGGCGTTCTGTTCGATGGTGTAGATCTGGCGGTCGCTGCGGACTCGCCAGAGGTCCGCTCTGCCGCGTTCCATCAATCGGCTGTCCGGCAGGACATATTGCCGGTCGAACGACCGGAATCCGATGCGCACTGTTTGAGCGTTGGTCCTGTGCTCGGTGGCGAGTGTTGTCCGTCCATGAGATTCGACCCCCGGCAGGGGCGGGACATTGTCATCAGGTGTTCGCTCTCCCGAGTCTCCGAGCATCTCGGCACGCCGCTCGGTGTCCACGGCGACAAAACGCCGCCACCGTTTGTGGAGCGTGTCCTTGTCCGGTGCATAGACCCACATGCGCCCCGGGGTGACGCCACGGGACGACCACGGCATCAGGTCTCTCAACTGCGGGCAGGACTCCCACAGGTCGCTGCCGGGTGGCAGGAAGGCATCCGTCTCGCCCGTGGCGCACACGCGCCATTCGGGGTCGTCGAGCCTGAGGGTCGTCAGGCGTTCGATCTTCTCGTCGCGGCGTCCGCCGACCTTGAGGTGTCTTACCTTTGCGGTCTGCCGGTTTGTCCGCGGCCTGGGGCTGTCCCGCCATCGTACGAAGATTGCGATGCACAGCTCCTGGGCGACCTCAGGGAAGATGCGGGTCGCGACATCCGCGCGGTGGCCCTCCGGCGACAGGTCGATGATCCAGCCCTCGTCGGAGGTTTCCCGCAGGTAGCGGCGCATTCCGGCGAACGCCCGTCCCTTGAGCCATGCCTTCGGTGTGATCAGCGCGACGACACCGAATGGCGCGTCGTCGTGTGCGTCGAAGACCTTCCAGGTGGCCCAGCGCCAGAAATAGACGTAGAGGTTGGCGATCTTCGACTCGTACCTGCCGTTACCGGGTTGCCGGAAGGCCCCCAGCGGGGCGGGGGTGTCCGCCTCAGGCTCCCCTCGTTCCACCCACTTGCCAGCGCCACGACTCACAGCGTCGTGAGGCGGGTTGCCCATGACGACCATGACACGCTCGTCCCGTTTGACCTGGTTGGCCTGGCGGCGGGATTCGGCGAGCGCCCGGTAGGTGTGGGGGATCCAGTTGAACTCGGCTGTCGGGCTGTCCAGGGCATCAGCCACCAGCAGCCTGAGGCCCTGGGAGGGGGCCGCAGACCCGTACTGCTTGAGCATGGCGTGCATACGCAGTTCTGCGACTGCGAACGGACCGACCTGCATCTCGAAGCCGACCAGTCGACGCCCCACCATCTCTCGCAGGCGCGGGCCCACCGCGCCTGGGCCCTCTTCTTCGGCGATGGTCTCGGCAGCGAGCTCCAGTGCCGACAGCAGGAAAGTGCCGGTGCCCATGGCCGGATCGACAAGGACCACATCGGGAGATGCGAAGCCGGACGGAATACGGAATCCCTCCCGTCTCAGCACGTCCTCGACCAGCCTGGCCATGGCCGAGACGACACCACGTGGTGTGTAGTACGAGCCGGTGCGTATCCGCAGCTCAGGGTCGTAGATGTGAAGGAAGTGCTCGTAGAGCAGGAAATAGGCGTCGCCCGTTCCGTCGTCCAGCACGTCCCATCTGACCGCGCCGATGACACGGAGCAGTGTGTTGAGCGTGGTGGACAGTCCAGCGACCGAGTCTCCGGCGAGGGCGTCCAGAGCCTGGCCCATCAGCGAGTGCTTCTTGCCCAGCTTCGTGGCGATACTGTGCATGGTCTCGCCCTCGAAGGTGATCTCCTCCACCCGAGCGAGCAGAAGGGCGAACACGACGGCTTGGCCGTACTGTTCGACGAACTCGGCATCGGTCGCCTCTGGGAACAGCAAGTGCCGCCAGTCCTTGGCAAGTCTTGTAAAGGCTGGCAGACGGCGTCGGCTCTTCTCCTGCGCGATCGCCTCTCCGACCTCTTCCGACAGGAGTTGGCAGAGTCCGGCGACTGCTCGGATGAGCTGGCTCGTGGTGCGGGGTGTCTGCGGTTCCCAGGTCAGAAAGTCGTACAGCACCCGCGCAAGCGCCCCGTCGGCGGGAGCAAGACGGGCGCCGGAGGTGAGGACCGAGCCGCGCATTGAGGCCACTTCGCCAACCTGCTGGCCCTGCTGGTGGACAGAGAACTCGTCCCCGTCACAGAGCAGTACGTTGTTGAGCAGCCGCAGCTTCGCCCACTGTTCGGCATTGCGGCCTGTGTAGACGGACGGGTCGGCCTGGGTGCCCGGCTTCTTGAGCTCGATGTAACCGACGAGAGCGCCACCGACCTCAACCGCATAGTCAGGGCGGGCCCTCATGTCGACGAGCGGAACCTCACCGATGAGGGTGACGTCCAGACCCAGGCCACGGCACACGGACCGGATCATGTTCTCCAGCGGCCCCCGGAGCTGGTCCTCCTGCCACCCGCTGCCTCTCAGTTTCGGCGTGACCTCCGCTCCAAACGCGGACACAGAGGCTTGGACTGCCTGCTCGAAGCTGTAATGGACCCTGCGTCGGGCACTCATACCGCCCCATCCCCCAAGGCGGGCAGATCCGGCCGACGTCAGGTCGATGCGGCTATCTGCCGCACCTTGCTCCCGTCGGGGTCGGACTTCACTCCGGCCCTCGCTGTTCCATGACCGTAGGAGGGGAGCGCGGGGCGCAAGGAGGGTGCACGCGAGGGCGCATGGAGGCGCGCGTATGCGTGCAATACGCGCCCATGTCGGACTGGAGCTGAGACGTTGCGGGCGCTGTCCAGGGGCTGTTTGGCGTTCAGTCGGATCGCCGAGACGAGCCAGGAGGCGGGTGCGGCTGCTGCCCGTTGGGAGAGCCCAACTGAGATCTTCTCTCAGTTTTCTCCCAAACGCTCTCCAGGAACCACTCAGGGCCTGATCCACTCACTGGATCAGGCCCTGACCTGGTACTTCTCTGTCCGGGTGGCGGGATTTTAGCCCGCGATGTCTCGCGGGCCGCCTCCCGCCCGCCCGGTTGGTCAGTGGCTCTCTCGCCAGGCAAGTGCGCGTCTATGCTGAGGGTTGTCTTTGCGGAGGTTGGCGGACACCAACAGGGACAACCCGCAGCGCCAGGTGCGGCTCTCCTTCCTCGGCTGAGGCCCGGCCCGCCCCCGCCCGCCCCCGGCCGCGCCGTCCCGTCCCGGCTCGGCCGTCGACAGGCGCGCGTTCGCCAAGCGCACGTCCGCCCGGCAAGCACCGGGCGGTGGCACGGGCGCGATGACGTACCGTCAGCCGAGCCAGTCGTAAGCGGCCCGCGCGGTGAACTCGGCCTGCCCGCCCCGGAAGAGCAGCCCGGCCGCTTCGAACGCCTCGTCCTTCGCCGTCTCGGGCACGTACGGGATGCCGATGCAGCGCATGCCCGCGGCGTGCGCCGCCGCCGCACCCGGCGGGGAGTCCTCCAGCACGACGCAGTCGGCCGGAGCGGCGCCGAGCCTGCGCGCCGCCTCCAGGAAGACGTCCGGACGGGGCTTTCCGTGGGCGACCTCCTCCGCGGAGACCAGGGTGGTGAGGTAGGCGTCGAGGCCGGTGCCCGCCAGCACGGCCTCGATGGCGGAGAGCGAGGAGCCGGAGGCCACGGCCATCGGCACGCCGTCCGCGTGCAGCCGTCGCACGAACTTCCACATCTCCGGAAAGACGTCGGTCCTGGCCCTCGCCAGTTCCAGGTAGTGCCGGTTCTTTCCCGCCAGCAGCTCGTCCACCGGCGCGCCGATCCCGTACCGCTCGCGCAGCGCCTCCAGCGTCTCGCGGGTGCCGATGCCGACGAAGCGACTGTGGTCCTCCCAGGTGAAATCGGTGATGCCGTGGCTCGCGAGGACCCGGCGGCCCGCCTCGTAGTAGTTCGGCTCGCTGTCCACGAGCGTCCCGTCGAGATCGAAGATGACCGAAGTGCTCTGCGCTGTGCTCATGCACTCCAGGATGCCAATCGGTCCGCTGCACCCGGTCACCCGGTCACCCGGTCATGCGTTCCCCGGCACGGGTCGGCCGACGCCCGGCCGGCGCGGACGGCCGGGTCAGCGAGTGTCCCGCCCCACCGACTCGACCAGCGGCAGCAGCCGGTGCGCCACCCGCTCGCGCAGCGCCATCTCCGTACGCGTACGGACCACGCCGGGCAGATTGATCAGCCGCTGGATCACATCCTCCAGATGACCGTTGTCCCGGGCCACCACCCGGGTCAGCAGATCCCCGCCACCGGTGATCGAGAACGCCTCGACGATCTCCGGCACCTCGGCGAGTGCGTCGCCGACCTCGTCCAGATGCCCCTGGGTGACCTCGATGTGCACGAACGCGAGCACCGGATGGCCGAGCGCGGCGGGGGACAGGTACGGACCGCTGCCCGTGATCACCCCGTCCCGCTCCAGCCGGTCGATCCTGGCCTGGAGCGTGCCGCGCGCGATACCGAGGATGCGCGCGTACTCCCGCACGCTGGTCCGGGGCTGCTCGATCAGCAGCCGCAGGATGCGGGTGTCGAGTTCGTCCACCGCCATGGGTCCTCAGCTCTCCTCCCGGCCGGCCGAGCGCCTCATGACCGTACCAATGGCCCAGGTCCGGCGCCCCGGCCGTGCCACTGTCCCGGCGGCGGTGGCCGTCCGTGCGGTGTCGTTCCGTCCCGATACGGGTATGCGCCATTCGCGTGGCGGGGAGCGCGGGGGGAGCCGCAGGCTGCGAGGCTGGATGTCCCGACCCGGAGGTGTGAGCCATGGCCGAGAAGGAACGCGGGGTGGCGCCGGAGCAGCTGACGGACGGACTGCTCCTCAAGGAACTGGAGGTCATCCACCGCACCCGCCACGAGACCCTGCTCTACGGGTCGGAGGACGCGCTCAGTACCCACACGGCCCGGATGGCGGCCCTGGAGGACGAGTACGTCCGCCGCCACCCGCAGCGGGCCCAGTCGCCCGGCCGGACCCGTGCCGGAGCGCGCGCCCGCGACGGCGAGAAGTGCGACGGCGAGAAGTGCCATGGCGAGGAGTGCGACGACGAGAAGTGACCTTCCGCACGGAGCCGGCAGGCGTCACGCCTCGGCGATACGGGTGAAGCGGCCCGCGATGCGGAGATCGGACTCGATGCCGGCGGCCGTGGCACGGAGCTGGGGGAGCACCTCCGTGAGGCATTCGTCGAGGGTGCGCCGGGCGGAGTGCATGGCGACGTTGAGCGCCGCGACGGTGCGGCCCGTGTGGTTGCGGACCGGGACGGCCAGGGAGCGCAGGCCCTCCTCCAGTTCCTCGTCGACCAGCGCGTAGCCCTCGTCGACGACGCGGTCGAGGAGCGCGGCCAGCCGGGCGGGATCGGTGACCGTGCGGGGGGTGAGGGCGCGCAGCCCGGTGCGGCCGATGTGTGCCGTTCGCTCGTCGGCGGGGAGACCGGCGAGGAGGACCCGGCCCATGGACGCCGCGTACGCGGGGAAGCGGGTGCCGATGGTGATGTTGACGCTCATGATGCGCTCGGTGGCGACGCGAGCGGTGTAGCGGATGTCCTCGCCTTCGAGGACGGCCAGGGACGCGGAGTCGTGGACGTGGCGGACCAGCTCGGCCATGTGCGGCACGGCGATGTCGGAGAGCGTCGTCCGGGAGAGCGGCGGGCAGCCGAGGGCGAGCACGCGCGGGGTGAGGCGGAAGGTCCGGTCCTGCGAGGTGACGTAGCCGAGGTGCTCCAGGGTGATGAGGGCGCGGCGGGCGGTGGCGCGGGCGAGGCCGGTGGCCTCGGCGATCGCGGTGAGCCCCAGCTCCGCGCGGCCCTCGCCGAAGGCGGTGATGACGGTCAGCCCGCGGGCGAGCGACTCCACGAACTCGGCCCCGAGCTCCTGCTTCGACGCGGCGGTCCAGTGCGCGAGGCCCCGCACGGCGGTGCCGCCGGCGGCCTCGCCCGCCGTGGCCTGCCCGGCGGCGGGCGGCGCCCGGTGGAGCTCGCGCTCCATCGCGGCCACGGTCTCGCGTACGCGGGGAAGGAGCGCGCGGCGCAGCGCGTCGGCACCGTGGCGGCTGGTGTGGCTGACGACGCTCAGCGCGCAGACCGTCCGTCCCCGCGGGTCCCGCACCGGGACCGCGAGGGCCACGAGACCGGGCTCGATCAGCTGGTCGTCCAGTGCCCAGCCGTCCCTGGCGGCGCGGGCCGCCCGCTCCTCGAAGTCCGCGGTCCCGGAGCCGGGACCGCGGCGCCATGCCGCCCACCGGGCGTCCGGCCACGCGGCGGCGAACAGCGGCCCGGGCGCCGTGCGTTCGGCGGGCAGCAGGTCGCCGATGCGGAAGGTCAGCGACATGGCGCGCCGGCGCGTGGTCTGGTGGACGAAGCGGATGCCGTCGGCGTCCGGGACGGCGAGCGACACCGATTCGTCGAGTTCGTCGGCGAGCCGCTCGGCGAGCGGGCCGAGCGGGCCCGGCAGGCCGGCCGCGGCCAGATAGGCGTTGCCCAGCTCCATGAGGCGCGGTGCCAGCGTCGCCTCATGGCCGTCGAGGCGTACGTAGCCCATGCGCGCGAGCGTCGCGGCGACCCGGTCGACGGTGGAGCGGGCGAGACCGGTGGTGCGGACGAGGTCGCTGAGGCTCATCCGGCCACCGGCGTCGCTGACCGCGCGCAGGACGGCGATACCGCGCATCAGCGGACCCACGGCCTCGGCGGGGGCCTCGGCAAGGGCCTGGGCCGCAGCCTGGGCAGGAGCCTCGGCGGGCGGCTCGGCGGCGGGTGCGGCCGGCATCGGACCTCCAGGGCGTTGACATGCGTGACCCGTGCACCCACACTCGGGGGCGGTTCGCTTATGAACTTTAGTTCATCTGGCGAACGCACACGATACGGCAGGCGTCGAACGGAAGCCTCATGGACAAAGTCGAACGGTCCGCGGCCGACGCGGTCGCCGGCATCGCCGACCACGCGTCACTCGCCGTCGGCGGCTTCGGCCTCAGCGGTGTGCCGAATGTACTGATCGAGGCGGTGCACGCGCGCGGGGTTCGCGCACTGAGCGTCGTCTCCAACAACTGCGGCGTCGACGGCGGCGGCCTCGGTGTGCTGCTCGCCGCGGGCCGTATCGCCCGTGTGACCGGCTCGTACATCGGCGAGAACAAGGAGTTCGCCCGCCAGTACCTCGGCGGCGAGATCGAGGTCGAGCTCGTCCCCCAGGGCACCCTCGCCGAGCGGCTGCGCGCCGGCGGCTGCGGGATCCCCGCCTTCTACACCCCGGCCGGTGTCGGCACCCAGGTCGCCGACGGCGGACTGCCCTGGCGTTACGGCCCCGACAGTGCCGTCGCCGTGCCGTCCCCGGCCAAGGAGATCCGTTCGTTCGACGGCCGCGACCACGTCCTGGAGCGCGGCATCACCACCGACTTCGCGCTCGTACGGGCCGCCAGGGGCGACCGCCACGGAAACCTGGTCTTCCGCCGGGCCGCCCGGAACTTCAACCCGCTCGCCGCCATGGCGGGCCGTGTGACGATCGCCGAGGTCGAGGAGCTGGTCGAGCCCGGGGAGCTGGACCCGGACGCGATCCACGTGCCGGGCGTCTTCGTGCAGCGGGTGCTGCCGCTCACCCCGGAGCAGACCGCCGCGAAGGGCATCGAGCACCGCACGGTCTCCGCGCCCGCGCCACGGGGGACGGTGCGCGCCTGATGGCCTGGACCCGCGACGAGATGGCCGCCCGCGCGGCCGCCGAGCTGACCGACGGTTCCTACGTGAACCTCGGCATCGGACTCCCCACGCTCGTGCCCGGCCATCTGCCGCCCGGCGTGAGCGTCGTCCTGCACTCCGAGAACGGGATCCTCGGCGTCGGACCGTATCCGCACGAGCACGAGGTCGACCCGGATCTGATCAACGCCGGCAAGGAGACCGTCACGGTCCGGCCCGGCGCCGCGTACTTCGACTCCGCGCTCTCCTTCGGCATGATCCGCGGCGGACACATCGACACCGCCATCCTGGGAGCCATGCAGGTGTCCGCGGGCGGCGACCTCGCCAACTGGTCCGTCCCCGGAAAGGTGATCAAGGGCATGGGAGGCGCGATGGATCTGGTCCACGGCGCCCGCCGCGTCATCGTCCTCACCGACCACACGGCCAAGGACGGCTCCCCGAAGCTCGTCCGCGCCTGCACACTGCCGCTGACGGGCAAGGCGTGCGTGCACCGCGTCATCACCGACCTGGGCGTGCTCGACGTGACCGGCGAGGGCTTCGCCCTCGTCGAGACGGCGCCCGGCGTCACACCCGACGAGATACGAGACAGGACTGGAGCTGAGCTGACATGACCGACCGGCTGCGCGATGTGTACGTGGTCGACGCCGTTCGCACCCCCATCGGCAAGTACGGCGGCGCGCTGGCCGGCGTCCGCCCCGACGACCTCGCGGCGGGGGTGCTCGGCGCCCTCGTCTCCCGTACGCCGGAGCTCGACCCGGCCCGTGTCGACGACGTCTTCTTCGGCGACGCCAACGGCGCGGGCGAGGACAACCGCGATGTGGCGCGGATGGCCGTGCTGCTCGCCGGGCTGCCCGTCACCGTCCCCGGCACGACCGTGAACCGGCTCTGCGGTTCCGGCATGGAGGCCGTCGTCCAGGCGGCGCGCGCCATCGCCGTCGGCGACGCGTCGATCGCCGTCGCGGGCGGCGTCGAGTCGATGAGCCGCGCCCCCTGGGTCGTGCAGAAGCCGGAGCGCGGCTTCCCCGCCGGGCACCAGCAGATGTACTCGACCACGCTCGGCTGGCGGATGGTCAACCCGCGAATGCCCGAGGAGTGGACGGTCGGACTCGGAGAAGGCGCCGAACTCCTCGCCGAGCGGTACGGGATCGGCCGCGACGAGCAGGACGCCTTCGCCCTCGCCAGCCACCGCAACGCGGCACGGGCGTGGGCCGACGGCCTGTACGCCGGCGAGGTCGTGCCCGTCGACGGAGTCGACCTGGCCAGGGACGAGTGCATCCGCGACACCACGTCGCCGGAGGCGCTGGCCAAGCTGAAGCCGGTCTTCCGCAAGGACGGGACCGTCACCGCGGGGAACTCGTCGCCGCTCAACGACGGCGCCGCCGCGCTGCTGCTCGTGGACGAGGACGGGCTGCGCGCCACCGGCCGCGAACCTCTCGCACGCATCGGTGCTTCCGCCGTCACCGGCATCGAACCGCAGTACTTCGGCGCGGGCCCCGTCGAGGCGGTCCACCGCGCCCTGAAGAAGGCCGGCCGTGAATTCGCCGACCTGCACACCGTCGAGCTCAACGAGGCTTTCGCCGCACAGGCGCTGGCCTGTCTGCGCCAGTGGCCCGGACTCGACCCGTCCGTCGTCAACCCGCGCGGCGGCGCCATCGCCATCGGCCACCCCCTCGGCGCCTCCGGCGTCCGGCTCACCGGCGCCGTCGCCCACCAGCTCGCCGCCGCGGGCTCGGGGACCGGCCTCGCCACGCTGTGCATCGGTGTCGGCCAGGGCATCGCGCTCGTCCTGGAGCGGTGACGCCGGTGCCCCCTTCGACGCATCCCATGGCCCGGGCAACCCCGGTGATCCCCGGTCAGCGGCAGATCAGCGCGGAGATCGAAGCCGCGCACCAGGCCGTCCAGGCCGTCCAGGCCGACGGCGTCGCACCGCACCATCCGGCCCGCGACTTCGCCCCGTACCGCAGCACCGCCCTGCGCCACCCCCAGCAGCCGCTGGTGGCCGTGGCGGACGACCCGGAGGCGGCCGAGCTGTACGGACCGGTCTTCGGCGCCACCGATGTGGCCGAACTCGACGCGGACCTGACCCGGCAGCACACGGGCGAGCCCCTCGGCGAGCGCATCACGGTCACCGGCCGGGTGCTGGACCGCGCCGGACGGCCCGTGCGCCGCCAGCTCGTCGAGATCTGGCAGGCCAATGCCTCCGGCCGGTACGCGCACCGGCGCGACCAGCACCCGGCGCCGCTGGACCCCAACTTCACCGGCGTGGGCCGCTGTCTGACCGACGACGACGGGCGGTACGCCTTCACGACGGTCAGACCCGGGGCGTACCCGTGGCGCAACCACGTGGGGGCCTGGCGGCCCGCCCACATCCACTTCTCCCTCTTCGGGACCGCCTTCACCCAGCGCCTGGTGACGCAGATGTACTTCCCGGGCGACCCGCTCTTCCCCTACGACCCGATCCTCCAGTCGGTCACCGACCCGGCGGCGCGTACCCGGCTCGTCGCCGCTTACGACCACGAACTGTCCAGCCCCGAATGGGCACTCGGCTACCGCTGGGACATCGTGCTCGACGGCCCGGCCGCGACGCTTCCCGATCCCGAGGAGGGCCCGTGATGCCGGCACCCACTCCCTCCCAGACCGTCGGGCCCTTCTACGGATACGCCCTGCCGTTCGCCGGGGGCGGCGACATCGCCCCTGCCGGCCACCTCGACACCATCACCGTGCACGGGTGCGTACGCGACGGGGACGGCGCCCCGGTGCCCGACGCACTCCTGGAGTTCTGGCAGCCGGCCGGGCGGCCCGGTGCACAGCGGCCCGGTGCACCGAGCCCCGGTTCGTTGCGCCGCAACGGTGTGGACTTCACCGGGTTCGGACGGGTGGCGACCGACGCCGACGGGCGCTGGGTGGTGCGGACGCTCCCGCCGCGGGCGCAGACCCCGTATCTCTCCGTCTGCGTGTTCGCGCGCGGGCTGACACACCATCTGTTCACGCGTGCGTACATCGGCGAACCTCCCGCGGAAGCACTGCCGCCGGCGGTCCCGCAGGAGCGACGCGGCACGCTGCTCGCCGTGCCCGACGGCGAACGGACGTACCGCTTCGACATTCATCTGCAGGGCGAGAAGGAGACGGTCTTCCTTGACTTCCGGGGCTGACGCGGGGCTGTTCTCCCCCGTCCGTGCGGGGAGCCCGGCCGAGGCGGCGACCGGCGACTCGGCCTTCCTCCAGGCCATGCTCGACGCCGAGGCGGCACTGGCGCGCGTCCTCGACCCGGCGGCGGGTGCGACCGTCACGGCGGTCGCGCACGCCGAGCGGTTCGACGTACGGTCCCTCGCACTGCGCGCACGGGCCGGAGGGAACCCGGTGATCCCGCTGGTCGCCGATCTCACCGCGGCCGTCGCCGAAATGTCCCCGGTGCACGCGGAGTCCGTGCACCGGGGAGCCACCAGCCAGGACATCGTGGACACCGCCCTCATGCTCGTCTCCGTCCGGACGCTCGGTCCGATCACCGCCGATCTGGAGCGGACCGCCGACTCCCTGGGCGACCTCGCCGCCGCGCACCGCACCACCCCCATGCCGGGCCGCACCCTCACCCAGCACGCCGTCCCCACCACCTTCGGCCTGAAAGCGGCGGGCTGGCGGGCGCTCGTCCTGGACGCGCACGACCGGCTGGCGCGAGTCCGGGCCACACTGCCCGCCCAACTCGGCGGCGCAGCGGGGACGCTGGCGGCGTTCGGAGACGCGGGACCGGCGCACACGGCCGCCTACGCACGTGAACTCGGCCTCGCGGAACCGCAGTTGCCATGGCATGTGCTCCGCACCCCGGTCGCGGACCTGGGGGCGGCGCTGGCGTTCTGCACCGGTGCGCTGGGGAAGATCGCGGCGGATGTGCTGGTGCTGTCGCGCACCGAGATCGGGGAGTTGGGCGAGAGCGCGGGCGGCGGCTCGTCCGCCATGCCGCACAAGAGCAACCCCGTGCGGGCGACGCTGATCGCGTCCGCGGCCCGCCAGATGCCGGCGCTCGCCGCGGTCCTCCTCGGCTCGCTGGCCGCAGAGGACGAACGGCCCGCCGGGGCCTGGCACGCGGAGTGGCAGCCCCTGCGCGAGGCCCTGCGGCTGACGGGCGCCGCGGCGTCGGCGGCCGCCGCGCTCTGCACGCAGCTGGTCGTCCACCCGGACCGGATGCGGGCCAACCTGGCCTTGACGGGCGGGCGGATGCTGACGGAGCGCCTGCTCGCGGAGGTGACACCGCTGCTCGGCCGGGAGCGGGCCCGGCAGCTGCTGGCGGAGGCGTCGCGGCGTGCGGCGCAGGAGGGCACGGACCTGTTCGCCGTCCTCGCCGAGCACCGCGAGCTGCCCTCGCTGGACCACCTCGGCGACCCCGCCGGCTACCTGGGCAGCGCCCCGGCCCTGGTGGACCGGGCGCTGTCCCGCGGCTGCGGTGCCATGGGCACGAACCCCTGACCGGCAGGACCTCGACCGGCGACGGGCCCCTGACCGAAGCGGGACCTTGACCGAAGGGGACTTCGACCGAAGGGGGACTTTGACCGTCGGCGGGACCCTGACCGACGACAGAACCCCGGCCTACGACAGAACCCCGGCCTACGACAGAACCCCGGCCTACGACAGAACCCCGGCCTACGACAGAACCCTGGCCTACGACAGAACCCCGGCCTACGACGGGACTCAACGATGACCCCCTTGCTCCACCACCGCATCGACGGCCCGGAGAGCGCGCCCGTGCTCGTGCTCGGGCCGTCCCTCGGAACATCCCTGCGTGTCTGGGACCCGCAGGCATCCGCGCTCGCGCAGCGTCGGCGCGTCGTCCGCTGGGACCTCCCCGGGCACGGGGGCTCCGCGCCCGGACTGCTCCCCGCCGGGGCGACCGTCGCCGACGTCGGCCGGCTCGTCCTCGGCCTCGCGGACGAGCTCGGCGCGCGGACCTTCGCCTACGCGGGCATCTCCCTCGGTGGCGCCGTCGGCACCTGGCTCGCCGCACACCACCCGGAGCGGGTGGCGGCACTGGCGCTGGTCTGCTCATCGGCCCGCTTCGGGGACCCCGGCCCCTGGCTGGAACGCGCCGAGATGGTCCGTACGAAAGGGTTCGGCCCGCTCGCCGCGACCGCGCCGGCGCGCTGGTTCACGCCCGCCTTCACGGCGTACGAAGCGCTTGTCGCCGACCAGCGCTCCGCCGACCCGGACGCGTACGCCGCGTGCTGCGGGATCCTCGCCGCGCTCGACCTCCGCGCCGATCTGGCCCGCATCACCGCCCCCACGCTCGTCGTCGCGGGCCGGGACGACAAGGCGACCCCGCCCGTGCACGCCCGCGAACTCGCCGACGGTATCCGTGGCGCCCGGCTCCTCGAACTGCCCCGCGCCGCGCATCTCGCGAACGTCGAGCGCCCGCAGGCCGTACTGACCGCCCTTCAGGACCACTTCGATCACTTCGACCACTGCGACGAGCACCAGGGACGACAGGAAGACGAAGAGGAAGAGGAGGAGCGCTGATGCACACCACCGTCGGCATCGTCGGCGCCGGCCCCGCGGGAGTGCTGCTGGCGCGGCTCCTGCACAACGCGGGCATCGACAGCGTCGTCCTGGAGCGCCGCGACCGAGCCTACGTCGAGCAGCGGCAGCGCGCCGGCATCCTCGAACAGGCCACCGTGGACGCCCTGCGCGCCGCCGGGGCCGGGGCGCGGATGGACCGCGAAGGCATGCCCCACCACGGCATCGAGCTGCGCTTCGGCCGCCGCGCACACCGCATCGACTTCCCGTCCCTCACCGGCGGGCGCAGCGTGATGGTGTACGCCCAGACCGAGGTGGTGAAGGACCTCATCGCCCTCCAGCTCGCCGACGGCGGTCCGCTGCTGTTCGACGCCGAGGTGACGTCCGTCGAGGGCGCCGACAGCGACAGCCCGGCGATCCGGTATCTGCACGAAGGCCGCGAGCAGACGCTGACCTGCGACTACGTCATCGGCTGCGACGGCTTCCACGGGGTGGCCCGGAAGGCGATACCCGCGTCCGTGCGGACCGCGTACGAGCGGACGTATCCCTACTCCTGGCTGGGCATCCTGGCCGAAGCCCCGCCCGTCTACGCGGAGTTGGTGTACGCCCACTCCGAGCGCGGCTTCGCGCTCGCCAGCATGCGGTCGGCGACGGTGAGCCGGCTCTACCTCCAGGTGCCGAACGGCACGGACCCGGCGGACTGGTCCGACGGCCGGATCTGGGACGAGCTGGACGCCCGGTTCGCGACCGACGGGGACCCCGGGTGGAAGCTGGAGCGCGGGCCGGTGACGTCGAAGGCGGTGCTGCCGATGCGCAGCCACGTGGTCGAACCCATGCGCCACGGCCGGGTCTTCCTGGCGGGCGACGCGGCCCATATCGTCCCGCCGACCGGCGCGAAGGGGCTGAACCTCGCCGCCGCCGATGTCATCGTCCTGGCGCGGGCGCTCGCCCTGTGGCGCCGCACGGGCTCGACCCGGCTGCTGGACGCGTACTCGGACACCTGCCTGCGGCGGGTGTGGCGGGCGGAGCACTTCTCGTACTTCATGACGACGACGCTGCACACCGATCCGGCCCAGTCGGCGTTCGAGGCGCGGCTGCAACTGTCCCAGCTGGAGCGGGTGGCGGTGTCGCCGCACGCGGCGGCGGAACTGGCCGAGAACTACACGGGGTTGCCGCTCGCGCACTGACATGCGGCGTGCGCAGGCCGCTCACCTGCGCCGGACGGGCCCCTTCCTTCGGAGCCCTTCCGGCGGGTTCAGGCGACGGCCGCGGAGGTCTCGGCGCGCCGGGCACGGCCCGCGCCGAGCCGGGCCGCGAGCGGCACCAGGGAGATCGCCACCGCACCCACCAGCCCGGCCAGGGCGAACGCCGTGAAGCCCCAGCCCTCGTTGCCGTTCGCGGCGAGCACACCGCCGAGCCAGGGGCCGACGACCGCACCGGTGCGGCCGACCCCGGTCACCCAGCCGAGCCCCGCGGCGCGCTCGCTGCCCCGGTAGAGGGTGTTCGTGGCCGCGTACACCATCACCTGTGCGCTGAAGAGCCAGACACCGGTGACGGCGACGACGACGTACGTGATCCCGAGCGGCAGATGCGCCTTCAGCAGCAGCGCGCCGACCGCGGTGAGGACGAACCAGACGGCCGAGACCCGTACCGCGCCGAAGCGGTCCGCCGTCCGGCCCGCGATCAGCATGCCCACGATGCCGCCCGCGTTGATGACGAGGAGGAAGCTGACGGACGAGGTCAGTCCGTAGCCGGAGGCGCGCATCAGCTGGGGGAGCCAGGTGCTGACGCCGTAGACGAGCAGCAGTCCGCAGAAGGACGCCAGCCAGAGCAGCGGGGTCGCCCAGCGGGACTCCGGCCTGAAGAGCGCGAGGACCGCCTCGAAACGCCCCTTGGCACCGGCGGCCGGTGCCTCGACGGCCGTCGGCCGCGGCAGCCCGTACCGGTCGGCCACCGCCTCCGCCCGTGTCCGCTCGCCGCGTGCGAGGAGCACGCCGGGCGACTCGGGGAGCAGCTTCAGCAGCAGGGGCACGGCGACGACGGCCGGCAGGGCGCCCGCCCAGAACACCCAGCGCCAGCCGGCCGCGGGCGCGAGCGTGAGACCGAGGGCCGTCGCGGCCATGCCGCCCGCGTGGTACGAGGTCATCAGCAGCCCCGTCGTCAGCGCGGCCCTGCGCGGCGGCGCGAACTCCATCACCATGGCCAGGCACAGCGGCATCAGCCCGCCGAGCCCGAGCCCGGCGACGAACCGCCCGGCCCCGAAGGCCGCGGGGCTCCCGGCGACGGCGCAGAGGGCGGAGCCGAGCGAGAAGAGCGTGATGCTCGCGACGAGCAGGGGGCGGCGGCCGAGCCAGTCGGTCATGTTCCCGGCGGTCAGCGCGCCGATGAGCATGCCGAAGGTGGTCCAGCTGCCGATGGTGCCCGCGGTCCCGGGGGTGAGGCCGAGGCCGGTGTCGTCGAGCATGTGCGGCATGACGGCGCCGTAGATGTTGACGTCCATGCCGTCGAAGAAGACGGCGAGCCAGCAGAGCGCGAGAACGGGAAGCACCGAGCGGAAGGTGTGGGGCTGGGGCGGTGGGGTCATATCGGTCCCTGAATGTCGTCCCGAGAAAGATTGTTCGCCAAGTGAACTGAAATTCACAGGCTGCGGGCGTATGAGTGTCGGGTCGGCACGACCGGGTGTCAATGAGTCGGACGCAAGGCGATGCGAGCGGTTCGCGACGAGTTCGGCCGTGCCGTGCCGTGCCGTGCCGTGCCGTGCCGTGCCGTGCCGCGACGCGCGCCGAGTCGGCAGTCCGTAGGGCACCGGTTCACGCCGGTTCACGCCGGTCCACGCCGGTCCACGCAGGGGTGGTCCGATGGCCGCGCGCAGCCCCCGTTCTCCTTGGTGGAATGTGCCAATGGCCCAGCTCGCCCGTCGCCGCTTGAACCACTGGGGCCGGGGATGCTCTCATGGACGTGTCGATGGCGCTGCGGACTCCGCGGCGCCTTTTTCATGCCCGGGCGTCCTTCCCGGGCGCGGAGTCGCGTAAGCGGAGCGGAAGGGGCGGGAAGAGTTGCTGAAGGGGATGTTCGTGGTTCCGGATCCGGGGCGGCTGCGGCTGCGCAGCGCCTCCCGGTCCGTGCTCGGCATCGGGCCGGCCGTGCTCGCGGTCGCGCTGACCGGCCATTCGCTGCCCGCCGTGATCACCGGCGGGCTCGCCGCGCTCCTCGCCCTCTTCACTGTCACCGACGCGACCGTCCGCGGCCAGGCCGTGACCACGCTGCTGCTGCCCGCGGCCGGGCTTCCGGTGCTCGCGCTCGCGGCCGGGCTGCACGACCAGCCCCTGCTGCGAGACACGGCGTTCCTCGCCGTCGCCGGCGCGGGGGTGTACGTCCGCCGCTGGGGGCCGCGCGGTCACGCCCTGGGGGTCTTCGCGTTCATGACCTTCTTCGTGGCGCAGTTCCTGCACACGATCCCCGCGCAGCTGCCCGGGCTGTACTCGGCCGTCCTGCTCGCCGTGGTCGCCTCGTCCGCCGTCCGCTTCGGCCTCTGGTGCTACGAGCGACGGCTGGCGCCGCCCGTCGTGCCCGCCCTTCCCGCCGGAACGGGTCTGGCCAGGACGACCACCCGCCAGGCCGTGCAGGTGGCCGTCGCGGGCGCCCTCGCCCTCGCGCTTGGCCAACTGCTCTCGCAGGAGCGCTGGTACTGGGCCGTCGGCGCCGCCTGGTGGATCTTCGTGAACACCGCGTCGCGCGGCGAGACCCTGGTCCGCGGCTTCCGCCGGGTCCTCGGCACGGTCACCGGCATCGCCGTGGGCCTGCTCGTCGCCGTCCCCGTGCACGGCGACGCGGCCCCCACGGCCGCACTGGTGGCCGTGTGCGTCTTCGGCATCTTCTACACGGCCGCGGTCTCGTACAGCTGGATGATGTTCTTCGTCACCGTCATGGTCAGCCTGCTGTACGGGCTGCTCGGCGTCCTCGACCCGGGCCTGCTCGCGCTGCGGCTCGCGGAGACCGGCGTCGGCGCGCTGGGCGCCGTGGTCGCCGTCCTCCTCGTGCTGCCCGTCACCACGCACGCCACCACCGACGCCTGGATCCAGCAGGCGCTGCGCTGCGTCCACCGCTGCACCGCAGAAGCTGCCGCGCGGCTGGCCGGATCCACGACGGCCGACCCCGCTCCGCACGTCACGGAGCTGGAGGCGCTGCTCGGCCGGGTGCGGATGGCCGTGGCGCCGCTGGTGCATCCGCTCAGCCCGATGCGCGCCCGCAAGGCCCGTGCCCGGCAGGTGCTCGCGCTGCTCGACGAGTGCGCCCGCGAGGCACGGGGGCTCGCCGCGGTCGCCGCCGACCCGGCCGCCTCCCACGACGCCCGGCTGGCCGCCGCCTGCCACCGTGTCGAGGCCGCCGTCCTCACCCTGGCCTCGCCGGACGGCGTACCCGCGCCCGCCCCTGCGCAGGGCCTCGCCGTCGCCATCCCGGCCCAGCGGCAGCATTCCGGCGCCGATGCCGCCCTCACGCATCTGCACGGTCTCGAGCGCGCACTCACGGACCTTGCCACGCCCCTCGGCACCTCACCGCGCTCCCCGCTCATCGCCGTCTGACGGCCCGCTGCCGCCCTGCGGCCGGGCCCCCTCACGGCAAGCCTCACGGCAAGCCTCACGGCAGCCGAACGGCCGCGCGGCGCTCGCACCAGGCATGTGCGTGTGGCACGTACAGGGTGGATCAGGCCACCTATGGGGTAGTTCGGACGGCAACCACGTCCGTCCGCTTCACCCGGGGGGTGCACTCCATGCGGAAGTTCCGCCGAAGAGCCGCCGGCCGCAAGGCCCGGTACGACCGTCATGACCCGTATGCCGAACTGCGGCAGGAAGCGGAGGAGTTCCTGCGGCTGTGCCACCACGAGGAGCCGGAGGCGGGCGGACCGGCCGCCCTCGCGGCCCGTGTCGCCGCCGTCCACGCCGAGATCGACGCGACCGGGACGTACCGGCACACCACCGAGGAACTCGCCCACGGCGCGCGCGTCGCCTGGCGCAACAGCAACCGCTGCATAGGCAGGCTCTACTGGCGTTCGTTGCGGGTGCGGGACCGCCGTGACGTGCGCGACGCCGACACCGTCGCGGCCGAGTCGGCGGACCATCTGCGGGAGGCGACCAACGGCGGCCGGATACGGCCCCTCATCACGGTCTTCGCGCCCGACGCCCCCGGCCGCCCCGGCCCGCGCATCTGGAACGAGCAACTCGTGCGGTACGCGGGCTACACCGCCGCCCAAGGCGGCGGTCGCACGGGCGATCCGCGCAACGCCGGCATCACCGCCTACGCCGAGCGGCTCGGCTGGCCCGGCGGTCCCGGCACCCCCTTCGACGTGCTGCCGCTGATCGTCCAGGGCAGCGACGACAAACCCCGCTGGTTCACGCTCCCCGAGGACGCCGTCCTCGAGGTCCCGCTGCGCCACCCCGACGACGACTGGCACGCCGTGCTCGGCCTGCGCTGGAACGCCGTTCCCGCCATCGCCAACATGTGCCTGGAGATCGGCGGCATCTGCTACCCGGCAGCGCCCTTCAACGGCTGGTACATGGGCACCGAGATCGGCGCCAGGAACCTCGGTGACACCGACCGGTACCACCTGCTGCCGTTCGTCGCCGATCGGCTCGGACTCGACACCTCCGACGAACGCTCCCTGTGGAAGGACCGCGCTCTCGTCGAGCTCAACCGGGCCGTCCTGCACTCCTTCGACCGGGCCGGAGTCACCCTGGCCGACCACCACACCGAATCCCGCCGCTTCCTCGCCCACCTCGACCGTGAGCAGGCCAAGGGCCGGGCGGTGGGCGCCGACTGGTCCTGGATCGTGCCGCCGATCTCCGGCTCCGCCACCCCCGTCTTCCACCGGACGTACGACGCGACGCAGCTCAAGCCGATGTTCGCGCACCATCCGGAGGCGCTCGCGCGCGCCCGGGGAGAGGAGTCCGATGTGGTCTAGACCGTTCCTGCTACCGTCAGCCGGGAAACGGACATCCCGGCGGCGAGGGGAAAACGCAGTGGGCGGCGACGGCATGAGCAACGGCACGGGCCCCGGCGGAACCGGCGGAACCGGCGGACGGGCGACGGCTTTCATCGGATCCTTCACCTCGGCGGGCGGCCGCGGCATCATCGCGGCCGCCGTCGACGAGCAGACCGGGGCCCTCAGCGAGACCGCCGCGACGGACGCCGTCGCCGATCCGTCGTACCTGGCCGTCGGCGCCGCCGAGAGCGGTCCGGTCCTCTACGCCGTCTCCGAGACGGACGAGGGTGCCGTCGCGGCCTTCGACATCATCGCGACCATCGCGACCATCGCGACGACCGCGACTTCCGCGACCGCCGGGGAGGGGCCGGCGGCGTTCCGGCTCATCGGTGCGCCGGCGCCGGTGAGCGGGGCCGGCCCCACCCATCTCGCCGTGGCAGGCGGCCATCTGCTCACCGCCAACTACGGCTCGGGCAGCGTCAGCGTCCTCCCGGTCGGCCCCGCGGGGGCGCCGGCCGCCGCCGTGGGCGTACTGCGGCACGAGGGCTCGGGCCCGCACCCGGAGCGGCAGCGCGGCCCGCACGCCCACCAGGTGCTCCCCGATCCCACCGGGCGCTGGATACTCGGCGTCGACCTCGGCACCGACTCCGTGCGCGTCGGCGAACTCGACCCGGCCACCGGCGACCTGAGCCCGCACGGCGAGACGCCGCTGCGGCCCGGCACCGGCCCGCGCCAGCTCGCCTTCCACCCCTCGGGCCGGTACGCGTACGTGCTCGGCGAGCTGGAGCCGGTGCTGACCGTGTGCCGCTGGGAGGCCGAGGAGGGCGTCCTCGAACCCGTGGGGGAGACCGCGGTCCTGCCGGAGGGCCTCGCGGGCGTCAGCTACCCTTCCGCGGTCGTCGTGGCCCACGACGGGCGGTTCGTGTGGGTGGCCAACCGGGGCCACGACTCGATCTCCGTCCTCGCCCTCGACCCGAGCGGGGAGAAGGCCGAGCTGGTCACCACCGTGCCGTGCGGCGGCCACTGGCCGCGCGACCTCGCGCTCGACCCCACCGGGACGCGGCTGTACGCGGCGAACGAGCGCTCCGGGGACGTCACCTGGTTCGACATCGACGCCGCAAGCGGCCTGCCGCGCCGGGCGGGTTCGATCGCCGCCCCGGCGGCCTCGTGCGTGGTCTTCGCCTGACCCCCGGCCGCACCTGCGGCAACGAAAGGGCCCGCGCCGCGTCGGCGTGGGCCCTTTCCGTCCGTTCAGTGCGCCTGGGCGCCCTGCGGCTGCGTCGGGATGCCGAGCGCGGTCGTGTACTTCGACAGCACCAGCTTGCCGATCGCCGGGTACGCGCCGAGCGGCTCGGCCGCGGCGCAGCCCGCCTCCGCGGCGGCCGCGGCGAGCAGACCCTCCGGCAGCTCGGGGCCGACCAGGTACGGGGCCAGCGCCAGCTGTCCGGAACCGGCGGCGCGCAGCTCGTCGGCGGTCGCGGCGATCGCGCCCTCCTGGTCCAGCGCGGCGGCCATCACCGGAACGGCGAGGCGGGCGGCGAGCAGCATGCCCGTGATCCCGGCGGCCTGCACGGCCTCGTCGCCGCCGACCGTGGCCAGCACGATGCCGTCGGCGGCTGTCGCGACCGTGAACAGCCGGGCGCGGTCGGCGCGGGCCAGCCCGGCCTCGGACAGCCGCACGTGCAGCGCCTCCGCGAGCAGCGGGTGCGGACCGAGGACATCGGTCAGCTCGGCGGTGCCCTGGCTCTCCATGACCGCCTGGCGGATCCGCCGGGTCAGCGCGCTGTCGGGGCCGGCGAGCAGCGGGACCACGACGGAGGCCGGGCCCTCGGGCTCGGCGACCTCGCGGCCGGCGGCCCTGGCCAGCTCGTACCGCTCGACGCGCAGCGCCGCCGCTTGTGCGAGCACGCTCCCCAGCGTGGGGTACTCGGCGTCGTCACCGTCGAGGTAGCCGATCGCGGCCTCCAGGCCGGGCAGCTCGGAGCGGGCGATGCTGACGACTTCCTCGGCGAGACCGCGTGTCGCGGGGGTGGGGGTGCCGGGCACCGCGAGAACGAGCACGGGCGCGCCCTCGGGCGCCGCCACGGGCTCGGGGCGACGGTGTCGCCCGGACTGGCGGGGTCGCGGCATTCGTACGGGCAGGCCGGATGCAGGCCCAGTGGGGGAGCTCATGGCGCCGCATGCTACTTCGTTTATCGGCTCAGCTGTTCGGGGAGGGGGCGGCCGAGAACTGTCTGTCCGTTTTTATCCGATGAGTTCGTTACTGGTCGAGTGTCCTGTTCTGAACGGGGATATATCACAGGGACACATGGAGCATGCGCGGGTGCCGGGGAAGCGTCAGCGATCCGGTGGCGAGCGCGGCGGCGACGGTCAGCGAACCGGCGAGCGGATCGCCCGCGGCGGACACCGGGCGGGCGTGCGGGAGTTGCTGTGCGAGAGCGGCCCGCAGCGGTACGGCCAGGGGGTCGCCCATTTTGAACAGGCCCCCGGTCAGGGCGACTTCGCACTCCCCGGCCGACACGGGCGGGCAGACCGCGGCCGCCGCGGCGGCGATGTCGTCGGCGGCCTTGGCGAGGATGCCCCGGGCGACCGGGTCGTCCGCGGCGCAGCGGGCGACCTCGGGCGCGAAGGAGGCGAGCAGGGCGGGCCGGTCGGAGCGCGGATAGAGCAGCCCCGGCAGCTCATCGGCCGGCCCGAACACCGCTTCCAGCCGCTCCAGCAGCGCCGCCGAACCGCCCCGGCGCCCGTCGTGGGCGCGCATCGCCGCTTCCAGGCCCGCCCGGCCGATCCATGCCCCGCCGCCGCAGTCGCCCAGCAGATGGCCCCAGCCGTCCGCGCGGCGCCAGTCCGTCAGGTCGGTGCCCAGCGCGATCATCCCCGTGCCCGCCGCGACGACCGCCCCCGGGCGCTGGTCCAGCGCACCGGCGTACGCGGTCACCGCATCGGCGGCGAGCGCCACCCGGTGCACGCCGAGCGCCTGCGCGAGTGCACGGGGGAGCACCGCACGCAGGTCGTCCCCGAGCGTCGCCATCCCGGCGGCCCCGATCGCGACGGCGACGAGCCCGGGCGCCTCCGCGTCCGCCGCGCCGGGGGCGCCGGTCCCGGCCGCCCGCCGCAGCAGGGTGTGCGCCATCGGCAGCAGCTGCTCCAGCAGATGGGCCGCGTCGATCCCGCGGGGGCCCGTGCGGACCGGCTCGCGGGACGCGGTCGACAGGGCATGGGCGGGGGTGTCGGCCGGGGCGAGGGCGACCCGCAGGCCCGAGCCCCCGGAGTCGGCCCCCAGCACCCACCCCGGACCCGGGGTGGTCACGGCAGCCGCCAGTCCACCGGCTGCGCCCCCTGGCGGACCAACAGCTCGTTCGCCCTGCTGAACGGCCGTGATCCGAAGAAGCCGCGGTCCGCCGACATCGGCGAGGGATGCGCGGACTCGATCGCGGGGAGCTCACCCAGCAGCGGTCGCAGATTGCGCGCGTCGCGCCCCCACAGCACCGACACCATCGGCTTGCCGCGGTCCACCAGGGCCCGGATGGCCTGCTCGGTCACGTCCTCCCAGCCCTTGCCGCGATGCGCGGCGGGCTTGCGGGGGGCCGTGGTCAGGGCCCTGTTGAGCAGCAGCACACCCTGCCGCGTCCACGGCGTGAGATCGCCGTTGGACGGCCGGGGCAACCCGAGGTCGGTGTGCATCTCCCGGAAGATGTTCTCCAGGCTGCCCGGCAGTGGACGCACCTCCGGTGCCACGGAGAAGCTCAGCCCCACCGCATGCCCTGGCGTCGGATACGGATCCTGGCCGACGATCAGGACGCGCACCTCGTCGAACGGCTGCTGGAAGGCGCGCAGCACATGCGCGCCCGCCGGCAGATACGTCCGGCCCGCGGCGATCTCCGCGCGGAGGAAGTCGCCCATCGCGGCGATGCGTTCGGCCACCGGTCGCAGGGCGTCCGCCCATCCCGGCTCGACAATCTCATTCAAGGGTCGTGCTGCCACGGGGCGTCACTCTACTGGTGCGGCCCGTGTCCCGATCACCCGGCGGCAGACGGCCGCACCCGAGCTCAGCCGACCACCGCCGCCCGCACGCACAGGACGTCCGGCAGGTGCGAGGCGAGCTGCTGCCAGCTGTCGCCGTCGTCGGCGCTCGCGAACAACTCCCCGTTCCGGTTGCCGAAGTACACACCCGCGGGGTCGGCGCCGTCCGTGCACATCGCGTCGCGCAGCACCGTGCCGTAGTGGTCGTCCTCGGGGAGGCCGGCCGAGAGGGGCTCCCAGCTGCGTCCCGCGTCCTCCGTGCGGTAGACCCGGCAGCGGCGCCCCGCGGGCACCCGGTCCTCGTCCGCCGTGATCGGGAAGACGTACGCCACGTCCGGGCGGTGCGGATGGGCGGTGACCGTGAAGCCGAAGTCCGACGGCAGGCCGTCGCCGATGTCGGTCCACTTGGCGCCCGCGTCGTCGCTGCGGTACACCCCCCAGTGGTTCTGCAGGTACAACCGGTCCAGATCGCCCGCGTCCTGCGCGATCTTGTGGACGCACTGGCCGAACTCGGGGTACGGATCGGGAAGGAAGACCGCCGACACTCCTTGGTTGGATGCCTTCCACGTGGCGCCGCCGTCGCGGCTGCGGAAGACCCCGGCCGCGGAGACGGCGACGGTCACGGCCTCCGGAGCCCGCCGGTCGGTCACCACCGTGTGGACCGCCTCGCCGCCCCCGCCGGGCGCCCATTTCGACCGTGTCGGATGCTCCCACAACGGTCGGACCAGCTCGAACGTCTCGCCGGCGTCGTCGGAGCGGAACAGCGCCGCGGGCTCCGTGCCCGCGTACACCACGTCGGGGGCCGTGGGGCCCGCCGGATGCAGCTGCCAGACCCGCTCCAGGGAAGCCCCGGTGTCCTTGGGGAACTTGATCGCGGGCTTCGCCGGCTCGCTCCAGCTCGCACCCAGGTCGTCGGAGTGGAAGACCGACGGTCCCCAGTGCGAGCTGTCGCCGCCGACGAGCAGCCGGGGGACGGGGCGGCGTGTGTCGATCCCGATCGAGTACACGGCCTGTGCGTTGAAGTGGGGGCCGTCGAGCTCCCATCGGCCGGCCCGCCTACGGCCGATGAAGAGCCCTTTTCGAGTGCCTACAGCCAGCAGTACGTCGGTCATCGCCGACACCTCCAGGACGCCGTTGTCACGGATACGGGCCAGTCTGCACCCCGCCACTGACAGCGGACCGGACGGCGCGCATCCGCGCAGGTCGGCGCGGCCCGGCCGACCTGCGCGGACACCCGGCCCCGCGCCGCGGTCAGACCGAGCGGTGGTACTGCTCGGGGACCCGGATCGAGCCGCCCAGCTCGCGCGCCGCCCGCCGGGCCCAGGACGGGTCGCGCAGCAGCTCCCGCCCCAGCAGCACCGCGTCGGCCTCGCCGTTGGAGAGGATCTTCTCGGCCTGCCCGGGAGCGGTGATCATCCCGACGGCGGCGACCGGCAGGCCCGTCTCGGCCTTCACCCGGGCCGCGAACGGTACTTGGTAACCGGGGCCGACCGGGATCCGTACCCGCGGGGCGTTGCCGCCGGACGAGACGTCCAGGAGATCGACGCCGTGCTCCTTGAGCAACGCGGCGAAGCGCACGGTGTCGTCGGCCGTCCAGCCGTTCTCGTCCAGCCAGTCGGTCGCCGAGATGCGGAAGAGGACGGGCAGCTCCTGCGGCCACACCGCCCGTACGGCGTCGACGACTTCGAGGGCGAACCGGGTGCGGCCGGCGAAGGAGCCGCCGTACTCGTCGGTCCGGTGGTTGCTGTGCGGGGAGAGGAACTCGCCGAGGAGGTAGCCGTGCGCGCCGTGCACCTCGACGACCTCGAAGCCCGCGTCCAGCGCCCGGCGCGCGGCGTCCGCGAACCGGTCCACGATCTCCGCGATCCGGGCCGTCGTCAGCTCGTCGGGCACGGGGTGGCCCTCGTCGAAGGCGACCGGGCTCGGGCCGAGCGGCTGCCAGCCGTTCGCGTCCGGGCCGACCGGTGCACCGCCGTTCCACGGCCGGTCGGTCGACGCCTTGCGGCCGGCATGGGCGATCTGGATGCCGGGGACGGTGCCCTGCGCCTTGAGGAAGCGGGTGATCCGGCGGAAGCCCTCGACCTGGGTGTCGTTCCAGATGCCGAGGTCGTGCGGGCTGATCCGGCCCTCCGGCGAGACCGCGGTGGCCTCCGTCAGGATCAGTCCCGTGCCGCCGGCCGCACGGGCGGCGTAGTGGGCGAAGTGCCAGTCGTTGGGGACGCCCGCGTCCGGGCCGGACGCCTCGGCGCTGTACTGGCACATGGGCGCCATCCAGACCCGGTTCGGGATCGTCAGCTGCCGAAGGGTGTACGGCTCGAACAGTGCGCTCACGGCGGACTCCATTCACGGGATGCACGGGGAAAGTGCCACTCGTACGATAGCCATCGTAATACGGTGGCTGTCAAACTACGAGAACTCTCGTACAAAGTCCCGCGTCGGGCCAGGCCCGTCGGTCCAGCGCGTCAGTCCAGTGGGTCCTGTCCGCCCGCGCACCCCGCCGACGGCTCGTACTCCGGGTCGGCGCCGTCGAGCTTGGCCGTCAGTGCGGTGAGCCGCTCCTGGAGGTCTCCCATCTCCGCGAGGGTCAGTCCGGTGGCGGCGGCGATCCTGCGCGGCACCAGGGCGGCCTGCTCGCGCAGGGCGACGCCCTGTGCGGTCGGCCTGACGGTGACCGACCGCTCGTCCTCCGCGCTGCGCCTGCGCTCCACGAGGCCGAGCGCCTCCAGCCGCTTGAGCAGCGGCGAGAGCGTGCCCGAGTCCAGGCGCAGCCGGGCCCCGATCGTCTTGACCGGCAGCTCGCCGTGCTCCCAGAGCACCAGCATCGCCAGGTACTGCGGATAGGTGATCCCGAGGTCCTTGAGGACCGTCCGGTAGACGCCGTTGAAGGCACGCGAGGCCGCGTGGAGCGAGAAGCAGATCTGGTGGTCGAGGCGGAGGATCTCCCCGTCCGGCGTCGCGTCCGGTGTCGTCTTCATGGTGTCCAGGGTACCTGTTCGGGCATCATTCAGTTGTGCACAATTAAATTGTGTGCTGTACTCATGTCTGACCAACCACACCGACAGAGGGATGAACCGATGAACGCGCTGTACACCGCGGTCGCCACCGCCAACGGCCGTGACGGCCGTGCCGTCAGCTCCGACGGCCGACTCGACCTTCCGCTCGCCGCTCCCACCGCCCTGGGCGGCAGCGGCGAGGGCACCAACCCGGAGCAGCTCTTCGCGGCCGGCTACGCCGCCTGCTTCGCGAGCGCGCTCGGCCTCGTCGGCCGGCAGGCGAAGGTCGACACCGGCGAGATCTCGGTGACCGCCGAGGTCGGCATCGGCAAGGACGAGGACGGCGGCTTCGGCCTGGCCGTGACGCTCCGCGTCGAGCTGCCGCAGGCGCTGGAGGGCGAGACGGGGCAGCTGCTGGTGAAGCAGGCCCACCAGGTCTGCCCGTACTCCAAGGCGACCCGCGGCAACATCCCGGTCGAGCTCGTCGTCGAGTAGCCGCCCGCTGTGCGGTGCCCGCGGCGCGGGCACCGCAGCTGTCCCGCCTGCGCGGGCCGCTCCTCCCATCCGGGGCAGCAACTACGACGGATCTCGTACGATGGAGCCCCCGGAGAAGTGGAGCCGCTGTGACCACCGCGACCAGCCCGCGCGCCCTCGCCCACCCCGCCCGTGACGAGATCCGCCTGGAGGGCGTGCTCCACGCGCTCTCCGACCCGATGCGGCTGCGGGTGGTGCGGGAGCTCGCGACCGCGTCCGAGGAGCTGTCCTGCTCGGACTTCGAGCTGCCCGTCACCAAGTCGACGACCACGCACCACTTCCGCGTGCTGCGGGAGAGCGGGGTGATCCGGCAGATCTACCGCGGAACGGCGAAGATGAACTGCCTGCGGCGCGACGACCTCGGCGCGCTCTTCCCGGGCCTCCTCGACAGCGTCCTCGCCGCGGCCGCCCGCGAGGCGGGCCGACTCGGCACGGCATAGCCGCCCCGCGCGGGGCCACTGTGCGCCGCGCACCGGGCGCCCGGCCCACCCACCGGCGGCAGCCGTACCCCGGCCGGCCCCGGAAGGGCTACGCCGCCGGCACCTCCGCACCCGCGTCCGCACCCGCGTCCGTCCCCGCGTCCGCACCTTCCTCCGCGTCCGCACCTTCCTCCGGGTCCGGAACGGCGCCTGCATCCGGAGCGGCGCCTGCGTCAGGATCCGGGCCCGCATCCGGATCCGTGTGCGCGTCCGCGCCCAGCGCCGCCCCCAGCAGCCCCGGCCAGTCCGGGATCTTCACGGAGCGCCGCCCGAGCGAGCGGCCCAGCTCGGCCTCGGCCCGCTCGATCGCCTGCCAGCCGCGCCATTCGACCGGCCGGTGGCCCAAGCCCCGCAGCACATCGAGCGGTTCGCCCGTGAGCGGACGCGCGGACAGCCCGGCCGCGTCAGCGAGCAGCGAGGCCACCGTCTCCTTGGCGCACGGCCGGTTCGTGCCGATCACACCGGTCGGCCCGCGCTTGATCCACCCCGCCACGTACTCGCCCGATGACGGCACGCCGTCCCGGAGCACCCGCCCCGCCTCGTGCGGCACCGTGCCGTGCGCCGGGTCGAACGGCAGCCCGTCCAGCGGCACTCCGCGGTAGCCGACCGCCCGCAGCACCAGCTGCGCCTCGATGTCCTCGTACGTCCCCGTGCCGCGCACCCCGCCCGCGCCGTCCGGCACCGTGCGCTCGAAGCGCACCCCGGCGACCCGCCCGTCGCCGCCCGCCAGCAGCTCCACGGGCCGGAGGAAGAAGCGCAGCCGGATCCGCCGTGCGAGGCCGCCCCGTTCGTCCGCCGCGCCGCCGGCTTCGCCCCGCGCACCGGCTTCGCCCCGCGCACCGGCTTCGCCCCGCGCACCGGCTTCGCCCCGCGCACCGGCTTCGCCCCGCGCACCGGCTTCGCCCTGCGCGCCGGCCTCACCGGACACACCGGCCTCATCGGCGCCCGCCGTCCAGCCCCGTACGACCTCGACGTTGCGCCGGTTCACGCCCGGCAGCGCCGACGGGTCGGCGTAGCCGGGGTCCAGCGCGAGGTCCGACGGCTCGACGCCCACCACGGCGCCGGACAGTGCTCCCAGTTCGCGCAGCTCCTTCGTCGTGAACTTCGCCTGCGACGGACCTCGCCTGCCCACCATGTGCACCTCGCGCACACCACTGGCCGCCAGCACCCCGAGCGCCGCATCCGGCATATCGGTCGGATGCAGGTCGGCCGCGGCGCGTGCGAGGATCCGGGCGACGTCCACGGCCACGTTGCCGACCCCGATCACCACCGCGGACCGGACCCCGCCGAGCCCGAAGCCGTCCGCCCCGTCGGCCGCGGCGTCGGGATGCGCGCTGTACCAGGACACGAAGTCGGTGGCCGAGCAACTGCCCGGAAGATCCTCGCCCGGCACGCCGAGCCTGCGGTCCTTCGCCGCCCCCACGCAGTAGACCACCGCGTGGTACAGCTCCAGCAGCCGCGCCGGGGTCAGCCCCCGGGCGCCCACCTCGACATTGCCGAGGAAGCCGATCCGCTCGTCCTCCAGCACCGTCCGGAGGTTGTTCTGCAGCGACTTGATCTTCTCGTGGTCGGGCGCGACTCCGTATCTCACCAGCCCGAACGGACAGGGGAGCCGGTCCAGTACGTCCACACGGACATCCGGGACCAGGGACTGCTGGACGAGGCCCTGAGCGGTGTACACCCCGCTCGGGCCGGATCCGACGACGGCGACTCGAAGCACGGCTGCGCTCCTTCCGCAGGGTGCTTCCAGCATGGCACCCGGACGGTCGCGCGGGGAGGCTCACATCGCGCGCATACGGCTGATCTCCGCCGTCTGCTGGGCGACCACGTCGTTGGCCATCTCCTCCACCTGGACGTTGTTGCCCTCGGAGAGCACCCCCGACGCCATCGTGAGAGCCCCCTCGTGATGGGTGATCATCAGCTTCAGGAAGAGCTCGTCGAAGGCCCGGCCCTTCGCCGCGCGCAGCTGGGCCAGCTGCGCCTCGGTGGCCATGCCGGGCATCACCCCGTGCTTATGGGCGTCGTGACCGCTCTTCCCCGAGCCGTCGTCCTTTCCGCCACCGTTGCTTTTCAGCCATCCCTCCATCGCGCCGATCTCCGGCTGCTGCGCCGCCCTGATGCGCTCGGCGAGCCGCTTCACGGGGTCCCCGGCAGCGCGGTCCGGAACGAGCGACGTCATCTCCAGGGCCTGGTGGTGATGGGTAATCATCATCTGGACATAGGAGTGGTCCGCGGAGTTGGGGCTGTTGTCCGGCAGTTCCTTCTTGGCCTCCTCCGGCGACAGCGTCCTGGCCGGTTCTCCCGGCTTGCCGGGTGCGACCACGGCCGGCGCGCCGCCGTCCTTCGCCGCCGCCTTGCCGTCACCGGAGCCGTCACCGGACCCCGACTCGCAGGCGCCCAGGGTGAGTACGGCGACCGAGACCCATGCGACCAGGGCGGATCTGCGGACAGAACGTGATCTACGGGGCAGCAACACAGCAATCTCCTGCGGTACTTGGGGGTGTCGGTGATCGTAGTAGCACGGTTGCACGGCTCAGTGATCAAAAACTTTCATTACGGCTCTGTTTCCATCTGTTGGAATGGGCATGCAAAGGACCATACTGCCGGGATCCATGAACCGTTCAAATGCGAACGGAGACAAGGGAGGACGCAGTGATCTCCTTGCACAACACCCGCGTGCGGCGCAGACACCTCGGCGTGGCGGCGGCCGCGGCCGGACTGCTCGCCACACTGCTGACGGCTGCACCCGCGGCCGCCATCCCCGACCCGGGAGACGCCCCGACCCAGGGGAAGCTCTCCTCGGCCCAGCGCGCCGAGGCGTCGTCGGCCGTGGCGAACGGCGAGATACCGGGCGTGGACGAGATCGTCCACAGCGACAACATCGAGCACCTCGTCAACATCCCCAAGGAGGCGCTCCCGGGCACCAACTCGGACCTGGCATTCCAGGGCAGGTACGCCTTCGCCGGCAACTACGACGGCTTCCGGATCTTCGACATCAGCAACCCGAAGGCCCCGAAGACCGTCGCCCAGGTCCTGTGCCCCGGATCGCAGAACGACATCTCCGTCTCCGGGAACCTGCTCTTCCTCTCCACCGACTCCTCGCGCAGCGACAACTCCTGCAGCAGCACCACGCAGCCCGCGACGGAGAAGTCCTCCTGGGAGGGCATGAAGATCTTCGACATCAGCGACAAGCGCAACCCGAAGTACGTCGCTGCCGTCGAGACCGCCTGCGGATCGCACACGCACACCCTGGTGCCCGAACGCCGCAACGTCTACGTCTACGTCTCCTCGTACTCGCCGAACGCGACGTTCCCGGACTGCCAGCCGCCGCACGACGGAATCTCCGTCATCAAGGTGCCGCGGTACGCCCCCGAGAAGGCCGCGCTCGTGGGCTTCCCCGTGCTGTTCCCGGGCGAGGGCCCGGACGGCGGCGGAAACCCCGGCGGCCCGACGAACCCGGGCGTCTCCAAGACGACCGGCTGCCATGACATCACCGTGCTGCCCTCGAAGGACCTCGCGGCGGGCGCCTGCATGGGTGACGGCATCCTGTTCGACATCGACGACCCCGAGCGCCCCAGGGTCATCGACCGGGTCCAGGACAACGTCAACTTCGCCTTCTGGCACTCGGCGACCTTCAACCAGGGCGCCAACAAGGTCGTCTTCACCGACGAGCTCGGCGGCGGCTCCGGTGCCACCTGCAACGCGGAGATCGGTCCGAACCGCGGTGCCGACGGCATCTACGACATCGTCGGCAAGGGTGACAAGCGCAAGCTTGTCTTCCGCAGCTACTACAAGATCGACCGTCACCAGGCGGCGACCGAGAACTGCGTGGCCCACAACGGCTCGCTGATCCCGGTCAGGGGCCGCGACATCATGGTCCAGGCCTGGTACCAGGGCGGCATCTCGGTCTGGGAGTTCACCGACTCCCGCAAGCCCCGGGAGATCGCCTACTTCGAGCGTGGCCCGCTCTCCACCACCGCCCTCGCCACGGGCGGCTCGTGGTCGGCGTACTACTACAACGGCTACATCTACTCGAACGACATCGCCAAGGGCTTCGACGTGCTGAAGCTCGACGACCGTCGCACCGACCAGGCGAAGCGGGTGCGGATGCACGAGCTCAACGTGCAGACGCAGCCGGACTACTTCGACGACTTCGACCGCGACTGACCGTCGTCCGTGCCCGTATGGGCACCGTTCGTCCCGCCGGGCGGCTCACCGCCCGGCGGGACGAACGGGGGCACCGGGGAGTGCGTCCGGCGTGACACCCGAGGCCGGGGGTGCGCCCTGCTCCCAGGCGAGACCGTACCGCTGGAACAGCTCGGCCCGCAGCCGCTCCCGCGGCATCGGCGCCCCCGGCAGCGCCACCGCGAAGACCGCGCCCATCAACAGCGCGCGCAGCAGCGGATAGTCGGCGTCCACGTCCTGCGAGCCGTAGCGCTCGACCGTGTCGCGCAGCAGAAACGCCAGCCGCTGCTGCTCCGGACACCGGACGAACCCCTCGGCCTGAAGGATCCCGGCCATGTGCGCCCGCATCAGCACCGGCCGGTCCACGGCCAGCCCCAGCACCGCGTCGACCGCCCGTGCCAGCCGCTCCCGGCCGTCGTCCGTGCGCGGTTCGCGCTCCAGCGCCGCTTCGAGCGTCAGATGCATCAACCGGTGGACGGCGGACTGGAAGAGCTGCCGCTTGCCGGCGAAGTAGTACGAGACCAGACCGCGCGCCGAGCCCGCGCGGTCGGCGATGTCGCCCAGGGTCGTCGCCTCGTAGCCGCGCTCTCCGACGAGGTCCACGGTCGCCTGGAGAAGACGCTCGCGGGAACGCCGGCGGAGTTCTTCGTTGACCGATGGGCTCCGCGGGGACATGCTTGACTCCTGCGTTGACTGGCTCGGAGCCAGTATACTCGGCGCGTACCGCTGAACGGCGCTGTTGTGCCTGGTCAGCGGGGGTGACTGCCCGGCCGGGCGACGCGGGGGATCGCCCGGCCGGGCAGCTTCGTCATGCGTGTTTCACGACCTCGTCATGCCTGCGGCCGGATCGGTGCCGCATCGACGAGCGCCAGGACCGGACGCAGTCCCTCCGGCCTTTCGTCCACCGGCAGCCGGTCCACGAAGTGCACTGCGCAGCCCAGCCTGGCCGCGCCGCCGTCCGCATACCGGTCGTCGCCCACCATCAGCACGTTCCGCGGATCGTGTCCCAGCGCCTCGCAGCCCGCCCGGAACAGCCGTGTGTCCGGCTTCTGCACACCGTGGCGGTACGACAGGACGTACGCGTCCACGTACACGTCCAGCCCGTGTGCCCGGAAGACCGGCCGCGGATCCCAGCCGATGTTGCTGACCACCGCGACCCCCACGCCGCGCCGCCGCAGCCCGCCGAGCACCTCCGCCGCGTCCGGGTACGGCCGCCAGGCGGGCGGCGTCTTGTGCCGCTCGTACAGCACGTCGTACAGCCGCGGGTCGGGAAGCTCGACCCGGCGCGCGAGCCCGATGTAGGCCGCGCGGTGCCGACCGGCGTCCTCGTCACGGGTGGACCACAGCTCGGCCAGCGGCGCCGGGACCCGCAGCGGGTCGGATCCGCCGGGCAGCGCCCCCGCGGCGTCCAGTTGGCGCGCGTACCGCTCGAAGTCCTCGCTGCCGACACGGACGCCGGTCTCGTCGGGCGCGGCCCGCAGCCACGCGGTGACGGGTTCGATCCGGAAGAGCGTTCCCGAGAAGTCGAAGAGCACGCCTTTGATCCCCATGCGGAGATCCTCGCGGCGTCAGCGCTTCCAGATCAAGGCCCACCGGTCGTACGACGCCACCGCGACGGCCACCAGACACACCCCGAGCAGCCAGCCCGCCACGACGTCGGTGAGCCAGTGCACCCCGAGATACAGCCGGGTGAAGCCCACGCCGAGCACCGTGACGGCGGCGGCCGCGACCGCGGCCCGCCACACCCGGGGACTCGTGCCGCGCCGTCTCAGCAGCCAGAGCAGCAGCCCGCAGGTCACCGTCGCCGTCATGGCGTGCCCGGAGGGGAAGGCGGCGTACTCGGCGGTATCCACCGGGTCGGACCACGACGGCCGCTCGCGGCCGACCAGGAACTTCAGCCCCTGCTGCACGGCGCTGCCCAGCGCGCTCGCGGCGGCCACCCAGAGCGCGGGCAGCCACGCCGACCGCCACAGCAGCAGCAGCAGGACCACCGCGGCGATCAGGGCACGCATCGTCCACGGGTCCCACACCCAGTCGCTGAACACCCGGTTGGTCTGCGTGAACCCGGGATCTTCCAGCGCCGACGTGTGCAGTTCCCGCGCCACCATGAGATCCAGCGCCACCAGCGGTCCCCATCCGCCGACGACCAGCACCATCAGCACCACCGCGACGGCGGCGGTGGCTGCGGCGGTCCGAACGGCCTCCCGGGGCGAAGCGGGAGCCGGACCATCGAGTCGTGAGGGACGGACGGGGTGGAGGAGGTGCACAAGACCGATCCTGCCCGCGATCCCGGCGCGCTACCAGATCTGCGCGCTCGATTGGGCCGACGGCACCACCACGACTGCCTTCGCGGGGGACGCACCGGGTGGGCGGCCCCCGCGTCCGGCGCGGCTCAACGATCGCAGTTGATGTTCAGCATCGGAGTGGCGCCGGCGGAGCTGAGCGCCCATGTCGTTCCGTTCCAGATGACGTACGGATTCACGGCGGCGCCCATTCCGCTCGCCGTGTTGAAGCTCTGCCCGGTGACGGCGGAGCAGATGGCCTGTGCTTCGATACCCGCCAGCCGGATGTCGAGACCGTTGATCCTCGGCCCGCTGCACGATGAAGTGGTCACGGTCGTGTTGATGCTCGTACACGTGAGCGTCGCGCCGCGCACGATCTGGGTCGAGAGGAACTGACCGAAGATCGGTTGCGGTGCTTCCGGCCCCTGCGGTCCGGTGGCGCCCGGGGTCCGGTGGTCCCTTGCGGTCCCGCCTCTCCGGTGTCGCCCTCGGGTCCGGTGGTCCCTTGCGGTCCCGCCTCTCCGGTGGCGCCCTGGGGTCCGGTGGTCCCTTGCGGACCGGCCTCTCCGGTGGCGCCTTGCGGTCCGGTGGCGCCTTGCGAGCCGGCCGGTCCGGTCTCGCCCTGCGGTCCCGCCGGGCCGACGGCGCCTTGTGGACCTGCTTGTCCGGTGTCGCCCTGCGGTCCGCTGGTGCCCTGCGGACCGGCCTCTCCGGTCGCGCCTTGCGGCCCGGTGTCGCCCTGCGGGCCTTGCGGTCCCGGCGGACCAGCGGGTCCGGCCTCGCACTCGTCGTCGTTTCCGCGGCCGCGACCCGGGAATCCGGGCGCGCCATCGTGATCACTCCTGCCGTCCCGGCACTCGTCGCCGCCGGTGGCACGTACCGGGGTCGTGGGCCCCGTCGGCGAGCTCGGGGTGGCGAGCGCGGGTTCGGCGAAACCGAGCACCACGAGGGCGAGCGACGCCGCAGCACCACCGGCGCACCACGCGCCCTTCCTGGGCAGCGGCGACATGCCGGACCGGGTGCGGTGATCAGTACCCATGCTCAATCACTCCTCGGAGAAGCGAGCGAAGACCCGGGAAGTCCCGCTCCGGGGGCGCCCTCCGGCAGCTTTTTCGCCGTGCCATGAGGCCCTGGCAGCAGACGCGCCGAACGATCAAGCGATCGGTCCAAGGGGTTGCCCCGTTCGCCCGTTCGTCCGGCCGGCCGGACGCCGGGAGCCCCGCCCCCGCGGGCGGGCGACGAACGGCTAGCGCAGGGTGCCGAGCGCAGGTACGAAGGCCACGAGCAGCGGGATCACCGGGACCAGCGCCGCCACCGCGGTCAGGCGGAGGCGATGGGTCGCGGTCAGGCGGGGGCGCGGGGCCAGCAGCCGGTTGACGCGTTGCGGGAGGTGGGCGTCCGGGGCCGGGGACGGGCCGAACACGCCGCGGTGCTCGTTGAGCTCCACGAGAGCGAGAGCGATCGTCAGCCGGCCGAAGCGGCGCGACGCGACATCGTCGGCGGCCAGCTCCACCAGCCGGTGCATCTCGTCGCGGAAGACCGCGAACACCGGCACCTGCGGAAAGCCGTTCGCGAGCGCGCCGGAGCAGTGGAGCAGCCAGTCGTGGCGCGCCCGCGCATGGCCCTGCTCATGGGCGAGCACGGCATCGAGCTGACGGCCCTTCAGCCGGCGCAGCGCCGCGGTGGTGATGACGAGCTGCGGCGCCGCGCCCGGCAGCCACCATGCGTCGGGGCGCTCGCCCTCCAGCAGGACCAGCGGTTCGCCGCCCGGTTCCTCGCCCGGCAACAGGGGGGCGCGTACGAGCAGTTCGGCCCGGCGGCGCTTGCGCCGTGCATGCGCCCGGTGGACCTCCCGGGTCAGCATCGCGCCGGTCCACAGCCCGCCGCACGCGAGCAGCACGGCGAGCACCGCGGACCACGGGCCGTGCGCACCCAGTGCGTACGCCTCCACCACCGCGGTCGGCGCGGGTGCGAACACCTGGCCCCGTACGGCCTGCCAGGCCGCCGCCGCGCTGAAGGTCATGGAGAGCGCGAAGCTCAGCAGCACCGCCGCGACCACGCACTGCCACACCCACAGCGCCACCACCGGCTCGCGCTCCGGCCAGTCGGCCCGCGACATCAGCCGCGGGGCCACGACGGCGGCCAGTGCGCCGAGCGTCAGCAGCACGAGGGAGACCATCATGGCGCCAGCCTATGAGGGCGGTACTACCCACGGGTATGGGCGCGCGAGTCAAGTGACGCACGCCACGCCCGCGGCCGCCGTGTCTCACACGGTGAGGAGCATGGCGACCATCGCGACCCCCATGGACAGCCGGCAGGCCAGCGCCAGCTCGGGCCGCGCCCCCCAGGTCACGGTCGCGCCCGCCGGCGTGGCAGCGGCCGCCACCGGCACCAGCCGCGCCCCCGTACGCAGCACGAACGCCACGAAGTACACCAGCAACACCCCGGTCACCAGCGGCACTCCGCCCGTTCCCACATGGTGCGCGTGCCCACCCGCCGCGCCGGGAGCCATCGTCAGCGCCATGTAGACCATGGCCAGCGAGCCCACGAGGTGGTGCAGATGATGTGTGTCGCCGTGCGAGGCCCGTGACCGCGCTGCCCACAGTCCGCGCAGGGCCCACAGGGCGGCCGTGCCGAAGAGGGCCGCGTACCCCGCCCAGGCCCACGGCGGGGGCGGCACGACAGCGGCGGGCACGGCCATCGCGGCCATCCCGAACCCCATCACCGCCTCGCCGCCCGCGCTCCTGCGCTCGTCGCCCGTACAGCTGCGGGCGCGCAGCAGGCAGTACGCGCCGGACGCCGCACACAGCGCGACCAGCAGCCAGCCCGGCGTCGCCGGTCCGTGCACCGGGCACCTCCCCGTTCGACGGTGTCGAGAAGGTGATGCCCGCGCCGCCCCCGGCGCATACGAGCGCACAGGCGTACACGGGGCGCGCTCGGAGCGGCCGGCGCCTCTCCGCCGTCAGGGCCGGTGGCGCAGCGGATGCTCCTCGGGCACCTCGACCACGGCGATCCGCACCCCGTCCGGGTCGGTCAGCCACATCTCCACGAGCCCCCAAGGCTCCCGCTGCGGCGGCCGGTCCACCGCCGCCTGGTGCTTCAGGACGTGCCCGTACGCCGCCTTCACGTCCGAGACCTGGAGCCAGAGGGCGAGCCCGGGGGCGGGCGGTGCGTCCGAGCGTCCGGAGAGCTCCAGGAAGCCGCCGCCGAGGAAGTAGACCGTCCCGCGCTGCGGACCGGTGCCGAACTCACGGTAGATCTGGAGGTTGAGTACGTCCTCGTAGAACCGGCGGGACCGCTCGGGATCGGTCGGCCGCAGCAGGATGCGGCTGCTGAGCACATGCATCATGGGCTGCACACTAGACGTCAGCACTCAGAAGAGATCGGAGACGCACGCCATGGCCACCGTCCCGCAGCAGGACCCCGCCCGGCTGACCTTCCGCGACGCCGTCGAGGCCGATGTGCCCGCGCTCGTCGAGCTCATCGAGTCCGCCTACCGCGGGGACAGCAGCCGCGCCGGCTGGACCACGGAGGCGGACCTCCTGGAGGGGCAGCGGACGGACCCGGACGGCGTCCGCCAGGTCATCAGGGCGTCCGGCAGCCGCCTCGTCGTCGTCGAGCGGGACGAGGAGCTGACCGCCTGCTGCCAGCTCGAACACCGGGGCGAGGCCGCGTACTTCGGGATGTTCGCCGTCCGCCCTGGGCTCCAGGGCGGCGGTGTCGGCCGGCAGGTCCTCGCGGAGGCGGAGCGCATCGCGCGGGAGTCATGGGGCGTGCGCGAGATGCACATGACGGTGATCGCGCAGCGCGAGGACCTCATCGCCTGGTACGAGCGCCGCGGCTACCGCCGTACGGGGACGATGACCCCGTTCCCGTACGGCGACGAGCGCTTCGGCATCCCGCAACGCGACGACCTGCGGTTCGAGCTGCTCGTGAAGAACCTGCCGCAGTAGGCGCGGACCGGGCCGCAGTGGTCGCGGACCTCTGCGGCACCGGCTCAGGCCGTGAAGCGGCCGGTGCGCCGGATCTCGGGGAAGTCGGTGGTCGCGCCGTCGAGTTCGAGGGCGCGCACCAGCCGCAGGTGGTTCTGGGTGTTGACCACCCAGCCGATGACCTTCAGCCCCTCGGCGTGCGCCCGCTCCACGGTCTCCAGGGTCAGTCGGCGGATGTTCAGCGCAAGGGTGGTGGCGCCCACCGCCTGGGCGCGCTCGATCACGTCGCCGTCCCAGCGGCTGGCGATCAGGGCGGTCCGTACGCCCGGCACCAGCTTGGCGATCTCCGCGACCGCGTCGTCCTGGAAGGACGACACCTCGACCCGGCCCACCAGATCGCGCTTGTGCAGCACGTCCGCGAGCGCCCGCGCCGCCCTGATGTCCTTGATCTCCGCCTGGAGCGGCGCGCTCACGGCGTCCAGGACTTCCTCGAGGACCGGGACGCGCTCGCCCTGACCGGCGTCGAGCTCCCGCAGCTCGGCGAGGGTCTTCTCGGCGATCGGGCCCGTCCCGTCGGTCGTGCGGTCCACCTCGGCGTCGTGCATGACGACGAGTGCGCCGTCCTTGCTCAGATGGAGATCGAGCTCGATGGCGTCCATGCCCTCGCGCTCGGCGCGGACGAAGGAGCGGAGGGTGTTCTCCGGCTCGACTCCCATGACCCCGCGATGACCGATGGTGAGGAAACTCAAGATCTTCTCGCTTCCCGTCGTGTTGTCGGCTCCTGTGCGGCGCTCGTACCCCACGCGGCACTGCGGCAGCCTAACCGCCCCGGCCCCGGGCGTAACCGGTCGTGCACGAGGCCACGGGCGCATGGGAACGGTCCCCTGGGCGGACGGGCGCCACACCCCCTCACCCGCGCGTGGGCGCGTCGTACGGGCCTTGACGGGGTTCGTCCGGGCCCTCGGTGCACCGGGCCCTCGGTGCACCGGGCGGGAGGTGCACGCGCCGATCGAAGCCATCGCCGCCCCAACGGGGCGCCGGCAGCAAAATCTGCGGTGACCAAGGGGTGGGGCAGGATAATTTCCCAAAGCAGCACTTGTACGGGAGACACGCGCATGGTTACGGTGTCTTGACGCGAGGTTCTCCCGTGGAGGAAGTGACATGACGGAAATTCTTGTGCAGGACGCTGTGGGTGGCGCGATCGCCACCGCTGCCCGGGTGGTCGAGCATCCGGCCTGGCGCACGCTCAAGGATGCCGTCGAGGAGATCCGGCCCTGGCAGTCCAAGGACGGCTCGATCGACTTCGACGCGGAGGCCGCCCCGTCGCGCGCCACCGCCGAGCGCGCGGTCGAGCGCGTGACCGCCGCGGTCGAGGAGCTCTCCCCGCTGCTCCCGCACGACGCCGCGTACCACCGCGCGCTCGTCGCCGACCTGAGGAAGTGGGCCGACGGCGCTTTCGACGTGCCGGACTTCCTGGACTCGCTGCTCGCCTTCCAGCCCGCCGCGAACCGCGTGGACGGCCTCCAGCACCTGGTCGTCTTCCCCATGTACACGCAGAACGGCAATCCGGACCGCAACCTCGAAGCGGTCGTGCTGCGCATGGTCTGGCCGGAGTGGCTCGCCGAGCTGGAGGCCACCCGCTACGACAACCCGCTCTTCTGCGGCATCACCTTCGAGGACTTCACCGCCGGCTACGACACCAACTCGGCCGTGCTGTTCCCGGAGACCATAGCCGTGCGCGAGGCCCCCGAGCGGTTCAGCTGGGGAGGCATCTTCTGCGACCGCGAGGCGGCCCGCTTCCGCCGCGTCACGGCGGCGGCCGTCGACATCCTCGGCGTCGAGCTCCCCGACGACATCGCCGCGATGGTCCACGACCAGGAGCGCTGCGAGAAGGCGTTCGTCCTCTGGGACATGGTCCACGACCGCACCCACAGCCACGGCGACCTGCCCTTCGACCCGTTCATGATCAAGCAGCGCCAGCCGTTCTGGATGTACGGCCTGGAGGAGCTCCGCTGCGACCTCACCGCCTTCAAGGAGGCCGTGAAGCTGGAGGCCGAGGGCAACGAGCACGGCCGCGACGTCCAGTACGCGGTGCTCTTCGACCGCATGTTCCGCTTCCCCCTCACCGGGGACCGCGTGCGCAACTACGACGGCCTCGGCGGCCAGCTGCTCTTCGCCTACCTCCACAAGCACGACGTGGTGCGCTGGACGGACAACCAGCTGAAGATCGACTGGGAGCGGGCCCCGAGGATCACCAACCAGCTCTGCGCCGAGATCGAGACGCTGTACCGCGAGGGCATCGACCGTCCGAAGCTCGTCCACTGGTTCAAGGCGTACGACCTGGTCTCCGGCTACCTGGCCCCGCACCCCGGCTCCCGCTGGGCCAAGGGCCCGGACGCCCTGGACCTCACCCAGCCGCCGCGCAAGCTCGTGGACGACGTGCTTCCGGACGAGTTTCCGCTCAGCATGTTCTATGAGGCGCTGTCCAAGAAGCTGAAGGACGTGATCGCCTCGACCAAGGGGATCACCGCCGACGACAAGGCTGAGCGAGTCGCCGCGTGAGCTCTGGCACGGAAGAGACCACGGAGGAGACCCGGATGGACTCGAACAACAACGGTGGCGTGCTGGACGGTGCCGTGATCGCGGTCGCCGGGGCCGCAGGACCGGCCGGCCGTGCCACACTGCTCCGCCTTGCGGAGGCAGGAGCGGTCGTCGTGGGCGCCGACGCGGACACCGAGCGCCTCGCCGAGGCGGTCGACGCCGCCCGGTACGCCCACGGTGGGGCGACCGTCACCGGGGACACGGTCGATCTGCTCGACCCGAACGCGGCCCGTGACTGGGCCAACCAGACCGAGAAGGAGTTCGGCCGCGTCGACGGGCTGGTGCATCTCGTCGGCGGCTGGCGCGGCAGCGCGACCTTCGCCGAGACGGACCTCGCCGACTGGGAGCTGCTGGAGCGGCTGCTGATCCGCACGGTCCAGCACACCTCGCTCGCCTTCCACGACGCACTCAAGCGCAGCGACCGGGGCCGCTTCGTGCTGGTCAGCCAGTCCGGCGCGGCCAGGCCCACCGAGGGCAACGCCGCCTATGCCGCGGCCAAGGCGGCCGCCGAGGCATGGACCCTGGCGCTCGCCGACTCCTTCCGGAAGGCTGGGGGCGAGGAGGGCCCGCGCGCCGCGGCTGCCATCCTGATCATCAAGGCACTGGTGCACGACGCCATGCGCGCCGAGCGCCCCAATGCGAAGTTCGCGGGCTTCACGGACGTCGAGGAACTGGCCGAGGCCATTGCCGGAGTCTGGGACCGGCCCGCCCCGGAAGTGAATGGACAGCGTCTGTGGCTGACCCCCGAGCCGTGACCCCGTCGACGCCCCTGAGGACGGACGCCCGCCGACACCACGACCCCGACGTACGGGGCTTCGCCAGCGACAACTACGCGGGTGCGCACCCGGAGATCCTGGCCGCCCTGGCCCTGGCCAACGGCGGCCACCAGGTCTCCTACGGCGAGGACGACTACACGGACCACCTCCAGCGGATCATGCACAGCCACTTCGGCTCGTCCGCCGAGGCGTTCCCCGTCTTCAACGGCACCGGGGCCAACGTCGTCGCGCTCCAGGCGCTCACCGACCGCTGGGGCGCGGTGATCTGCGCCGAGTCGGCGCACATCAACGTCGACGAGTGCGGGGCGCCGGAGCGGGTCGGCGGCATCAAGCTGCTGACCGTCCCGACGCCGGACGGCAAGCTCACGCCCGAGCTGATCGACCGGCAGGCGTACGGCTGGGACGACGAGCACCGTGCCATGCCGCAGGTCGTCTCGATCACCCAGAACACCGAACTCGGCACCGTCTACACGGTGGACGAGATCCGTGCGATCGTCGAGCACGCGCACGGCCTCGGCATGAAGGTCCATCTCGACGGGGCCCGGATAGCCAACGCCGCCGCGTCGCTGGACGTGCCGATGCGCGCGTTCACCAACGCGGTCGGCGTGGACGTCATCTCGTACGGCGGCACGAAGAACGGGATGCTCTTCGGTGAGGCCGTCGTCGTGCTCAACCCCGACGCCGTCAGCCATATGAAGCACCTGCGCAAGCTGTCGATGCAGCTCGCCTCCAAGATGCGGTTCGTGTCGGTGCAGTTGGAGGCCCTGCTCGCCAAGGACCTGTGGCTGCGCAACGCCCGGCACTCCAACGCGATGGCGCAGCGCCTCGCCGACGGCGTGCGCGCGGTGGACGGTGTCGAGATCCTCTACCCGGTGCAGGCCAACGCGGTCTTCGCCCGACTGCCGCACGAGGTGAGCCGCCGGCTCCAGCAGCGGTTCCGCTTCTACTTCTGGGACGAGGCGGCCGGTGATGTCCGGTGGATGTGCTCCTTCGACACCGGCGAGGACGACGTGGACGCGTTCCTGCTCGCTCTGAAGGAAGAGATGGCCAGGTAGCGCTGCCGACGGCCCCCGGGGGCGGAGATTGATGGAGTGGACTGCACAGTGCCGTATCATGGACTGTGCAGTCCACTCCGTTGCGCTGTGAAGCGCCGAAGCAAGGCAGACGATGACCCTCACGCTCACCGTGTCCGACGAGGTGCGCAGCCTCGTCCCCGGCTTCACCCATCTCGCGATCGAAGCCCACGGCCTGGTCAACGCGCCCAGCAACGCCGCGAGTTCGGCACTGCTGGATGACGCGGCGCGCAGGCTCGCCGAGCGGCTCGACGGCCGGGCGCCGCACGAGGACCCGCACATCGCCGCCTGGCGCGCCGCCTACACCGCCTTCGGCGCCAAGCCGACCCGTACCCGCAACTCGGCGGAGGCGCTCGCCAGGCGCGCCCTGGCGGACGGCGGGCTGCCGCGCATCAATCTGCTGGTCGACGCGTACAACGCGATCAGTGTGGCCCACCTCGTCCCCGTCGGCGGTGAGGACCTCGACCACATCCAGGGCGGTATGAGCCTGGTGCGCGCCGTCGGCGACGAGCCGTTCACCACGGTCGCGGCGGGGGTGGAGACGGTCGAGCACCCGGACGCGGGTGAGATCGTCTGGTGCGACGACGCGGGTGTCACCTGTCGGCGCTGGAACTGGCGGCAGGGCCCGCGCACCCGGCTCACCGAGGAGTCGGTGAACGCGATCTTCCTGCTGGAATCGCTCGCTCCGATGACCATCGACGCGCTCCGGGCGGCGGGTGCGGAACTCGCCGAGTCCCTGGAGAAACTGAGCCCCGGGGCGCGGATCACCGTCCGCACCCCGGAGTGACGTTTCAGCGGCTACGACGCCCCAACGGCCTCAGCCGTTCTGAACGCTCCGCTCGGCCTCGCGGATCTCCGCGGGGGAAGGCGCCGTGCCCCCGAGGTGCGAGGGCACCCACCAGGTGTCGCCCGCGTCCTTGGGGCGCACCGGGTAGGCGCGCTGCGCCGCCTCAAGCAGCTCCTGCACACGCTCCCGCAGCCGCCGGGTGATCGCGCCCGCGTACTGGTCGGAGGGGGCCTCCACCGGCTCTCCGACCCGGATCGTCACCGGGATGTGGCTGCGCCTGAGGTTCTTCGGCCGCCCCTTCGTCCACAGCCGCTGGGTGCCCCACAGCGCCATCGGGACCAGCGGCACCCCGGCCTCCTGGGCGAGTCGCGCGGCACCCGACTTGAAGCTCTTCAGGGTGAACGACTGCGAGATCGTGGCCTCGGGGAAGACCCCGACGATCTCGCCGGAGCGCAGCGAGTCCAGCGCGTGCGCGTACGCCGCCTCGCCCTGGGCGCGGTCGACGGGGATGTGCTTCATCCCGCGCATCAGCGGGCCCGAGATCCGGTGCCGGAACACCGACTCCTTCGCCATGAAGCGGACCAGCCGCTTCTGCGGCAGCGCCGCGAGGCCGGAGAAGACGAAGTCGAGGTAGCTGATGTGGTTGCTCACCAGCACCGCGCCGCCGGAGCGCGGAATGTTCTCCGCCCCCTTGGTCTCGATCTTCAGGTCGAGCGCCTTGAACATCGTGAGTGCGGCGCCGATGACCGGCCGGTAGACGAGCTCTGCCATCTGTCGGGAGACCCTTCCTTACTGTGCCCCGGGAGGGTTCACCCGGCGGAAGTTACGCAGCCGTAGGTTTTCGGCATTGGGCAGATGGTGCCCCATGCGCGGCGTTACGGCCAGTCCTGGGCGCCTCACACGGCGAGATTCTCGTCACGTCGTGTCACGGATCGCGGCATTCCGCGTTCCCTCCGCGCGTCATCGACGTCCGTCCGTGGGGCAACCGTGTGTCATCCGCGGGCCGGAGCCGCCCGGCGGAGCAGCAGATAGAGCTCACACCCCAGGCAGTACGAGAACGCCGCGTTCAGGAACGCGGCGGCAAGCGCGCACGCCGCGGCCGCCATCCCCAGCCACTGCGGCCCCCAGGCGTAGCCGACGAGTCCCAGCAGCGCGAAGCCGAGCCCGACCCTCTGCGCGAACCGCGGCGGTCCGGGAGACTCGACCTCCGTGGGCGGACCGATCCTCGGGCGTATGAGGCCCCGGAACAGCAACCCGTACGGTGAACGCTGCACGCCGGCCACCGACCCCACGGCGAAGCACAGCGTCTGCCAGGCGAGCAGCGCCCAGCTGGAGGTGATGAGAACGGCGGCGAGTACGACCGTGGTGACGGCGGCGCCGAAGCGCGGCCCTCTGACGTCGATGTTCATGGCGGCATCCATGGCGACCAGCATCCCGCAGCAGACGCGGAGGGGGAGCACGGGAATCTTTGCGGTCGTGTGAACGCTGGCAAGGCAGTCGGATCGGAAGGGAACGATGACCGGACTTGTGGTGTGTGCGGCGGTCCTCGCGGTGGCGGGGGCCTTCGGCCTGCTGCACCGGCGGACGAGCGGGAGGCTGAAGGTGCGGGGGCGGGACGAGGAGCGCAGGCTCGGGGCGGCCGAGCTGGGCGCGGAACTGGGGGAGCGGGCCACGCTGGTGCAGTTCTCCAGCGCCTTCTGCCAGCCCTGCAGGGCGACCCGGCGCACGCTCGCCGAGGTGGTGGACATGGTCGACGGCGTCGTCCACGTCGAACTCGACGCCGAGGACCGGCTCTCGCTCGTGCGCGAACTGGACATCCTGAAGACGCCGACCGTGCTGGTCCTGGACGCCCGGGGCCGGATCGTACGCCGCGCGTCGGGACAGCCCCGCAAGGCCGACGTCATCGCGGCGCTGGGCGCTGCGGTCCAGGACGGGACCGGTCGCGGCGCGGAGTGAACGCGTCGTGACGCTGCTCGCATATTCCGGTACGCGCTTGACTGCACTGGCCATCGATCGTCAGTCTGACGAGGTGCCACCTCAACTCCTTCTCCACCGCAGGGCCCACGTTGACCTGGGCCGCAACGCGAGTGCGCGCTGTCCGGGTGTCTGAGCAGCCAAGGACCCGTACGCATCCCCCGCAGAAGGACAAGAAGGACAACTCCATGACGGCTACGCCCGATCTCGGCGTCCCCCAACTGGCCTCCCCCGACCTGCTCCGCGCCGTTTTCCGGCAGCACGCGGCAGGTGTCGCGGTCATCACGGCCCACGGCGACCGTCCCGTCGGCTTCACCGCCACCTCCCTCAACTCCGTCGCCGCCGAGCCCCCGTTGGTCTCCTTCGGGATCGGGACCGCGTCGTCCAGCTGGCCCGTCGTCTCCCAGGCCGGCCACATCGGTGTCCACGTACTCGGTGAACACCAGCGCGAGCTGGCCGCCACCTTCGCGCGCAGCGGCGCCGAGCGCTTCGCCCCGCCCACCCGATGGCGTACCGGACCCGCGGGCGTCCCCGTCCTCGACGGGGTGCTGGCCTGGCTGGTCTGCCGTGTCGTGGCCCGGGTGCCCGCGGGGGACCATCGGATCGTCATCGCCGAGGCCGTCGCGGGCGACCCCGCCGGAGCGGGGCGTCCGCTGCTGTACCACCAGGGCCGCTTCAACTCCCTGAGGGACTGAGGAGTTCCGGGCCGCCGGAAGCTCCCGGCACCAGTGATTACGCAGCGTTGTCAAGGTCACAGTTCCAAGCGCTTGCTCATCCGTCGTCGGCCCGCTCTACTGGCGAGTAATATTTCGTGCGGAGCGCGGGGCGCTCCGACCGGGATCGGCCGCTTCAGGCGCCTATGCTGCCTGCAGAAGGCAGCCGAGAAATGACGATGCAGTAGGAGAGCCGGCGTGAGCTTGAGGATCGTTGTCACTGTGAAGTTTGTGCCCGACGCGACTGGTGACCGGCGTTTCGGTGATGACCTGACGGTTGATCGGGACGATGTGGACGGTCTGCTTTCCGAGCTGGACGAGTATGCGGTGGAGCAGGCGTTGCAGATCGCGGAGGCGTCGGGTGATGCGGAGGTCACTGTGGTGACGGTGGGTCCGGAGGATGCCCGGGATGCGTTGCGTAAGGCGTTGTCGATGGGTGCGGACCGGGCGGTTCATGTCGAGGACGATGATCTGCACGGTTCGGATGTGATGGGCACGTCGTTGGTGCTGGCGAAGGCGATCGAGAGGACCGGTTTCGACCTGGTCGTCTGTGGTATGGCCTCGACCGACGGCACGATGGGGGTGCTGCCGGCGATCCTGGCGGAGCGGTTGGGTGTTCCGCAGGTCACGCTGCTGTCGGAGGTTGCGGTCGAGGGCGGTGTGGTCACGGGTCGGCGGGATGGTGACACCGCGTCGGAGCAGTTGGAGGCGTCGCTGCCGGCCGTGGTGTCGGTGACGGACCAGTCGGGCGAGGCGCGTTACCCGTCGTTCAAGGGGATCATGGCGGCGAAGAAGAAGCCGGTGGAGTCGCTGGACCTGTCCGATCTGGAGATCGACGCGGACGAGGTGGGTCTGGAGGGTGCCTGGACCGCGGTGGATTCCGCGGTCGAGCGTCCGGCCCGCAGCGCGGGCACGATCGTCAAGGACGAGGGCGAGGGCGGCAGGCAGCTGGCCGCGTTCCTGGCCGGGCAGAAGTTCATCTGAGCCCCGGCCCTTCACCCCAACCGCCCCGCTCACCCCGCCCGCCCCGCCCGCCCGCTCGTCCCGTCTCGCATACTTTGCACGCAGGAGAGAAGACGTTCCATGGCTGAAGTTCTCGTCTATGTCGACCACGTGGACGGTGCCGTCCGCAAGCCCACGCTGGAGCTGCTGACGCTGGCCCGCCGTATCGGTGAGCCGGTCGCCGTCGCGCTCGGCCCCGGTGCCGAGGCCACCGCCGCTACGCTCGCCGAGCACGGCGCGGTCAGGGTCCTGACCGCCGATGCCCCCGAGTTCGCCGACTATCTGGTGGTCCCGAAGGTGGACGCGTTGCAGGCCGCCTACGAGGCCACCTCGCCGGTGGCGGTGTTGGTGCCGTCCTCGGCCGAGGGCAAGGAGATCGCCGCGCGTCTGGCGGTGCGGATCGGTTCGGGCATCATCACCGACGCGATCGATCTGGAGGCCGGCGAGCAGGGTCCGGTGGCCACGCAGTCCGCGTTCGCCGCCGCGTTCACCACCACCTCCCGGGTGTCCAAGGGCACGCCGGTCATCACCGTGAAGCCGAACTCGGCCCCGGTCCAGGCCGCCCCGGCCGCCGGTAGTGTCGAGGCGCTGACGGTGTCCTTCGGTGAGCAGGCCACCGGCACGAAGATCGTCTCCCGCACGCCGCGGGAGTCGACCGGCCGTCCGGAGCTGACCGAGGCCGCGATCGTGGTCTCCGGCGGCCGCGGTGTCAACGGCGCGGAGAACTTCGCGATCATCGAAGCGCTCGCCGACTCCCTGGGGGCCGCGGTCGGTGCCTCCCGCGCCGCGGTCGACGCCGGCTGGTACCCGCACTCCAACCAGGTCGGCCAGACCGGCAAGAGCGTCTCCCCCCAGCTGTACATCGCCTCCGGTATCTCCGGCGCGATCCAGCACCGGGCCGGCATGCAGACCTCCAAGACCATCGTCGCGATCAACAAGGACGCCGAAGCCCCCATCTTCGACCTCGTCGACTACGGCATCGTCGGCGACCTCTTCGACGTCGTCCCCCAACTCACCCAGGAAATCAACACCCGCAAGAGCTGAACCCGACACCCCCCACCCCCACCACGGGGCCGCGCGGTGAACCCCACCCCGCGGCCCCACGCCGTTGCAGGGGACCATTGACGCAGGTCGGTCACCCAGATAGCTTCACCATACGGATTACTGATTCCGTGCAGCGGAAAACAGGAGGGTGAGCAGCGATGGGTCAGCAGGAGAAGGTGACGACGAGCCTCGCCGGCGCGGTCAGCGAGGACATCAGCGCCTCCCTCGCACCGGTGGACGCCGAGCTCGCCCGCCGCTACCCGGGAGACCCCGGCACCCGCCAGCCCGTTCACACCGTCTACGTACCGGGCGACGCGTTCGACGCCGGAACCATCCGCTCATGGGGCGACCAGGCCCTCGCCGCGCTCGACGAGCACGCGCCCGACGCCGCGACCCTCGCCCGGGTGCTCGGCCTCTCCGAGGAACTCGCCGAGCCCGTCCACACGCGCGTACGGGCCAAGCTGGAGCGCGAGCCCGTCGAGGACCTCCGCGTCGACTTCGAGGACGGCTACCACGGCCGTGACGAGGACGCGGACGCCGCCCGCGCCGCCCGGCTGATCTCCGAGGCGTACGAAGAGGGCACGGCGGCCCCGTACATGGGCATCCGGATGAAATGCATGGAGGCCGCAGTACGCGACCGCGGCATCCGCACCACGGACATCTTCCTCACCGGTCTGATGGAGCACGGCGGTTTGCCCGACGGGCACGTGCTCACCCTCCCCAAGGTGACCTACCCCGAGCAGGTCGCGGCGTTCGTCCGGCTCCTCGAAGCCTTCGAGAAGGCCCACGGCCTCGACGCCGGCCGGATCGGCTTCGAGATCCAGATCGAGACCAGCCAGGCCATCCTGGCCGCCGACGGCACCGCCACCGTGGCCCGCATGCTCGACGCCGCCGAGGGGCGCGCCACCGGACTGCACTACGGCACCTTCGACTACAGCGCCTGCCTCGGCGTCAGCGCCGCGTACCAGGCGAGCGACCACCCGGCGGCCGACCACGCCAAGGCGGTCATGCAGGTCGCCGCGGCGGGCACCGGCGTCCGCGTCTCCGACGGCTCCACCAACGTCCTCCCGGTGGGGACCACCGACCACGTCCACGAGGCGTGGAGGCTCCACTACGGCCTGACGCGACGCGCGTTGGCCCGCGCGTACTACCAGGGCTGGGACATGCACCCGGGCCACCTCCCGACCCGCTACGCCGCCGTCTTCGCCTTCTACCGCGAGGGGATGGCGGCCGCCGCCGCCCGCCTCGCCGCGTACGTCGCCAGGACCGAGGGCGACATCATGGACGAGCCCGCCACCGCGAAGGCGCTCAGCGGCTACCTCCTGCGCGGACTGGACTGCGGCGCCCTGGACGGCGACGAGGTGGCCGGGCTCACCGGACTGACGCGCGCCGAGCTCGACGGTTTCGCACGGCCGCGCCGCGGCGATCTGACGGCCACGGCGCAGTAGTCCCCCCGTACCCCCGCCCGGCGAGACCGGGCGATCCCCGACGGTCTACGCGGGGCACTCCGGGCGGCGCCGGCGGACCGGTGTGAACAGCGCCAGCGCCGCCATGAGCACGCAGGCCGCACCGGCGGCCAGACCCACCGGGGCCGTTCCGTGGCGTTGCGCGGCCCAGGTGAGGACGGCCGCACCGACCGGCGCCGCCGAGTAGTGGAGCGTCCAGAACGCCGAAGTGACGCGTCCCAGCAGGTGCTCCGGGGTCACTTCCTGCCGCAGGGACATCGAGCACGTTCCCGCGATGCCGGCGCAGCCCAGGAACGCGGCTGCCATGACGGCGACGCCCGTCACGCTGCCGGCCCAGCCGATGCCCGCGACGGCGAGCCCGCAGACCGCGACGGCCCCGGTCCAGGTCGCGCCGAAGCCGAGCCTGCGGCGGATCCGGGCCACGAGCAGGGCCCCGGTGATCGTGCCCAGCGCCCCGAACGCGAAGACGGTGCCCACCGCGCCGTCGCTCTGTCCGAGATCGTGCTTGAGGTGGTAGATGAGCAGGTCGTTCAGACCGAGCGTCAGGAAGCTGAAGAACGCCAGAAGGACGGTCAGGGCCCGCAGCACGGGGTGCCCGCGCAGGAAGGACACCCCGGCGCGCAGGTCCTGCCACAGCCTCCACGGAGCCGCCTTCGCACCCGCCTCGGCGCCCGGTTGCTCGGCGCTCCGCGTCGCCCGCGTGCCGTCCCTGAACCGTACGAAGACCAGGCAGGCCGCGGAGACGCCGAAGCTCGCCGCGTCCACACCGACCGCCGCCGCCGGCCCGAACCGGGCCGCCACCACGCCCGCGCACAGCGGGCCGATCACCCCGGCCGCCGCGGCCGTCGCGTTGAGCCCGCCGTTGGCCTCCGTGATGCGGTCGCCGCTGACCAGGCTGCGTACGACGGTGACGTAGGTGACGGCGAACAGCATCCCCACCGCCTCGCCGAGCGGCAGGAGTACATAGAGCAGCCAGATCCGCGGGCCGAACGCCCACACCAACGGCACGAGTGCGTAGAGCAGCATGCGAGCGACGTCGCAGGCGATCAGCAGCTTCCTGCGGTCGAGGCGGTCCACCACGACCCCGGCGAACACCCCCGCCACGAGCGAGGCCGCGCCGGCGACGGCGGTCAGCAGGCCCATCTGCGCCACGGATCCCGTCGCGTGCAGCACCAGCAGCGGCACTGCGATCAGGGCGAAGGAGTCTCCGACGACCGAGAGGGTCTGCGCGGCCCAGAAGACAGCGAAGTCACGGTCGCGCCACAGCGGGTGTACCCCTTTCGATGCCCGCCGGCCGGCGGCGAGTTCGGTCATGGGGAGGAGCGTACGGCGGAGCCGGGCGCGAACGCCCGTGATTACGGACAGCACTGGCGGAGACCGGGGCGCGCCCGCGGTCGATCGGGCCTGTCCGGGCCGGGGGTTGTGCCTGTGCCCGGGTTGTTTCCGGGCCGGGGGTTGTGCCTGCGCCCGGGCTGTTTCCGAGCCCGGGGTCGTGCCTGCGCCCGGGGCGTGTCCGAGCCCGGGCGCGTGCGTACGGCTCAGGCGGGCGGCGGCACTTCGCCCGAGCCGCGGGCGATCAGCCGTGTCGCCAGCTCGACCCGCGTCGGCTCGTCGGCCACCCCGTCGAGCCGGCGGAACAGCCGCTCCGCCGCCGTGCGCCCGAGCGCCGCGGCGTCCTGTGCGATGACGGTGATGCCCAGCAGATCGGCGAGTTCGATGTCGTCGAAGCCGACCAGGGCGACCGGACTGTCGCGCCCCGCCAGCACCCGGACGGCGGTGACGGTCACGCGGTTGTTGCCGGCGAACAGCGCGGTGACCGGGTCGGGCCCCGACAGCATCGCCTCCACCGCCTCCGTCACCCGCTCCGGGTCCGTCGAACCGAGCGACACCCATCGCTCGTCCACGTCCAGCCCCGCGTCCTCCATCGCGGCGCGGTAGCCGCGCAGTCGCTCCGTCGCCGTGTGGATCCGCGGCTGGTCGCCGATGAACCCGATCCTGCGGTGCCCGTGCGCGACCAGATGCGCGACGCCCTGCCGGGAGCCGCCGAAGCTGTCCGACAGGACGACGTCCGCGTCGATGCGCCCGGCCGGACGGTCCACGAACACCGTCGCCACGCCCGCCTTGATCTCGGGCTCCAGATAGCGGTGGTCGCGGCCGGCCGGGATCACGATCAGCCCGTCCACGCGGCGCGCGCACAGCGCCAGCGCCAACTCCTGCTCGCGGTCCGGGTCCTCCGCGCTGGAGCCGTTGATGAGCAGCGCGCCGTGGGCCCGGGCGACTTCCTCGACGGCGCGGCTCAGGGGACCGTAGAAGGGGTCGGCGAGATCCTCCAGGACCAGCCCGATCGATGCCGTACGCCCCTTGCGGAGCACCCGTGCGCTGTCGTTGCGCCGGAAGCCCAGCGCCTCGATGGCCTCCTGGACCCTTCGCTCGGTGTCCGGTGTGACCCCCGGCTCGCCGTTGACCACCCGGGACACCGTCTTGAGGCCGACTCCGGCGCGCGCTGCCACATCCTTCATGGTGGGCCGGGTGCCGTAGCGGGTGGTCTCGGGGCGGCGGGCGAACTCGGCCACTGTGCGCTGTCCTGTCGTCGTCGGAGTGCCCGTGCGGGCACATGGGGTATAGCCTGCGGACACCTTTGGTGCCATGCAAGGCTGTGGCGTCGAGCATAGGGCCTGGACAACGTTGTCAGGGCAATGGAGACTGGTCGTCGAAGCCGCAGGTCCGGGCCGTCCGCCGGATCTGCCCGTCGCCCGCCAGTCCCTGGGAGATCGCACACCCGATGCATAACGACCTCGTCGCCGCGCTCGACATCGGCGGCACCAAGATCGCCGGCGCTCTGGTGGACGGCAGCGGCAGGATTCTCGTACGGGCGCAGCGGCCGACCCCGGCGCGTGAGGACGGCGAGACGGTGATGCGCGCCGTCCAGGCGGTGCTCGGTGAGCTCGCGGCATCCCCGCTGTGGCTGCACACGACCGCCGTCGGCATCGGCAGTGCCGGTCCCGTGGACGCGTCGGCCGGCACGGTGAGCCCGGTCAACATTCCCGGCTGGCGTGGCTTTCCGCTGGTGGACCAGGTGCGTGCGGCCGTCGGCGGGCTGCCCGTCGAGCTGGTCGGCGACGGCGTCGCGATCACCGCGGCCGAGCACTGGCAGGGCGCCGCGCGCGGGTACGACGACGCGCTGTGCATGGTGGTCTCCACGGGCGTCGGCGGCGGACTCGTCCTCGGCGGCAAGCTGCACCCGGGGCCCACGGGCAACGCGGGACACATCGGCCACATCAGCGTGGACCTCGACGGCGATCTCTGCCCGTGCGGGGGGCGCGGCTGCGTGGAGCGGATCGCCAGCGGACCCAACATCGCGCGCCGTGCCGTCGAGGCCGGCTGGCGGCCGGGCCCGGACGGCGACACCTCGGCCGCCGCCGTGGCCGCGGCGGCCGCCGCCGGCGACCCCCTGGCGGCCGCGTCCTTCGAGCGCGCGGCGCAGGCGCTGGCCGCGGGCATCGCGGCGACCGCGACGCTGGTGGAGATCCGTATCGCCGTCATCGGCGGGGGAGTGGCGGGGGCGGGCGACGTCCTCTTCACGCCGCTGCGGCGTGCCCTCCGGGACTACGCCACGCTCTCCTTCGTGCAGGACCTCGTCGTCGCGCCCGCGCGTACGGGTACGGACGCCGGCCTGCTGGGGGCCGCGGCGGCCGCGTCGCCCGTGCTGCGCGGCGAGGCGGCGGCGAGCCTCAACGGCTGACCGGTCAACCGGGCGGTCCCGGCGGCGAATTCACCCGTCGTGCTTCACCCGCCGTGCTTCACCGGCACGGCATCGCCGCACACGGCAGTGCTGTGCCGGAGCGTCGCTCCGGCACAGCACGACTCATTCCAAGGGCGCGACCGCGCGAGTCAGCTCTTGTTGTTCTGGTTCAGCGGAACCGCGATGTCGACCACCTGGGCGGCCGCCGGGAAGGCGCCCTCGCTGGTGGCACGGCCCGTCAGCAGGTTGATCTCGTAGAAGCCGCTGGCGCCGTTGACCTGCAGGACGGCGAAGCCGCGATTGCTGCCGTTCTTGGCCGAGTAGTAGATGTCGAAGCCGGCCTCAAGGCCCGCGTCGACGCCCAGGGCACCGGTGGGAACGAGGGTGCCGGCGTTCGCCGGGGACTGGATCGCGACCTGGTTGTTGACCGTGTCGATGACGAACAGGGTGGTCCCCGTCGTCGCGTCACCGTCGTTGTTGGTGTAGGCCGCTGCGGTGACTCCGTTCGCCGGCCCGGCCGGCGACACATGGGTCAGCGGGGCATCGACGGTCGTGGTCAGCGGGGCCGAGAGGTCGTCGATGTTGTGGCGGAGGTTCTGCCCGGTGTCACTGACGATCCGCAGGCGGTTGGCGGCGGGGTTGAAGTCCACGCCGAACGAGCTGCCGGACAGGGCCACCGTGAGCTGGCTGACCATTGTCGCCACTGCGGTGTCCGGGTCCAGGGTGTAGATGCCGCCCTGGTCGCCGACTCCGTAGAGGAGACCGTTCTGGACCCGGTAGTCGATACCCACCAGATCCGTGTCCCCCGTGAGCCCGGTGACGGCGCCGATCGAGGTGACCTTGCCGGGGCGGTTCTCACGGAACTCCACCAGCCGGTTGTCACTGGTCAGGCCCGTCACCTCGATCTTGCCGCCACCACGCCCGTCGTTTCCGTCATCCATGGTGACGGCGGTTGCCGGCACGGCCGTGGCGATGGAGGCCGCGAGGGCGAGAGCGATAACTGCTGCACGCATAAGATCTCCGAGATCTGTTCGGACGCCCCCTTCCGATGAGGCGTCAACACGCCGACCATAACCACGTAATTCCCTATATAGCTCGATGAAATGACCCATAAGGCGCCGTACGCTGAGCCGAGCGGGGGAACGCGATTACCGGCGCGGCGGCCGCATGATGCCCCACCTGGGTGGTTTGCCGACAGGGGACGGGCCCCGCGGGGCCCGTCCCTTCGCTCTTCCGGCCCTCAGCAGGTCAGCCTCGGCTCCGCCCAGTCCGCGTGGTCGTAGTCGATGCCGTCACCGCCGTCGGTCACGACCAGGCGTACGACCTGGGCACCGGACACCTCCGCCGAGAGCGGCTGTGCTGCCGACTCGTTCGTGAGGACGTCCGTCGCCGCGGCCTTCCTGCCATCGGCCCAGATCTCGAAGGCGACCGTGCCGCGGGTGCCCGACTCGTCGTCCAGGCCGACCTGGGCCGTCACGGAGGTGCAGCGTCCCCCGGTGTAGTACTCGACGGTGCTCCCCGCGTGGACGCCGAGGCCCTTGGCGAAGACCTGGCCGCCGATGGTGATCGGACGGCCGTCGCCGGCGCCGCTCTCGCCGTTGCTGCGGTCCTTCTCGACCGGCCCCCAGCCGTTGGTGGCGCTGAGCGGCCCGAGGTCGCTGAGGTACGAGGCCCCGGCGGGCGGGGCCGTCACCACCTGGGCGGCCGCCGGTACGGTCTCGGTGATGCGCTTCCCGTCCGGTGCCCGGTACGTGGCCGTCAGCGTCAGCCCGTACGAACCGTCCGCCGCATCCTCCGGCGCCGTGACCCGCCAGCCGGTGGTGAGCTTCCCGCCGGTCCGCAGCAGCGGTGTCGACGTGCGGGAGGCGGGCTCGATCCGCCAGCCCTCGGGTCCGGTCAGCGACACCGACACGTCCCGTGCGGGCGTACGGCCCAGATCGGTGACCTCGGTCGTCAGCTCGGCGCGCTCGCCCGCCTCGGTCATCAGCCCCTCGCCGGCGGCGAGTTCGACGGCGGGCGGCAGCTGCGCCCAGCCCGAGCCTGCCGACACCCGGACCAGCACCGTGCCGTGCGCGGGCACGGTCGCCGCGATCGCGCCCGCGGTGTTGCGGTCGGTGTGCCGCCACAGGTCGCGGAGCCGGTATCCCGCCGCCTCCGGGAGTCCGACCTCCCGTGCGGTCGTCGCGATCCGCTGCGGACTGGCGCTCTCGTTGAAGAGCGCGACGGCCCGGCTGCCGTCCGCCATCTCCTTGGCGACCACCCACCGGCCGGCCCCCGACGACACGACGGCGCCCTGCTTGCCCAGCGGGTCCTGGTCGACGGCGATGACCTCGCGATTGCCCAGGATCTCGAAGGTCTCCGGGGTCGCTTTGCGCAGGTCCGAGCCGATGAGCAGGGGAGCGGCCATGATCGACCACATGGAGAAGTGGGTGCGGTACTCGGTGTCCGTCATGCCGCCGTTGCCGACCTCCAGCATGTCGGGGTCGTTCCAGTTCCCCGGTCCCGCGTACGGCGCGAGGGGCAGGTTCTGCTTCATGATCGAGAGCATGGAGCCCCAGCTGTCGCTGATGTCGCCCGTGGTGCGCCACAGATGGCCGGTGTCCGCCGCCCATTCCCAAGGCTTGTTCTCGCCCCATTCGCAGAGGCTGTACACGATGGGCCGACCGGTGGCCTTCAGTGCGTCGCGCATCGTGTTGTAGCGCAGTTTCGCGTCCACGCCCTGGTTGTTGCAGTTGTCGTACTTGAGGTAGTCGACGCCCCAGTCGGCGAACTGCTGGGCATCGCTGTACTCGTGTCCCAGACCGCCCGGGAATCCCGCGGGGTTGCAGGTCTTTGTCCCGGCGCTCGTGTAGATACCGAATTTCAGCCCTTTGGAGTGGACATAATCGGCCACTGCCTTGATGCCGTTCGGGAAGCGCACCGGGTCGGGCACGAGCTTTCCTCCGGCGTCGCGCTCGGGTAGCGCCCAGCAGTCGTCGAGGTTGACGTACTGATATCCCGCGTCCTTGAGGCCCTTTTCGACGAAGATGTCGGCGATGCCCTTGACCATCGCCTCGTTGAATTCGGCCCTGCAGTGCGTGGAGTTCCAGTTGTTGAACCCCATGGGCGGAGTGAGGGCGAGCCCGTCGTCCACCGGTGAGGCGTCGGCCGGCGTCGTCGGCGCCGATGCCGCGGAGGGGGTCGTGGCCGGTGCCACGGCGGCCGCCGGGCCCGCAGGGGACGCTCCGCCCGCCCACACCAGGGCCACGACCGCTGCCGTAAGCACTCTTCGTCGATGTGTGCAGATGGGAAGGTGACGCATCGTTACGTTCCTCCGTACTCACGCGAAGACGGGTGACGTTCATGCACGGCATGCACATGCACAATTGAGCGCGTTTACGGTAGGGCTTGTGGGAGTCTGTTGGAAGGCATGCGTAACGGTTGCTTCTTCCGGCGTCAAAGCTCTTGACTGCACTGCTACTTGGGAGTGAGATCCAGTTCGCGCGTTTGGTTGTGTTCGGTTGCATCCCGGAGGAGGGGGCATGACGCAGTCATCGTTCGAGGATTCGCCCGTACCAGGGAGCGTGGCCGGCCATCGGGTCTCCCGGCGGAGCGTGCTGCGCGGTGCGGCTCTGGGTGCGGGTGCAATCACGCTGCCGTCGCTCCTCACCGCCTGCGGCGGAGGGCCCGGTGGTGACGGCAGGACCGTCACGATGGGGTCCAACGCGTCGGACCCGGTGCCGCGCAAGGCGTTCGCCGAGGCGTTCACGGCCTACGAGAACCAGTCGAAGGAAGGCCGCAAGGTCGAGGTCAACACCGTCGACCACAACACCTTCCAGGAGAACATCAACCGCTATCTGCAGGGCAAGCCGGACGACGTCTTCATGTGGTTCGCCGGCTACCGCATGCAGTTCTTCGCCAAGAAGGGCCTGCTGCACGAGATATCCGACCTCTGGTCCGGATACCAGGGCTTCTCCCCGGCCCTCAAGGACCAGTCGACGGGCGAGGACGGCAAGCAGTACCTGACGCCGTACTACTACTATCCGTGGGCCGTGTTCCACCGGAAGAGCCTCTTTGAGGAGCGCGGCTACCAGGCTCCGAAGACGCTCGACGAGTACGTCGCACTCGCCCGGCAGATGCAGAAGGACAAGCTCGTCCCCATCGCTTTCTGCGACAAGGACGGCTGGCCCGCGATGGGTACCTTCGACTATCTCAACATGCGCACCAACGGCTACGAGTTCCACAAGAACCTGATGGCCGGGAAGGAAGCCTGGAACGGCAAGCAGGTCAAGGAGGTCTTCGACACCTGGCGCCGGCTGCTCCCGTACTGCCAGCAGGGCGCCAACGGCCGCACCTGGCAGGAGGCCGCCACCAGCCTCCAGAAGCGCGAGGCCGGCATGGTGGTCCTCGGACTCCCGCACCCCGGACAGCAGTTCCCGGAGAGCGACCAGGACGACCTCGACTTCTTCCCGTTCCCGGTCATCGACCCGGAGCACGGCCAGGACGCCGTCGAGGCCCCGATCGACGGCTACCTCCTCGCCAAGAAGTCGAAGAACCTCAAGAACGAGAAGACGCTCGAAAGCGCCAAGGACCTGCTGAAGTGGCTCGCCACCGGCAAGGCCGAGGACATCTACCTCCAGCACGACCCGAACAACATCGCCGTCAGCAGCGAGGCGGACACCTCCGCGTACAGCACGATCCAGAAGAAGGCCGTCGAACTGGTCTCGAACGCCCGGCAGATCTCCCAGTTCCTCGACCGCGACACCCGTCCCGACTTCTCCTCGACCGTCATGATCCCGGCTATCCAGGCGTTCATCAGCAATCCGGACGACGTCGACGGACTCGTCAACGACATCGAGCGGCAGAAGAAGACCATCTTCGCCTCCGACTGACGGCCCGAGAGCGGCCGACAGCCCTCGACCACTGGGAGTTCCGATCCGTGGCGCTCAACACCGCGCGGCGCACCCGACGACGAGGCCCGCGGCGGTTCACCCCCCGCGACCTCGCCGTCCTCGGCGTGCTCCTGGGCGTACCGCTCCTGCTCGACCTCGTCGTCGTCTGGGGGCCGACAGTCGCGTCCGTCGCGCTCTCCTTCACCAGCTGGGACGGCATCGGCGACATCGAGTGGGTCGGTACGCAGAACTACGCGAACCTCTTCACCAACTATCCCCAGTTCTGGCCCGCCGTACGGCACAACCTGCTGTGGCTGGCCTTCCTCGGCCTCGTCGCCACCCCCTTCGGGCTGCTCCTCGCCGTCCTCGTCGACCGCGGTGTCCGCTTCAGCCGCTTCTACCAGTCGACCCTCTACATGCCCGTCGTCCTGTCGCTCGCGATCGTCGGCTTCATCGCCCAACTGGTCTTCTCCCGCGACCAGGGTGCGCTCAACGCGATCCTCGGGAACACCGACAACCCCACCGACTGGCTCGGCGACCCCGACCTCAACATCTGGATGGTCCTGCTGGCCGCGGCCTGGCGGCACACCGGCTATGTGATGATCCTCTACCTCGCCGGGCTCAAGGCCGTGGACCCGTCGCTCAAGGAAGCCGCCGCCATCGACGGGGCCGGCGAGGCGCAGACCTTCTTCCGGGTCGTCCTGCCGACCCTGCGCCCCGTCAACGTCATCGTCGGCGTCATCACCGTCATCGAGGCCCTGCGCGCCTTCGACATCGTCTACGCCGTCAACAAGGGCCGCAACGGCCTGGAGCTGCTCTCGGTGCTCGTCACCGACAACATCATCGGCGAGGCCGGCCGGATCGGCTTCGGCTCGGCGATCGCGGTGGTGCTGCTCACCGTCTCCCTGGGATTCGTCGTGACGTATCTGGTCCAGGAGATCCGAGGGGAGAAAGCCCGTTGAGCCCACTGAGCCCGCTGAGCACCGACACCCCGGCCGCATCCGCCGCGCAGGCCGCCACGGACGCGCGGCGCGCACGGGTGCCCGCCGGCCGCCGGCGCCGCCTGCGCCCCGGCCGGCTCGGCCTGCACGCGTTCCTGATGACCGTCTCGCTCGCCTTCCTGGCGCCGCTCGCCCTCGCGGTCTACGCCTCGCTCAGGCCGTACGACGAGACCTCCGAGCACGGCTACTTCTCGCTGCCGCGCACGCTCTCCTTCGCCTACTACCGGCAGGCCTTCACCGACTCGGGGATGACGAAGTACTTCGTCAACACCCTGGTCATCGCCGTACCGGGCGTGCTGCTCGCGCTCTTCCTCGCGTCCTTCGTCGCCTTCGCCGTCTCCCGGCTGAAGCTGCGCGGCTCGATCCTGCTGCTGATGCTCTTCACGGCGGGCAACCTGCTCCCGCAGCAGGTCATCGTCACGCCGCTGTACGTCCTGTTCAACCGCATCCCGCTGCCCTACTGGATGTCCGACTCGATGACGATGTTCGACTCGTACTGGGCGGTCATCACCGTCCAGGTCGGCTTCCAGATCGGGTTCTGCGTGTTCGTCCTCGCCAATTTCATGCGTACGCTTCCCCAGGAGATCCTGGAGGCGGCCGTCGTCGACGGCGCCGGGGTCTGGACGCAGTACTGGCGCATCACGCTGCCGCTGTGCCGACCCGCGCTGGCGGCCCTCGGCACGCTCCAGTTCAACTGGATGTACAACGACTTCCTCTGGGCGCTCGTCTTCATCTCCGACGGCGACAAGCTCCCCATCACCTCGGCCCTGAACAACCTGCGCGGGCAGTTCTTCACCGACTACAACCTGCTGGCGGCGGGCTCGGTGATCGTGGCCCTGCCCACGCTGCTCGTCTTCCTGCTGCTGCAGCGGCACTTCATCGCGGGGCTCACGCTGGGGTCGAGCAAGGGGTGACCACCGCAGGGCGGGCCCGAGGAACTCAGCGGGGCTCGACCGCCTGCTGCGGGATCACCACCACGAGGAACGCGTCCGTGTCCAGGTCCATCACGACCTCCGCCGCCACGCCCTCGTCCCGCCGGGCCCGGGCGAACTCCTCAGCCGGCCAGCTCCCTCGCGGGCCCCCTGCGGGAAACCTCTCCAGCACCGTACGGAGCATCTCCGCACCCCCTTGCTCATCGTGATCCCCAACGAGGCTCCCTCCGGATGTGTTACGGGCGGTGCCCGCCCGGGGCCGCGGCCGGGCCGGGTGCGACGTTTCCATGGCAGGGTGTAGCGGGCAGTCCACTGGGGGCTACGGAGGAGGGGGAACCGTGATCGTCTGGATCAACGGTGCTTTCGGCGCGGGCAAGTCGACCGCCGCTCGCGAGCTGATCGATCTGATCCCGAACAGCACGTTGTACGACCCCGAGGTGATCGGCGGGGCGCTGCGGTACCTCCTGCCGCAGAAGCGGCTCGACGAGGTGACCGACTACCAGGACCTGCCGATCTGGCGCCGCCTGGTGGTGGACGCGGCGGCGGGGATGCTCGCCGAGTTCGGCGGTGTCCTCGTGGTGCCCATGACGCTGCTCAGGCAGGAGTACCGGGACGAGATCTTCGGCGGGCTCGCCGCCCGCCGCATCCCGGTGCGCCATGTCCTGCTCCACTCGGAGGAAACGATCCTGCGCGCCCGGATCGCCGCCCGGGAGGAGCCCACCCGGGAGCAGCCCGCCCGTGAGGAGCCCGGCAACCCCGACGCGGAGCAGCCCGTGGACCAGTGGGCGTACGACCACGTCGAGCCCTACCGCACCGCCCTCCACGGCTGGCTCACCGCCGACGCGCATGTCGTCGACACCTCGTCCCTCAGCCCGCGCCAGACCGCCGAGGCCGTCGCCGAGGCCGTGAGCAGCGGCGCCGCCGCGGTCAGCGCGATCGTGCAGACACCCGAACCCACCGCGGAGACCCTCGCCGCCGGCGTGCTGCTCTTCGACGAGCACGACCGGGTGCTCCTCGTCGACCCCACCTACAAGCCCGGCTGGGAGTTCCCCGGCGGCGTGGTCGAACCCGGGGAGGCCCCGGCGCGCGCGGGCATGCGGGAGGTGGCCGAGGAGACGGGGATACGGCTGGACGCCGTACCGCGGCTGCTGGTCGTCGACTGGGAGCCGCCACGGCCGCCGGGGTACGGCGGGCTGCGGCTGCTCTTCGACGGCGGCCGGCTCACCGGCGAGGAGGCCGCCGCACGGGTGCTGCTGCCCGGTGCGGAGCTGCGGGGATGGCGGTTCGCCACCGAGGAGGAGGCCGCCGGAATGCTGCCCCCGGTGCGCTACGAGCGGCTGCGCTGGGCGCTGCGGGCCCGGGAGCGCGGGACGGTGCTCAACCTGGAGGCGGGTGTGCCCGTGGGGTGACCGGTCGTCTGGCGACGCGGCGCTTGCCGCCGCGCCCAGCACCGCCACCGCCACCGCGTCCTCGCCGACCGGGTCGCCGTGCCCAGGCAGAGCACGGCCGTGCGAGCGGGGCCAGCGGGTGCATCGACTCCAGGGCTGCTTCCGGCCGGTGTCGAAGACGCCGGGCATCACCCGGCCCACGCCCGCGACCGCGTCGCCGGTGAACAGCACGCCGTGGCGCGGCAGATGCAGCGCGATCGGGCCAGGGGTGCGGCCCGGGACATGCCCCACCCGTACGCCGCCGCGGAAGCCGAGCTCGTCGCCGTCCTCCAGCTCCCGGTCCACCCGGTCTACCCGGTCCACCCGGTCTACCCGGTCCACCCGGTCCACCCGGTCCAACTGGTCCACCCGGACCACCGGGTGCACCCGGGGCGGCGGGGCCTCGGGCACCGTGAGCGCACGCTCGTACAGGCTCGCGGGCGGGTGCCTCCTGCACGGCGCCGGTATGGTCGCGGCGGCAGTCGGTCGGCACGATTCGGCGGATGCCGGCCGGATCGACGCCGGGGGAGTACCCCGATGACGTCCCTGCGGCGGACGTACGCAGACGCGTACGTCCGCCGCCTTCGTCCACGCTCGCGGCGACTTCCGCCGAAAGCGCAGCACTCAGTGCTCAGTGCTCAGCGCCGAGCGGTGGGGGCGTGGCTTGCGAACGCGCGCGGCGCCCGGCGTCAAACCTGCTTCGAGCGCGCGTAGTTCACCAGGAAGTGCGCCTCCGCCACCGACAGCCGCTCCAGCTCCTCGGGCGACACGCTCTCGTTCACCGCGTGGATCTGCGCCTCCGGCTCGCTCAGGCCGATCAGCAGGATCTCCGCCTCCGGGTACAGCGCGGCGAGCGTGTTGCACAGCGGAATCGAGCCGCCCATGCCGGAGATCTGCATCTCCTCGCCCGGGTACGCGATCCCCATCGCCTCCGCCATCGAGGTGTAGGCCGGACTGGTCACGTCCGCGCGGAACGCCTGTCCCTGCCCCACCTGCTCCAGGCGCACCCGGGCGTTCCACGGCGTGTGCTTCTCGATGTGGGCGTAGAGCAGCTTCGTCGCCTCGGCCGCGTCCTGCCCGGGCGGCACCCGCAGGCTGATCTGGGCACGGGCACTGGACGGGACGGACGGGGTCGCACCGGCCACCGGCGAGCAGTCGATGCCCACGACGGTGACGGCGGGTCGCGCCCAGAGGCGGTCGGCGACCGTGCCGCGGCCGATCAGTCCGACGCCGTCCAGCACCTTCGCGTCCTTGCGGAAGTCCTCCTCCGGGTACTGGAGTCCGTCCCAGGCCGCGTCCGCCGCCAGCCCGTCGACGACCGTCGAGCCGTCCTCGGCGCGCAGCGAGTCGAGGACGCGGATCAGCGCGGCCAGCGCGTCGGGGGCGGCGCCGCCGAACATGCCGGAGTGCAGGTTGCCCTCCATGGTGTCGACCTGGACGCGGATCATCGTCATCCCGCGCAGGGTCGCCGTCACGGTCGGCAGGCCCAGGCGGAAGTTGCCGCTGTCGCCGATCACGATGGCGTCCGCACGCAGCAGTTCCGGGTGCGCCTCGGCGTACCGCTCGAGACCGCCCGTTCCCTGCTCCTCCGAGCCCTCGACGATGACCTTGACGGTGACCGGGACGCCGCCGTTCGCCTTGAGGGCGCGCAGCGCGAGCAGGTGCATGATGAAGCCGCCCTTGCAGTCGGCGGCTCCGCGCCCGTACCAGCGGCCGTTCCGGTCGGTCAGCTCGAACGGGGGCGTCACCCACGCCGATTCGTCGAGCATCGGCTGCACATCGTAGTGCGCGTACAGCAGCACGGTCGGCGCGCCCTCGGGCCCGGGCAGCAGGCCGTACACCGACTGCGAACCGTCGGGGGTGTCGAGGAGCGCCACGTCCTGGAAGCCTTCGGCGGCGAGCGCGTCCGCCACCCACTTCGCCGCGGCCTCGCACTCGCTCCTGGGCGCCACGGCCGGGTCCGCCACCGAATGGAACGCCACCAGCTCCCTGAGCTCCGTCTTCGCGCGGGGTATCAGGGACGCGACGGTCTCGGCGATCGGATTCGCGGTCATGGGCACGCTCCTCGTGGGTGCGACGTTGTGTGCATTGTGTGTACGGCGAAGGTACGGCCGATCCTCCCACAGCGGGGGCCGCGGTCTGCGCCCGTAGGATGCCGTCGAGAGCTTGGGCCATGGGTCGGATCAGGAGCAGAAGCACATCGTGAGCAGCGAGAACGCAGATGCCGTCAGCGGAAACGGAGAGCAGGGCGGGCACGCGGACGGGCACGGGAACGAGCACGACCGAGAGGCCGGGCACGGGCGTGAGTCTGAGTCCGGGCACGGGCGTGAGTCTGAGGCCGGGCACGGGCATGGGCCCGAGTCCGGGCCCGAGTCCGGGCCCGAGTCCGGGCCCGAGGTCGGACGCGGCAGTGAGCCGGCTGAGGCGAGCGAGCCTGTTGCGCCCGTCGAACCCGTCTGGGACGTCGTCGTGGTCGGCGCAGGACCGGCGGGAGCGTCGGCGGCCTACGCCGCCGCGGTCGCCGGACGCCGCGTGCTCCTGCTGGAGAAGGCCGAGCTGCCCCGCTACAAGACCTGCGGCGGAGGGATCATCGGGCCGTCGCGGGACTGCCTGCCGCCCGGCTTCGAGCTGCCGCTCCGGGACCGGGTGTACGCCGTCACGTTCTCGCTGAACGGCAGGCTGGCCCGTACCCGGCGCTCGCGCAGGATGCTCTTCGGGCTGGTCAACCGGCCCGAGTTCGACGCGGGGCTGGTGGAGCAGGCGCAGAAGGCGGGCGCCGTGCTGCGCACCGGCGCGACCGTCTCCCGCGTCGAGCAGCACGGACCGGCGGTGCCGGACCGCCGCACGGTCGCGGTCGTCCTCGCGGACGGCGAGACGGTCCTGGCCCGCGCCGTGGTCGGTGCCGACGGCAGCGCCAGCCGCATAGGAGCGCATGTCGGCGTCAAGCTCGACCAGGTCGATCTCGGCCTGGAGGCCGAGATCCCCGTCCCGGCGACGGTCGCCGAGGACTGGGCGGGCCGGGTGCTCATCGACTGGGGCCCGATGCCCGGGAGTTACGGCTGGGTCTTCCCCAAGGGCGACGTCCTGACCGTCGGCGTGATCTCGGCGCGCGGCGAGGGTGGCGCGACCAAGCGCTATCTGGAGGACTTCATCGCCCGGCTGGGACTCGCAGGTTTCGAGCCGGCCGTCTCGTCGGGACACCTGACCCGCTGCCGCAGCGACGACTCCCCGCTGTCGCGCGGGCGGGTGCTGGTGTGCGGGGACGCGGCCGGGCTGCTGGAGCCGTGGACGCGCGAGGGCATCTCGTACGCGCTGCGCTCCGGGCGTCTCGCGGGGGAGTGGGCGGTACGGATCGCGGAGGCGAACGACGGTGTGGACGCCCGCCGTCAGGCGCTGAACTACGCCTTCGCCGTCAAGGCGGGACTGGGCGTCGAGATGGGCGTCGGGCGCCGGCTCCTGACGGTCTTCGAGCGGCGCCCGGGACTCTTCCACGCCACGATCACCGGCTTCCGGCCCGCGTGGAAGGCGTTCGCGGACATCACCCGGGGAGCGACCTCGCTGGCGGGCATCGTGCGCTCGCGGCCGATGGCGCGGCGGGCTCTTGAGGCGCTGGACCGGGTGCGGCCGATGGGCGCCTCCGGCGGCGGCGAGCGCAGTGGGGCGGAGGAGTCGGAGACCGACGGGGCCGCCGTCACTTCGTGACGGTGATCCGGAAGACCGGGTGGTCGGGGGCCGCCGCCAGGATCTCCGTGTCGGAGGACTTGGCGGTGACGCCCTGGAAGAACCGGTCGACCTCCCAGCCCCAGCGCTTCAGATAGCCGCGCAGGACGGGGGTCTTCTCCGCGTCCGGGATCTCCTCGGCGGTGAAGGTGCGCACCGTGCGGCCCACGCGCAACTCGCCCCCGCCCGCGGCCCGCATGTTGCGCACCCACTGGGAGTGGCCGCGGGCCGAGACCAGGTACTGCACGCCGTCCTGGGTGTAGGGGTTGACGGGGATGCGCTGCATCGCGCCGCTCTTGCGGCCGCGCACGGAGAGCTCGGCGGAGCCGACGAGGCTGATGCCGCGGCGGGCGAGCCAGCCGACGAAGCGGTTCAGGCGGAGGTCGTTCGGGCTGACCTTGATGTAGTGGCGCGACGACGACATGGCGTTCTCCCCATCCTCACAAGTGAGAGAGCAGTGCTCTCGGTCATGAGCAGTGTGCACTGGAAGGGTGGACCAGGGCAAGAGCACTGCTCTCGTTCTTGGTCACCGCTCTGAAGCGTGTCAGACTGTCGCCCATGACCGGCACGAACAGGGGCAGCGCCATGCGCGGAGCCAGGGAACGGGCCCGCAGCGAGATCACCGCGGCCATCAAGGACGAGGCCCGCAGACAGCTTGCCGCCGAGGGCGCCGCCAAGCTCTCCCTGCGCGCCGTCGCCCGCGAGCTGGGCATGGTCTCCTCGGCGCTCTACCGCTACTTCCCGAGCCGCGACGAGCTGCTCACCGCGCTCATCGTCGACGCGTACGACGCCGTCGGCCCCGCCGCCGAACGCGCACTCGCCGAGGCCGCGCCCGGCCTCACCCCCGTAGCCCGCTGGACCGCGGTCTGCACCGCCGTGCGCGCCTGGGCGCTGGTTCACCCCCATGAGTACGCCCTCATCTACGGCTCTCCCGTCCCCGGCTACGCCGCCCCGCAGACCACCATCGCGCCGGCCTCCCGTGTCGGCCAGACCCTCATCGCCATCGCCCGCGACGCACACCGGGGCCCCGGCGTCGCCCCGCCCCCGCTCCCTCCCGAACTGCGGGAGGAGGCCGACCGGATGGCCGCCGACCTCGCCCCCGATCTTCCCCCCGCCCTTGTCGTCGCTCTGGTGGCGGCCTGGTCCCAGCTGTTCGGGATGATCTCGTTCGAGCTCTTCGGCCAGTTCCACCGGGTCGTGGAGGAGCGGGACGCCTTCTTCGCACACGCCGCCGGGCGACTCGCCCGCGACGCCGGACTCGTACTGCACAGGGAGTAGACGTGATCACCGCGCACGGCTGACGCCCGCCGGGTGCGGCCGGGGCTAGCGTGACCGGTATGGACGAGCAGCACACCCGCCGTGACCACGGCTCTCCGCCCTGGACGCCTGGCGGACCGCCCCGGACGCCTGGCGGTCCGCCGTGGGCGGCGCACGGCGGGCCACCGTGGGCGCATGGCGGGCCACCGTCGGCGCACGGCGGCCCACCGTGGTGGCGTCACGGGCCGGTACGGTGGAACGGGACCGGGGTGCCCTGGCGGTCCACGCTGGTCGTCGCCGTGTTCGTGATGGTCGGGACCACCTTCGCGGCCAGGAACCAGCCCGACCGCGAGCCCCTCGACACCTTCGCCCGCGTCCTGCTGCTCGTCGGCGCCGTCCTGCTGCTGGCCCGCCACAAGTACCCGGCCGCCACGGTCTTCGCGGTGGCGGGGACCACGCTGGTCTACCTCGGCGCGGGCTATCCCTACGGCCCGGCCTTCGTCCCCGTCGCCCTAGCCGTCTTCTCGGCCGTCGCGGCGGGGCACCGGTACGCGGCCTGGGGCGCCGTCGGCATGCTCTGGGCCGGCCATCTCCTCATCGGCCACTGGCTCTACCGGTATCTGCCGCCGGCCGGCGACGCGGCCGTGCCGTGGGGCCAGGAACTGGTGGGCGCCGCCTGGGTCCTCGCCATCGTCGCGGCCGCCGAACTGACCCGCGTACGCAGGGAGCAGTGGGCCCGCGACCGCGCCGAACGGGCCGCCGCCGAGAAGCGCCGCGCCGACGAGGAACGGCTGCGCATCGCCCGCGAACTCCACGACGTGCTCGCCCACTCCATCTCCGTCATCAACGTGCAGGCCGGAGTCGGCCTCGCCCTGCTGGACTCCGACCCCGAGCAGGCCCGCACGGCACTGACCACCATCAAAGCGGCCAGCAAGGAGGCCCTCGGCGAGGTGCGCCAGGTGCTGGACACGCTCCGCGCCCCCGGCGAGGCGCCGCGGGCGCCGGCACCCGGACTCGACCGGCTCCCCGAACTCGTCGAACAGGCAGCGAGGACCGGACTCACCGTGCAGGTCGCCACCGAGGGAACCGAGGCGCCGCTGCCGCCCGGCGCGGACCTCGCCGCGTTCCGCATCGTGCAGGAGGCGCTCACCAACGTCGTGCGCCACTCCGGTTCGCGGACGGCGAGGGTCCGGATCGCCTACGCACCCGGCCGGCTCCGCCTCCGGATCGACGACGACGGGCCCGCCACCGGCACCGACCAGGGCGGCAGCGGAAACGGACTCGCAGGGATGCGGGAGCGCGCCGCCGCACTGGGTGGCACGATCGAGGCGGGCACCCGCCCGGACGGCGGCTTCCGCGTCGACGCCGACCTGCCGGTCGTGCCGAGCACGCTGAAGGAGACACCGTGATCCGCCTGAAGGAGGCAGCGTGATCCGCGTACTGCTCGCCGACGACCAGGCCCTGGTGCGGGCGGGCTTCCGGGCGCTGCTCGACGCCCAGCCGGACATCGACGTGGCAGGAGAGGCCGCGGACGGCGAGGAGGCGCTGCGCCGGGTCGCCGAACTCAGGCCCGATGTCGTCCTGATGGACATCCGCATGCCGCTGCTCGACGGGCTCGCCGCCACCCGCCGCATCACCGGGGACGCGTCCCTCGACGGCGTCAAGGTCGTCATGCTCACCACCTTCGAGCTGGACGAGTACGTCTTCGAGGCGATCCGCGCCGGGGCCTCGGGGTTCCTCGTGAAGGACACCGAGCCGGACGAACTGCTGCGCGCGGTACGGGCGGTGGTGGACGGCGACGCGCTCCTGTCGCCGGGGGTGACCCGTCGGCTCATCGCCGAGTTCGCCGCGCGGTCGAAGGCGCCCGCCGACGACGAGCGGCTCGCCGGTCTCACCGAGCGGGAGCGGGAGGTGATGGCGCTCGTCGGGATCGGACTCTCCAACGAGGAGATCGCCCGCCGCCTCGTGGTCAGCCCGCTCACCGCGAAGACGCATGTCAGCCGCACCATGGTCAAGCTGGGCGCCCGCGACCGGGCCCAACTGGTGGTCCTGGCCTACGAGTCCGGCCTGGTCCGCCCCGGCTGGCTCGGCTGACCCGGTTTCCCCGGCCCACCCGGCTCAACAGGCCCACTCCCTCGACCTGGTCGCCCCGGCGCCCGCGAGAACCGCCACAGCACGCTCACCACCCGCACGGGGAAGACCACGGCGGCCGCCGCGGCGCCCGCGGCGAGCAGCTCGCGTGTGTGCCCCCATGGCGCGAGTATCAGAGGGCGGTGATGCCCGGGCAACCCTCCACACACTGGCGAGCACGCCCCGCGGCGAGCCGCCGGTCTGCCGTCCGCCGCGCACTCGCCGGTCACGCCGGTCACGCCGGTCACGCCGGTGAGGACGGTCAGGACGCCGACTTCCGTGCCGCGTACCCGATCAGCGCCGCCGCGCCCGCGAGCGCCGCCACCGTCGTCAGCGCCGCCGGGAGCGAGAACCAGTCGGCGAGGAAGCCGATCGCGGGCGGGCCCAGCAGCATGCCGCCGTAGCCGAGCGTGGACGCCGTCGCCACACCGGCGGGCCCGGCCAGTGCGCCCGCGCGGCCCACCGCCACCGGGAAGATGTTCGCCAGGCCGAGGCCGGTCACGGCGAAGCCGAGCAGCGCGAGCCACACCGTCGGCGCCAGCGCGCCGAGCAGCATGCCGACGGCGGCGGTCGCTCCGCCCAGGACCAGGGTGCGCGTCTGGCCCAGCCGCTCCAGCAGGGCCGTGCCCGTGAGCCGGCCCGCGGTCATAGCGAGGGCGAAGAGGGAGTACCCGGCAGCCGCGATGCCCGGGTGTGCGTCCAGGTCCTGCTCCAGGTGCAGCGCTCCCCAGTCGGCGAGCGCCCCCTCTCCGTATGCCGTACACAACGCGATCACGCCGAAGAGCACGACCAGGCGGCGGGTGCGACCGCTCGGCCGGGCGACGGGCCCGGCTTGCGCGGAGACGCGCGCGGGCGGGGGCACGGGTGCGGAAGCGGGGACGGGTGCGGGGTGGCGCAGCAGCGTCGGCCCTGCCGCGGCCGTGACCAGCAGCCCCACCGCCGTCAGGGCGAGCAGATGGACGGCGGGGGAGAGGCCTGCGGCAACCAGTCCGCCGAGCCCCGCGCCGATCATGCCGCCGAGGCTGAACGCGGCGTGGAAACCGGGCATGACGGGCCGCCGCAGAGCCGCCACCAGGTCCACGGCGGCGCTGTTCATCGCCACGTTGATGCCGCCGTACGCGATGCCGAACACGAGCAGGACCAGCCCCAGCGAGAACGCCGAATGGGCCTGCGCGGGCAACGCGATGCCCAGCGACATCAGCGCCCCCGCCGCGACGGTCACGGGATGGCTGCCGAACCTCCGGCACAGCCGCCCGGTCAGGGTCATCGTCACGACCGCCCCCGCGGACACCCCGAGCAGCGCCAGCCCCAAGTCGCTCGCCGAGGCGCCCGTCTGCTGCTTGATGGCGGGGATACGGACCACCCAGCCGGCGAAGAGGAAGCCGTCGAGTGCGAAGAAGACGGTGAGCGCGGTGCGCAGGCGGGTCAGGGAGCGCGGGGCGGGGTCGCCGCCGGGTGCACCGGAGGTGGCCGTCGTTGGTTTGTTCAGTAGCGGCACAAAGTGAGGATATGGGCAGCCGCGATCGGCGCACAAGCCGGCGCCCCGCCGTGCGAGCGGCTGTCGTCCGGCGCCTGGCGCGCCCGGCAGGCGGCGGTCCTGCGGGCGGCCCGGCGCCATACCGCCCGCAGGCACCGGATCATGGGACACTCGCCTCCATGAACGGCAAGGTGACGCCCGCCCGCACACGACTGGAGAGAGGCCGCAGCGCGCTCGGCCCCGCGCTGGAACTGGTGCACACGGGCCGGGCGCCCACCCGGGCCGTCCTCACCGCCGAGCTCGGCGTCACCCGTGCCACCGCCGGAGCCGTCGCCGCCGAACTCGAAGCCCTCGGGCTGATCCGCGTCGACTCGCGGCCCGGTGCCGCCGCCGGCTCGCAGGGCCGCCCCTCGCACCGGCTGTCCATCGACGACACGGGCCCCGTCGCGCTCGCCGCGCAGGTGCACGCCGACGGCTTCCGGGCCGCGCTCGTCGGGCTCGGCGGGGGCATCGTCGCGACCGCCCCCGGCTGCGTCGCGGTCTCCGCCGACCCGGCGCAGGTGCTCGGCGAGGTCGTCGACGCGGGTGCGGCGCTGCTGCGCGAGACCGGCAGGCGATGCGTGGGCGCAGGGCTCGCCGTCCCCTCCGCCGTGGCCGAGCCCGAGGGCACCGCACTCAACCCGCTCCACCTCGCCTGGCCGGCCGGGGCCCCGGTCCGCGACATCTTCGCCGAGCGCGTCCGCGCGGCCGGCATCACGGGACCGGCGTTCACGGGCAACGACGTCAACCTCGCCGCCCTCGCCGAACACCGCCACGGCGCCGGCCGCGGCGCCCAGCACCTGCTCTGCGTCGCCACCGGGCACCGCGGCGTCGGCGGCGCCCTCGTCCTCGACGGCCGCCTCCACACGGGAAGTTCCGGCCTCGCCCTGGAGGTCGGCCACCTCACCGTCAACCCCGAGGGCCGCCCCTGCCACTGCGGCAGCCGCGGCTGCCTCGACGTCGAGGCCGATCCGCTGGCCTTCCTCACCGCCGCGCGCCGTGAGCCCGGCCCCGAGGTGTCCCTGCTCCAGCAGTCGCAGGAACTGCTCCGCACGGAGTACGCCGACCCGACGGTGCGCGCCGCGGCCGAGGAGCTCATCGACCGGCTCGGCCTCGGTCTCGCCGGCCTCGTGAACATCCTCAACCCCGACCGCATCATCCTCGGCGGCCTGCACCGGGACCTCCTCGACGCCGACCCCGAGCGGCTGCGCGCGGTCGTCGCCGACCGCAGCCTCTGGGGCCGCAGCGGCGGCGTCCCCATCCTCCCCTGCACGCTCGACCACAACAGCCTGGTGGGCGCGGCGGAGCTGGCCTGGCAGCCGGTCCTCGACGACCCGCTGACCGTGCTGCCCGCGCGCGTCTCCTGACCCCCATGTCCTGACTCCCCACTGCCCGGCTCCCTCGCGAGCAGCCACCGGCACCCCAGGCGGTGGCCCAGCTCGGGCGTGGGCCGCCGCCCTCCTTCCGCTCGGGTGGCCGCCCCGCCGAAATCCGGATGTGCTCGCGCCCCGCGTGCCGTACCGTCCGCACCATGTCCGACACCGGTACTCCGCCCCGCCTCACCCGGCTCACCTTCCACGGACCGCTCTCCGAGGCACGCGCCGCACAGCTGGTCACACGGCTCGTACGCAACAGCCCTGCGTCCGTCCTGGACATCGGCTGCGGATGGGGCGAGCTGATGCTGCGGGTGCTGGAAGCGGCGCCGGACGCGAAGGGGATCGGCATCGACCTCAACGCCGACGATCTCGCGCGCGGGCGGCGCACCGCGGGGGAGCGCGGCCTCGACGGACGAGCGGAGTTCGTCGAGGAATCCGCCACCGGTACGACCCGCGGGCCGGCCGACGTCGTGCTGTGCGTCGGGTCCGGGCAGGCGCTGCTCGACAGCGAGTCCGGCAGTGAACCCGCCGGTGCCGGCGCGTCGTTGTCCGCAACCGTCGACGCGCTCCGGGCACTGCGCACCCTGGTCGCCCCCGGTGGGCGGGCGCTCTTCGGCGAGGGCTTCTGGCAGCGCACCCCGGCCGCGGACGAGCTGGCCGCGATGTGGCCGGGAGCGCGGGTCGACGACCACCTGCCCCTCGCCGCGATCACGGAGGCCGCCACGGCGGCCGGATTCCGCGTCGAGTGGATCGAGACGGCGACCGAGGAGGAGTGGGAGCACTTCGAATCCGGCTACCTCGCCGACGTGGAGGAGTGGCTCGCCGCCAACGCCGGGCACCCGCTGGCCGCCGAGACCCGGAACCGCGTGGACCGCCATCGGGCGAGCTGGCTCCGCGGCTATCGCGGCGTGCTCGGCCTCGTCTACCTGACGCTGGTCCCGGTCGCCTGAGGCACCGGAGCACCGCCGGTCCGCTCCGTACGGTCGCGGACCGGGGACCCATCCGGCGCCGGGTGGCGCCACGGGGCGAGGGTCCGGCCGCCGGTCCGTCGTCGTGCGCGAGACCGGTTCCTACTTCCGCGGGCGTACACGCGAAGCCGCTGGCCGTACGACGACCGGACCCCCCACTCGAAGCCAGTCTCGGTAGCGAGGGAAACGAGGGAGAACCGCATACCGCGAACCCCGAACCCCGCGACCGAGGAGCTGACGCTCATGAACACGCTGGCCTACGACGGGCCCGGCCCGTGGATCCTGTTCTTCCCGCTGATCTGGGCGGCCGTCATCTTCGCGGGCGTCACGCTGCTGTGCCGCACCGTCCGGGGCGGCCGGGGTGGCCGGGGTGGACCGTGGCGCGCGCACGCGGTGCCCGACGGCCGGTCACCGATCGTCGTTCTGGGGCGCCGGTTCGCCGCAGGGGAGATCGACGAGGACGAGTACTGGCGCCGGCTGTCCGTCCTCGACGAGCAGTTCGGCGCGCACTCCAAGCACGGTGCCGCGTAACGGCCGCATCTGCGAACGGACGGGCGGGTCGCGCCTGTTGAGGCCCGGCCTGTCCGGACCGGCCGGGCAAGCAGGCCCGGTCGGCCTGGAGGCAGTGCCAGGTCAGCCCGGAACGGGTGACCGGGTCATGGCCGAGCCGGCGGCCACGGCGGATGTGCGCGGCTCACGTGCCCGCCCGGCCTCCACAAGGGTCTCCACGGCGGGGAAGGGGGAGCCGGGCGCCGCACCGTAGACCAGGTCGGCCGCGCACTTGGGCCCGGCCGCCACCGGTACCGAGGCCGGGAGCGTGAACCAGACGACCTTGCCGTCCTCGCCCTTGGGCAGCACGCCCCAGCTCTCGCTCACCGCTGCTATCAGCGCCAGTCCGCGCCCCGTGGTCTCCAGCGGCCCGGCGTCGGCGACGCTGGGCAGCCGGGGATCGTGGTCGTGCACCGATACCGTCAGCCGGTCGAGGAGCAGCTCAATCTCGACCGAGCAGAGTTTGTCCGGCTCGGCGTGCCGATGGACATTGGTCAGCAGCTCCGTGACGCCGAGGGCCGCGTGGTCGATCAAGGGATCGAGATGCCAGTAGCGCAGAAGCGCCGAGATGATTCTGCGGACCTGACCGATCCGCGAGGGCAGAGCCTGGAGCTCCACCCTGCAATGCCTGCTTGCCTCGCTGATCACGGCTGCGACTCCCCGAAATAGGTCCGGAAGAAGACGAAGGAACGGATCCAGCAGTTGGCTGCCTGCTGTTTGCGCCGGCGGGGCTGGGTCGCAGTGTCACCGCCGGTGAACCCTGAGTGATGCCCTCAAGCGTGAACCAGGAGTAATGACTTCGCAACTCCGCGCACACATGCCTGCGCAGGGCACATGAGTGCCATAGCCCCCGCCACGTGCGTGTCTCCCGGACCCGTGCAGTGGACACACGGGCAGATGGGTGCGTGGACGTATACGAGCGGTCCGGGAGCCGGGATCGGGTGCCGGGAGAGCCGGGCGCCCCCAGGAGCGGCCGGATGCCCGCCGTGAGCGCCCGCCGCGGCGGCCGTCAGCCGCTGCTGCCACCGGCGCCGCGCACGGCGGCCAGGAAGCGCCCCGCCAGTGCCGTACCGTCGATCCGGTGGCCGTCGCGCGCCCGGGCGGCCCGGTCCATCGTCAGCCGGTAGCGCGTGCCGTTCACCGTCGCGACCGTGCTGCGGCTGCCCGCGAACCAGGGCCTCTCCGCGCGGACCGCCTGCACCGGCGCACTGTCGATGACCCGCCCGTAGCTGGTCAGAAGCGCCAGTCGGCCGCCCTCGATGAGGACTTGACCGGCCTTGGTGAGCGAGCGGGGCCACCGCTCGATCCGCACACCCATGGCGTTGAACTCCGGCTCACGCATGCCGCCGCCCCCTTCGCTCCCGCTCTCGCGCCCCACTCCTGCACCCCAGTGTGCCCATGCAACCGCCTGGACACCAGTGCGCATTCCGGCACCTTGGCGCCACCCTCCCACAAGGAGTTCCTATGGAACCCCAAAGTCAGCGTTTGTGCAGGTGAGGGGCTTATGGTGGGCAGTGGGGACGGGCCCGGCAAGAAGAGGAGCGGCGCGTATGAGCACGTACGAAGCGACGGCCACGACCGATGTGGACCGGAGCGATCCGGAGTACCGGGCATGGCTGAATGAGGCCGTGCGCAAGGTGCAGGCCGACGCGAACCGCTCGGCCGACACCCATCTGCTGCGTTTCCCGCTGCCCGAGCAGTGGGGGATCGACCTCTACCTCAAGGACGAGTCCACCCATCCCACCGGCAGCCTCAAGCACCGGCTGGCCCGTTCGCTGTTCCTGTACGGCCTCTGCAACGGCTGGATCCGGCCCGGCAAGCCTGTCATCGAGGCGTCCAGCGGCTCGACGGCCGTGTCGGAGGCGTACTTCGCCAAGCTCATCGGTGTGCCGTTCATCGCCGTCATGCCGCGCACCACCAGCGCCGAGAAGTGCCGGCTCATCGAATTCCACGGTGGACGGTGCCACTTCGTGGACGACCCCATGCGGGTGTACGACGAGTCCGCCGAGCTCGCAGCGGAAACGGGCGGGCACTACATGGACCAGTTCACCTACGCCGAGCGGGCCACCGACTGGCGCGGGAACAACAACATCGCCGAATCCATCTACCAGCAGCTGAAGTTGGAGCGCTATCCGGAGCCCACGTGGATCGTGGCCACGGCCGGGACGGGCGGCACGTCGGCGACGATCGCGCGGTACGTCCACTACATGCAGTACGACACCAGGATCTGTGTGCCCGACCCGGAGAACTCCTGTTTCTTCGAGGGCTGGACCCGCCACGACCCGCTGGCCACGGCCGACTGCGGCTCGCGGATCGAGGGCATCGGACGCCCGCGGATGGAGCCGAGCTTCGTGCCCGGGGCGATCGACCGGATGATGAAGGTGCCGGACGCCGCGACCGTCGCCGCCGTGCGCGCCCTGGAGCAGGCCATCGGGCGCAAGGCGGGCGGGTCCACCGGAACGGGGCTGTGGAGCGCGCTGAAGATCGTTGCGGAGATGGTGGCGGAGGGCACCACCGGCAGCGTGGTCACGCTGATCTGCGACCCCGGCGACCGCTACCTCGACAAGTACTACTCCGACGACTGGCTGGCCGGACAAGGGCTGGACATCGCTCCGTACGCGGCGACGATCGACCAGTTCCTCGACAGCGGCGTCTGGCCGGGCTGACGGGGCGCGTCGGAGTCGGGCGAGGGGCGGGGCACGGGGGATCCCAGGGCCCAGGGCCCAGGGCCCGGGGCGCGCTGTGCGCTGCCCGCTGCTCACCCGGCCGCGGTGGCGATCCGGCGGTCGAGCCTGCGCACGGCGTCGCGGAAGGACTGCCCCATACCCGCCCGGCCCAGCCGCAGCGCGAACCGGAACGGCGCCGTGCCGGACACCGCCATGGTCCACTGCACCCGAGTCCTCCCGGAGTCGGTGGGCGTGAGCCGCCACTCCTCCACCATGGCGCGCACCCCGGGAGCGTTGGTCACGTCCACCCGGTACGCGTACCGGGTGGACGGCTCCGCCGCCATGATCGTCTCCTCGAACCGGATGCCGCCACGCAGCCGGACCTCCCGGCCCGCATCCCCAGCGGTCGGCCGCGCCGACACGATCGCCCTGAACCAGGAGGGCCAGCCCTCCACATCCTCGGCGAGCGCACGGTAGAGCTCCGCCGGCGCGGCACTCACCTCCGTGGCGAAGACCAGCCGCAGCGGCGCGGTCTCGACGAAGTCGAGCTGCACGGAGTCCAGCCGGTGAGCCATGGAACCGTACCTCCGGATGTCGGGCCGGCTGTCGGGGTCTGGGTCGGGGGCGGGGGCGGGGGCGGCCACGATAGCCCCCGAACCGTCGGATGGGCACCACCGCGGCAGCGCGAAACCTGCCCGCCCGTACGGCCGTTCGCGCGCCGGGGCCCCTCTGCCCCGGCCGCCCGGCCCTCGGACCCCGGGCCACGGACCCCGGAGCCCTCGCCGCTACTCCGCGGACGCCCGCGGCCCCTCCGAGGCGAGGGAAATCCCGTCCGCCCCGGGACCCCCCGGCCCGCTCCCCGCCTCCACCTCCACCGCTGCGACGGCCTCGGCCCCGTCCTCCGCCGACTCGCCCGCCACCACCAGGTGCGGCAGCTGCTCCGCGATCTCCTCGCGCGCCTCCACCGACAGCCCCGCGTCCGTGACCAGCGTGTCCACCTCGTCCAGCCGGGCGAACGAACTCAGCCCCACCGTCCCCCACTTGGTGTGGTCGGCCACGACCACCACACGTCGCGCCGACCGGACGAGGCGCCGGTTCGTCTCCGCCTCCGCCAGGTTCGGCGTCGACAGCCCCGCCTCGACCGAGATGCCGTGCACCCCGAGGAACAGCACGTCGAAGTGGAGGGAGCGGATCGCCTGGTCCGCGACCGGGCCCACCAGCGAGTCCGACGGCGTACGCACCCCTCCGGTGAGCACCACCGTCGCGGCCCCCGCCCGCTGCCCGCTCGCCGCACCCGCCTGCTGTGCCGCGTGGAACACATCGGCCACCCGGACCGAGTTCGTCACGACCGTCAGATCGGGAACGCCCACCAGATGCTGCGCCAGGGCGTACGTCGTGGTCCCTCCGGAGAGGGCGATCGCGCTGCCCGGGACGGCCATCGCCGCGGCCGCCCGCGCGATGTCCTCCTTCGCGCTCAGCTCCAGCGACGACTTGGCCTCGAAACCCGGCTCGTGCGTGCTCGCCTCGACCACCGGCACCGCGCCGCCGTGCACCTTCTCGATGACGCCCTGCCGGGCGAGGGCGTCGAGATCGCGGCGCACGGTCATGTCGGAGACGTTCAGCTTCCGCGTGAGCTCGTTGACCCGCACGCCGCCCCGCCGCCGCACCTCGTCGAGGATCAGGGCGCGCCGCTGCTCCGCGAGAAGGTTCTGATTGTCGTTCACCGCCCGGGCCGGTCCTTCCGTTTCGCCTTCACCGAATCACCGCGATCGCCCATCCTCCCACGGCCGTTTCCGAAGATTCGGTGAGAGCCGTGCGGCAGCGGCCATGATCCGGGATTCTGGTCGTGCGCCGCTGATCCTCCCACCAGAGAGCGAGTCACAGAAGTGTCCTCTGCCACACCGGTCTCGGCGTCGGTCCCGGGGCCACCGCGCGGCGCGCCCGCGCTGGAGCTGCTGGTCCACGGCGTCGGCGGAGCCACTCCGCAGGACATGCTCGACGATCTGCGTACGGTCCGGATCACCGGCGACGCGACCGCCGCCGTGTACCGGCGTCCCGAGGACACCGACGCCGAGGACCACCCTGAGCGGTACGTGAAGGAGCCGATCCCGGAGGCGTACTGCTGGTCCAACCTCACGTCCGGCAACGGCGCCCGCGCGCTCTGGCTGCTGCTCCTGCCCTTCATGGTGGTCAATCTCGCGCACTGGACGCGTCCCACCAGCAAGGGCCCGGCGCGCGCCGTCCGCTTCTACGGCATGCTCGTACGGCTCGTGGCGCTCAGCCTCACCGCACTGCTCACGGCCGCCGCCTGCGAGGTCGCGCTCGATCTGACGGCGTGGCAGTGCGCCGGTTCGGCCGCCTGCTCGGCGGAAAGCTCCTGGCTGGGCTTCCTCTCCCCGGCCAACGGCGGCTGGTGGGCGCAGCCCGGACGCCGCCTCGCGCTCGCCGCCCTGGTGCCGACCGGGCTCGTGGGGCTGCTCTGGTACCTGTCCAACCGGACCTGGAGCGCGTACGAGTCCCAGCGGCCGCCCAGCGCGGCGACGGCCGGCGACACCGCGGGAACGCCCGGTCACACAGCCGGTGACGCCGCCGGTGAGGCCACGGGAACGGCCGGGACCGACTCGCCCGCCGACATCCGGCCCGCGCTCGGACGCCCCGGCTTCTGGTACGGCCGCCGCCTCGTCGCCCGGCTGCGTGCCGCGCACACCGCCGCCGGGTTCCTGATCATCGCCGCCGCCGTCACCGGAGCGGCCGCCCGCCACGACCGCGACGCCGGAGTCCAGGCGCTCGAGGTCGCGGGCCGCGCCCTGGAGTCGGTGCTCGCTGTCACCGGGCTGTTCGTCGTAGCGGTCGTGTTCCGCCGGGGCCGCAGCGAGAAGGTCATCGACAACCGCATCGACCACGCCGTCGCCAGATGGCTCCCCGCCGTCTCGTTCGCCCAACTCGCCCTGGCGATGGTGTACGCCTCCTGGTCCCGGCCCGGCTGGGTCTCCCACGACACCCTCCCCGGCGACGTCGCCTTCCGCGTGATCGCCCTGGCCCAGGGCGCGCTGGTCGTCACCCTCGCGGTCACCGCCCATCTCCTGCACCGCCGGGCGCGGCATCCGCGCACCGCCATGCGAGGGCTGGCCGGGCCCGCCGTCGCGCTGCTCGCCTGCGCGCTGGGCGGTGTCATGACCGGCGGGGTCGCCCAGCAGGTCGCCGACTGGCTGGACGGCTCCGGCACCCCCGGAGTGGGCGAAGGGCCCATCGCCGGGCCGCCGGTGCTGCTGAGCTGGCAGGCGTCCGCGATCCCCGTGCTGCTGTTCCTGCTGCTCGTCCCGCTCGCGGTGCTCGGCGCCCGGACCTGGCGGACGGGGCGTGCCCTGACCGGCACGGTCGAGGCGGACTACACCGGCGAGCGGTCCGACGACGTCCGTACCCGGCGCATCACCGGCACCCGGGCCAGGGCGGAACTCACCGACGCCGCCCCGGCCCTCATCGGCATCCTCTGCACGGCAACCCTGCTCCTCGGCGCGGGCGCGGTGGCCGGGGCCTGGGTGAGCGGAGAGGTCCCGGCGGAGGCGTTCAACCGGGCCCACCCGGCCGTGGAGGCCGCCGCGGAGGTGGCCCAGACGCTCGGCTCCTGGCTGATCGGGCTCGGGTTCCTCCTCTTCGTCACCTGGGGCCGGCGGGCGTACCGGGACGCGGCCGCCCGCCGCACCATCGGCATCCTCTGGGACGTCGGCACGTTCTGGCCGCGCGCCGCGCACCCCTTCGCGCCGCCCTGCTACGCCGAGCGCGCCGTACCCGACCTCACCTGGCGCATGGCCTCCTGGACCGCGAACACGGGCGGACGGCTCGTCATCTCCGGCCATTCGCAGGGGAGCGTGCTGGCCGCCGCCGCCGTGTGGCAGCTGGCGCCCGCCACGCGCCGCCGGGTCGCCCTGCTGACCTACGGCTCACCGCTGGAGCGGCTCTACGGCCGCTGGTTCCCCGCCTACTTCGGCCCCGGCCCGCTCAGCGCGCTCCACCGGGAGCTGCACTGCTGGCGCAACCTGTGGCGGCATACCGACCCGATCGGCGGGCCCGTCAGGATCCCTGCCGAGGAAGGCAGGCCCGAGGTCGACAGGGACGCCCTCAAGGACCCGGTCGTGTACGGGCGTACGGACACGCACCCCCTGCCCGAGCCGATCCTCGGGCACTCCGACTACCAGGCCGACCCCGCCTTCGCGCAGGAGCGCCAGGCACTGCTCGACCGGCTGCCTCCCGCCCTGCCCCACCAGCGCGCCGAGGGTCGCGTCTCCCCGGACACCGAGGAACCCCAGGACCTCCGGGAGCCTCAGAGCCCTTAGGACCCTCAAGCCCCTCAAGCCCTCGAGTCCTTCGAGTCCTTCGAGTCCCTTGAGCCCCCGGGATCCTCAAGTCCCCGGGGCTCTCAGGGAAGTTCGGGCAGATCCTCCGGATGGAGCAGCGTCAGGTCGTCGGTGCTCACCTCGCTGAGCTCGGCGACCCGGCCCGCATGCCGCTCCACCATCGACTCGAAGGTCTGGCGGGCCGTCCGGCCGTTGCCGAACGCGGGTCCCTTGGGCAGCACCGTGAAGTACTTCCGCAGCGCCTCTGAAGTGCCGTCCGCCAGCCGGTACTCGTGCTCCTCGGCCTGCTGCTCCACGATCCGCAGCAGTTCATCGGGCATGTAGTCGCTGAAGGTGATGGTCCGTGAGAAACGCGACGCCACACCGGGGTTGACCGAGAGGAAGCGCTCCATCTCCGCCGTGTACCCGGCGACGATCACCACCACCGCGTCCCGGTGGTCCTCCATCAGCTTCACGAGGGTGTCGATGGCCTCGCGGCCGAAGTCCCGGCCGGAGTCCTCGGGCGAGAGCGCGTACGCCTCGTCGATGAAGAGCACCCCGCCGCGCGCCCGCTCGAACGCCTCCTGCGTACGGATGGCGGTCGAGCCGATGTGCTCGCCGACGAGGTCGACCCGGGACACCTCGACGAGATGGCCGCGCTCCAGCACCCCGAGCGAGGCCAGGATCTCGCCGTACAGCCGTGCCACCGTCGTCTTGCCCGTGCCGGGGGAGCCGGTGAAGACGAGATGGCGGCGGACCGACGCCGCCTTGAGGCCCGCCTCCTGGCGCCGCCTGCCCACCTCGATCATGTTGGTGAGCGTGCGCACCTCGCGCTTGACGCTCTCCAGGCCGACCAGAGCGTCGAGTTCACCGAGGACGTCCGCCGGCGTACGGGCCGCAGGGACGGCGACCGCGGGCTGCACCGGCGCGTCCGGTATGACCAGCGGTTCGGCGGTGCGCTGCCCGGGGATCATGCCGAGCAGCCCGGTGGAGGAACGGTCGGGCTGGGACGCCGTCACCACCGCCGGGGTCTGCTGCGGCGCGGACCGCACCCCGCTCTCGTCGCTGGTGCAGTCCTCCACCACCGGGCCCTGCGCGGGGAACTCGTAGCCCCCGCGCGTGCACCGCTCGGTGCGACACTGCGTCAGGGTCGTACGGCAGCCGTCCATCACATGGAAGCCGTAGCCGCCGCTGCCGGTCACCCGGCAGGCGTGGAAGGTGCCGCGGCCCTCGGCCGACACGTAGAAACCCGCCTCGGCGGGGGACGTCACCGTGCAGCGCTCGACCGTGGGATCGGCGCCCTTGGTGACGATCACGCCCGTCTGCGCCCCGTCGATGGTGCAGTTGCCGAGCGTGCCGCCGCTGCCGTGGTCGCGGAACCAGGCGCCGGTGGACGCCTCGCGGATACGGCAGTCGTCGAGCTGGGCGGTTGCTCCGTCGCTGACCGACACCGCGGTGTTGCGCACCTGGAAGAGATCGCTGTCGACGACATCGGCGCGCGAGCCGCGGTCGAGGACGAAGAGCGCGTCGGGGACGTCGTGGACGCGGCAGGAGTCGAGGACGGCGGCGGCGCCGTCGCTGACCCAGACCGCCGGATAGTCGCCCGTGCTGTCATGGATCTCGCACTGGTTGGCATCCACACGGGTGCCGGGGTCCCAGACCGACAGACCGTTGCGGCCGAAGCGGCGGACGGTCGAGCGGGTGAGCGTGAGGACCGCACGGGAGCGCAGGTCCACCGCGTTCTCCGGCACGTCGTGGATGTCGCAGTCGGAGAGAGTGAGCACCGCGTCCGTGTCGAGCGTGATGCCGTCCGACGCGGTGCGGTGCACGCTGGAGTCGGTGAGATGGGCCGTGGCGCGCGACGCGATCTGCACGCCCGCACCCTTGATCTCGTACACCTCGCAGCCCAGCGCCTCCAGCGAGCTGCCCTCGCCGGTCACGCTCAGGCCCACGCCCGACGCGTGATGCACCCGGCAGCGCTCGAGCCGCGGACGGGCGCCGCCACGCACCGAGACCCCGGCCTGCCCGGCCGCGACGACCTCGCACTCCTCGAACACGCCGCCGGCGCCGTCCAGCACCCCGATGCCGACCCCGGCCGGATTGTCGACCGTGCACCGGCGCACGGTGGGCCGGGCCGCGCCGCGCACCTCGATGCCCGCGGCGGAACGGGTGACGATCCGCAGGTCCGCCAGCTCGGGTGTGCCGTCCTCGACGAGCAGCGCCGGCGCCGCCGAGTCCTGCCCCTCGACTTGGAGGTCCCGCACCGTCGCCGAGGCACGCACGGTCAGCGGCACGCCCTCGGCCGGGGCGATCCGCACCGAACCGGCCGACCCCTCGCTCCCGCGCAGCGTCACGGCGCGCTGCACCACGAGGTTCTCCCGGTAGGTCCCGGGGGCGACGGTGAGGATGTCACCGTCGCCGGCGGCCTCGAGGGCTGCGGCGAGGGAGGCGTACTCGCCCGTGCGGCGCCGCCACCGCGACGTGCCGGTGTGCGTCACCTGGACCGTGCCCTGTGCCATGGTGCTGCTCTGCCCCCACCTCGTCGACTGCCTGCCGTGCCACGCGTCGCACCACCGTAGCGCGCGCGGCGGGCGGGAGTTGACGGGTCAGCTGCCCGCGCCCGTGCGACCCCAGTCCGGACCGGCATCGGCCCACGCGCGGTCGAGCCGCTCGTACCGCCGCTGCATCAGCCGGCGTACGAAGAGCCGTCTGGCACCTTCGACGGATCCGGCGACGACGGCTGCGGCGGCGAGCCCGGCGAGGACGGCGTGCGTCCGTGCGGTGTCATGGTCCAGGGGGCGGCTGACCGCACGGCCCCGGGCGTCCGTCCATATGCGGAAGGTGTCTCCGGGGTCCGCCGTCCGGACATGCGTGGTGACCGTGCCGCTGTGCCGGCTGCCGTCCGCCGACGTCCACTCGGCGACGACGGCGCGCCGTACGGGCTGCTCCGTCGACGCTTCCGGTTCGGCGACGGTCTGCTCGGGGCGTGGTGCGGCCCGCAGCACCCGGGCGGTCGTGAGATGGCGCTCGGCCCGCTGGGCGCGCACGGACTCCCGGAGCGCGGCGTCGGTCAGCCCGCCGCAGATCCAGCCGGCGGCCGGAACGGCCACGGCCAGCAGTGCGAGAGCGGCCAGCGCCGCCCATGCTTCGACGAGATCGGTGGCGCGGCGCAGGGGATTGTGCCGCCAGCGCCAGAGGCCGGTGATCGCGTGCACTGTCCCGCACCCCCTTCCCCCTTCGTGATAGCTCCGCCGGGCGCCGCACACGCACGGGTGGAGCGAAGAGAGAGCAAGCTCACCCCCCGGTGCTCACCCGGTCACTCTGCCAACGCGCGGGGCATCCCGCGGAGTTCCGCGGCACCGGCCCGGGATCTCAGGTCCGTCGGCCGAGGATCCGCACGGGGTCTCCCACTCGTACGGTTCCCGTGTGCTCCGGAACCAGGTTCTGGCCGAAGACGAGCCGGTCCCCGAAGCGCCGGTGGCGTGCGAGGGTCCGCAGCGGCTCCTTGCCGCGCTCCGCCGTCAGCTGGTCGGTCGTCGTCACGACGCAGCGTCCGCACGGCTTGGTCACCCGGAAACGGACCTCGCCCACCTGGATGCGCTGCCAGCCGTCCTCGTCCCACGGCGGTGTGCCGTCCACGACGAGATTGGGCCGGAAGCGGTTCATGGGCAGGGGGCCCTCGTCGGGGTGGTCGCCCTGCGCGATGAGGGAGTTCAGCGCGTCGAGAGAGGCGACCGAGGTCACGAGCAGCGGGAAACCGTCGGCGAAGGACACCGTCTCGCCCGGCAGCGCGTAGTCAGGGTCGACCGGGCGGCGGTGCGCCGGGTCGTCGAGGTGCACGAGCCGGACCGGCACGCCCAGATAGGCGCTGAACCAGGCGTCGGAGGCGGTGCCGACGGGCACCGCCTCCAGCTTCTCCCCAAAGAGCTCCACGACGGTCGCGCCCACGGGCTCGGGCGCCGCCACGGTCAGCGGCTCCCGCCCGGGAGCGGACAGCCGGATTCCGCCGTCCGCGAGCGGCTCGGCGGCGGCCAACGCCAGCCGTGCCTGCTGGCGTTGGGTCACGGCCCGGCCGGCCGCGTCGACCACCATCCACCGGCGGTCGCCGGCGAGACCCCACGGTTCCACGACGGCCTCGCCCGGTGCGTATCCCGCGACCGACTTGACCGGGTGGACGTGGACAGAGCGAAGCACTGCGATCGGCATGAGGCCATCCTGCCAGCCGCGCCGCGCATCCGTTCGGCCGGAAACCCCCGGTCAGTGCGTTTCGGTCAGTATCGGCCGCCCTGGTAGGGGCGGTTGTACGGGTCCTCGTACGGCGCGGGCGCCGGGGCCGGCATCGGGCGCGGCGCCGCGGCGGGGCGCATGGCCTCGTACCCGGCGCCCGCCATCGGGCGGGGCATCGGCTGCGGCTGGGCGCCCGGGTACCCGCGGGGGCCGGTCGGCTGCTGCGGGATGTACGGCGCGGGCGCGTGCTGCAGCGGGACGGGCTGCGGAGCCGGCTGGGGGTAGCCGTACGAAGGGCTGGGGTGCGAGGGCGCCGCCGGGAGGGCGGGCAGGGCCGCGGGGAGGGCCGGCAGGTAGCTGTGACCGGTCTCGTACGCGGAAGGCACTCGGATCGGGGCGATCTGAGGCGTGCCCCGCTCCGCGACCAGGGAGTCGTAGATCGGGGTGTCGGGGAACGACGGCGCGGCGTAGTAACCGCCGCCGTAGGTGGAGCGGGGGGAGGTCATGGCACATAAGTTAAGCCCACGATGTGCTGGTTGGGGAGCCCGATAAGAGGGTTGTTTGACGTGTTACGAGTGACCGTGGATCCCCAATGCGAGCGAATCTGGGAAAAACGGTCGTCGCGCGGCGTTCGGATCGTGTAAAGGGCAAGCTGGGAAGGGGTTACCGCCGGGTTGCGGGGGGTGTCCGGGCGCGGTCGCCGCTAGGTTGGCGACAGGGAAGTGACCGGGCACCAGGACCCGTGATGGGGGGCCGCTATGTCCATGCTCAAAGGGGCCAATGTTCCAGTACCCGCGCTGAGTGTTCATGTCGAGTTGGGGTGGCGTTCGGGAGGCGGGGCGCCCGACGTCGACGCGTCGGCCCTGCTCCTCGACGCGGGGTCCGGAAAGGTCCGCTCCGACGCGGACTTCGTCTTCTACAACCAGCCCGTGCACGCCTCGGGCGCGGTGCGCCACGAAGGCAAGCGCAGCGAGGGGGACGGCACGACCGACCGCATCGCCGTCGACCTGGGGAGCGTCGAGCCCGGCATCGAGCGGATCGTTCTCGCCGCATCGGCCGACGGCGGCAGCTTCGGACAGGTGCCGGGTCTGTACGTGCGGCTGCTCGACGCGGCGGGGGGAACGGAGATCGCCCGCTACGAGAGCCAGGACGCGACCGTCGAGACGGCCTTCATCCTCGGCGAGCTCTACCGGCGCCAGGGCGCGTGGAAGTTCCGCGCCGTCGGCCAGGGGTACGGGAGCGGACTCGCGGGCCTCGCCACCGACTTCGGCATCTCGGTCGACGAGCCCCAGCAGCCCGCACCCCGGCAGCCCGCGCCCCGGCGTGCGCCGGCTCCGGCCGCCCCGCCCCCGGCGCCGATGGCACCGGCGCCGACACCGCCCGCCCCCGCGCCCGTGCGCCTCACCAAGGTCACCCTGACGAAGGAGTCCCCGACCGTCTCGCTCAGCAAGCAGGGCGGCACGTCCGGCGCCATGCGGGTCAACCTCAACTGGGAGGTGCGCAAGCAGTTCAAGGGCTGGGGGGCCAAGCTCGGCCGGGCCGTCGCCGTCCACGGCGACCTCGACCTCGACCTGTGCGCCCTCTACGAACTCACCGACGGCCGCAAGGGAGTCGTCCAGGCGCTCGGCAACGCCTTCGGCGCCCTCCACCAGCCCCCCTACATCCATCTCGACGGCGACGACCGCACCGGAGCCGTCACCAGCGGTGAGAACCTCACCGTCAATCTCGACCACAAGAGCGAGCTGCGCCGCGTCGTCATCTTCGTGACCATCTACGAAGGCGCGCGCAGCTTCGCCGATCTGCACGCCACGGTCACCCTCCAGCCACAGCACGGGGCCGCCATCGAGTTCTCGCTCGACGAGTGCACCGTCCCCTCCACGGTGTGCGCCCTCGCACTCCTCACCAACCAGGGCGGGGACATCGTCGTCCAGCGCGAGGCGCGCTATCTGGTGCCCGAGCGCGGAGTGAGCCCCCAGCGCACCATCGATTACGCCTATGGCTGGGGCATGAACTGGACGCCCGGCAGGAAGTGACCTACGCCCGCCGTCAACGGTCCGGCGCGGCTTCGGGACGGGAGTACGTACGCCCCTTCCAGGCCGCGCCGCGCCCTCGGTAGTGCTGCACCGCCGAGTCCACCGTCATCAGCAGATAGAGCAGCGCGGTGAGCGGCAGCAGCGGAGCGAGCCACAGGGTCTGCCGGTAGTAGTGGAGCATCGGGGCGTACGTACCCGCCATCACCGCCCACGCCAGGAACCCCGCCCAGCCCGCGACCGTGTCACCCGGGGCGTCCGCGCCGAACACTCCGGCGCACAGCGCGACGGGCGGGGCGAGGTACACCAGCGCGAGCCCCGCCACGGTCGCGGCGAGGAGCGCGGGACTGTGCCGCAGCTGGGCGTACGCGGTCCGAGACACCATCCGCCACAGGTCGGCGAGGCGGGGATAGGGCCGGATGCTGTCCACCCGCTCCGCGAGCCCCAGCCACACCCGCCCCCCGGCCCGCCGCACCGCACGCGCCACCGCCACGTCGTCGATGACCGCCTGGCGCACCGCGTCGGGGATCCCCGCCCGCTCGGCCGCGTCCGTGCGCAGCAGCACACAGCCGCCCGCCGCGGCCGTCGTCCACGCACGCTCCTTGTTGATCCAGCGGAAGGGATAGAGCTGCGCGAAGAAGTAGACGAAGGCGGGCACCACCAGCCGCTCCCAGCCGTTGGTGACCTGCAGTCGCGCCATTTGCGAAACGAGATCGAGGCCGTTCGAGCCGGCCGCGGCGACCAGCTCGGACAGGCTGTCGGGCTCATGCGCGATATCGGCGTCGGTCAGCAGCAGGTACTCCGGCCGGCGGGCCCGTGCCAGCGCCAGGCCGTGCCGCAGCGCCCACAGCTTGCCCGTCCAGCCCGGCTCGGGTTCCCCCGGCGAGGTCACGGTCAGCGGCAGCCCTTCGTACCTCAGGGCCAGCTCCTGGGCGAGCTTGCCCGTACCGTCCGTGCTGGCGTCGTCGACCAGGATCACCTCCGCCCGGCCGGGATACGCCTGCCGCAGCAGCGACGGCAGGCTCTCCGGCAGCACCTCCGCCTCGTCCCTCGCCGGTACGACGATGACGACGTACGGCCACGACGCGGGCGCCGTACGCCGGGGGAGCCGCTGATCCGTCCGCCAGAAGAACCCCTGCCCCAGCAGCAGCCACAGCCAGGCGGCCAGCGACCCCAGGGCGATCCACGCAATGCTGCTCATTCGCCGCAGTGTGCCCCAGATTGCTGGGACCGCAAGGGTGGTCGGCTAGGGTGACCGGGTGAAGATCGCGCTCATCGACTCCGGAATCGGGCTGCTGCCCGCGGCCGCTGCCGTGCGCCGGCTGCGGCCGGACGCCGAGCTCGTCCTCTCCCTGGACCCCGACGGTATGCCCTGGGGTCCGCGCACGCCGGACGATGTGACCGACCACGCGCTCGCCGTCGCACGCGCCGCCGGCGCCCACGGCCCCGACGCGCTGATCGTCGGCTGCAACACCGCCTCGGTGCACGCGCTCCCCGCCCTCCGGACGGAGCTGGAGCCGGGACTGCCGGTCATCGGCACGGTCCCCGCGATCAAGCCGGCCGCCGCGGGCGGCGGTCGCGTCGCCATCTGGGCGACCCCCGCCACCACCGGCAGCGCCTATCAGCGCGGCCTCATCCGCGACTTCGCGGACGGTGTCGATGTCACCGAGGTGCCCTGCCCGGGCCTCGCCGCCGCCGTCGAACAGGCCGACGAGCGCGCCATCGACGAAGCCGTCGCCGCTGCGGCCGCCCTCACGCCCATGGACGTACGCGCCGTCGTGCTCGGCTGCACCCACTACGAGCTCGTCGCCGAGCGCATCCGTGCGGCCGTCGCCGAGGGCCGCACGGATGCGCTGCCGCCGGTCGCCCTGCACGGCTCCGCCGGGGCCGTCGCCGCGCAGGCGCTGCGCCGCATCGGCGCCGCTCCGGCGCCCGCGGCCACGCCGAGCGCACGGCTCACCGTCCTGCTCAGCGGCCGCGCGTCGTCACTGCCCGAGGCCGCTCTGGCGTACGCCGAGGGCCGTCTGCTCGGTTCGGTGGATCCGGTTACTTCCGCGTACTGACCTGGGCGCGCGGCGCGGTGCTTGCGTGACCGCTTGCACCTGTTCGCCTGTATTGCCCCCATTCACTCGTCCGGTCGGCGAGGCACTCCTGCCCGTGGCGGGTAGGAGAACCGTGTGAGTTCACAACCGCCGGGCGGACCGCCGAGCGGTCCGCTCTCGTTCCCCCCTCCGCCGGGAGCCGCCCCCGGTCCCCCTGACGCCGGGAAGCCCGGGCCGAGGTGGCGATCGCGGCGCTTCCTGGCCCTGGCCGTCGCCGGTGTGGCAGTCGTGACGGGACTCGTGGTCACGCTGGTGCTGACCCTCGGTGGCGGGCCCAGCAGGTCGCCCGCCGAGGCGCGCGAACTGGTGACGAACGTGGCCGCGACGGCCACCGACTGGGGCCCCGGCTTCGACGACCTCGGTGACAGGTACGACACGGGGGAACTGCTGGCGCAGAAGGACTGCGAGCTGACCGCCAGAGGCAACCGTCCCGGCACGCTCGTAGGTCTGCAGCGCGTCGCCAAGAGTGACGAGGGCACCCTGTTCGCGATGTCCGACGCGCGCGCCTTCAAGAACGCGGCCACCGCGGAGGCGTACATGAAGGACATCGAGGACACGCTCCACCGGTGCCCCGTGCAGCGCACCCCCAAGGCCCGCTACGAGGACGTCCGCGAGGGCGCGGCGCCGCATGTGTCGGGCCTGGACCACGTGATCTCCGAGGAAGGCAGGGCAACCCTCGAAGACGGTCAGAACACGAACTACTCGTACGTCGCCCTGACGGGCCGCAAGGGCGAAGTGGTGCTGTACGCCGCTGTGGAGGGGCCGCCCGAAAGCAAGGCCGAACTCCCCCGCCTCGCAGCGGAAGCGCTGGAGCGCATGAACGAGCGCCTGTCGGACGCAGCCGCGCTGCGGCACGTCCCATGACAGCTGCGGCACGTCCCATGACGGCAGCGGCGCGTCCCATGACGGCAGCCGGTCACACGCCGCCCTGAAGCCCGAGGCCCTTGCGCTCAGCCCTTCTGGGCCAACGCGTCAGCCCTTTGGTCCAACCCGACCTGCCGGCTGCTGCCTGTGTGCGTGTCCACCGACATCGCCACGGTCCCGTCGGGCGGTGGCACCGGAGGCACGGCGTACGCGGTGCCGGGCAGGAGCGCGCCACCGGCGGCCAGCGCGGCTGAGGCGGCGAGCATCGTCAGACGCCGTTTCCGAGAGGTGCGAGTCATGAGAGTCCTCTTTCCGGACGACGTGGTCGGGCACCCGCTCCGAGCGCCCCATGTATTCGAGTAAACCCCCTCGCATGAGCTCCGTCACACCCCGGGAACTCGGGGCTTGACAGGAACGGCCCCCAGCAGGGGCGCGGGCCGCGGGCGAGCGGGCCGGGGACCACTGCATTCCGTCGGCTCGCAGCGGTGCCGGGTCTGCGGAACGTGAGTACGCTGCTACGCATGAGGGACCACCCCAGCGACGAGGGGCAGGCCGCAGGTTCGCTGCCCCCCATCTGGACCGGCCGGGCGACGAACCACATCCAATGGGCGCTCGCCGCCGCCGGTGCGGGCTGCATGGCGCTCGGCATCGAGCTCGCCGTCGACTCGCCGTGGACCTCGGGCACCGTGCCGCTCCTGATGTCGGTCATCGGCTGTGTCGCCGCCGGCCTGCTGATGCTCTTCGGAACCATCGCGTTCGTGCATGTGACGGTCACGGTCGACCGCGACGCCGTGGAGGTGCGCTGCGGTCACATGGGCGTACCGCGCCGGCGGATCCCCCTCGCGTCCGTCGTGGCGGCGGATTTCGATCCCCGTGTCACCCCCTGCCAGTGGGGCGGCTGGGGCTGCCGCTGGCACCCCGAGAAGGGCACGGCCTTCATCGTCCGCCGCGGCGAGGGCGTGGTCCTCGCCCTCGATGACGGCAAGACCTTCACGGTCACCGTGGACGACGCCCAGACGGCGGTCCGGATTATCCGCGACCATCTGCGGACCGCACCGGCGGGCTCGACGACGACGGGTGTGTGACCCAGCCGTACGGGACCTGAATCCGCTCCCTCAGCGGCCCTGAATCCGCACCCTCAGTCCAGGTGCCGAGCGCTCCCGTCCGGCCCGGACGCCGTACGCGCCGTGGCCAGCCCCGCCAGCAGCCCCGCCCCCGCCGTCACCGCCGTATGGCTCAGGCAGTCGCCGACGCTCGCCAGCACCCCCACGGCCGTCAGCGCCGCACCCGCGCTCAGCGCCACCGCCGTGGACCGGGACGAGCGCCCGAGCCCGTAGAGCATCCAGACGTACAGCCCGCCCAGCAGTACCACCCCCACCACACCCTGCTCCGCCGCCAGCTGGAGCGGCGCGGAACGCGGCGTGCCGTCGGGGTCCGGCGACTGCTGCACCGTCGGGCTCAGCTCGCCGAACCGGCCCGGTCCGGCGCCCAGCACCGGATACTCCTCGGCGATCCCGGCCGCGTCCTGCCACAGCCGCACCCGGTGCTCGGTGAGCCGGTCCTGGAGCGAGACCGTGAGCCCGTGGGGCAGCGTGTCCTCGGCCATCGCCCACGCACCTGCGGTCACCAGGGCCGTGGCCAGGGCGAAACCGGCCAGACCCATGAGCCGCCGGCGCACATGGGCCGCGGCCAGCGAGCACAGCAGTACGCCGACGGCTGCCGCGGACCCCACGACCGAGCCGAGCAGGAGCGACGTACCGACGACGCCGACGGCGAGCAGCCACAGGGCGAGCCGTATCGCCCCCGGCCGGGCCGCCGAAGCGGCACAGCACGCCGCTCCCGCCGCCAGGACCAGCAGCGCGGCGGCCGCCCCGGAGGAACCGGGCTGCGGCAACGGGCCACCGGGCACGTCGTGGAGGCCGGGCAGCCCGTGCGGTGAGGCGAGGGCGAGCCCGAGGCCGCCGAGCGCGGCGGCAGCGGCGGCGGTCACCGGCAGCAGGCCGCCGCAGATCCGGCCGCAGGCGTATCCGGCGGCGACCGCCAGTACGGCGAGCAGCACCCCCTCGGGTCGCGCGTCCCGCCCTGCGGCGCTGATCAGGGCCCAGGCGGCGGAGCAGCCGAGCACCGCGACGCCGACGACATCGGCGGCATGGCCCCGCTCCTGCTGCTCCCCGTCCCGTACCGGCGCGGAAGCATCCGAGTTCGTATCGGTCGTATCGATGCCCGTCGCGCTCGTGTTCGACGACCAGCCTGCCGTTGCTGCCATCCGCCGCCCCCGTCCGGCCCCGTCCGGCCCCGTCCGGACCCCTGTCCACGGCCCGGCGGCCACGGTAACGGCAAGAAGGACGTTTGTGGATGGACTGCGCAGGAACTGTGCCCCTGCGGCGCAGGCCGGCGGCGCCCCCGTCCGGCAGCGGGGCGGACACGCGTGGGCGGGGGCGGTGCTGAGCTGGGCCGGACTGCCCGGCGCACGGGCCGCCGCCGTAGACTCCGGCACGTGAGCGCCACGATGACCCCCGTCGACACCGAGCAGCCCGTCCGAGCCCCGCGCGACGGGGCCCACCGGCTGCTGCTGCGGCTCGCGCGGCCCGGCGCCGCCGCGCTGTCCGGCGTACTGCTCTACCTCAGCTTTCCGCCCCGGCCCCTGTGGTGGCTGGTCCTGCCCGGCTTCGCGCTGCTCGGCTGGTGCCTGCGCACCGCCCACCGCCCACGCGCGGCCCTCGGCCTCGGATACCTCGCGGGGCTCGGCTTCCTGGTCCCGCTGCTCATCTGGACGGGGGAGGAGGTCGGCGCGCTTCCATGGCTGGCGCTCGCCGCCGTCGAGGCCCTCTTCATCGCCGTCACCTGCATGGGTATCGCCCTCGTGACGCGGCTGCCGCTGTGGCCGGTCTGGGGCGCGGCTGTCTGGGTACTCGGTGAGGCCGCCCGCGCGCGCGTCCCGTTCGGCGGGTTCCCCTGGGGCAAGATCGCCTTCGGTCAGGCGGACAGCGTCTTCCTTCCGCTCGCCGCCCTCGGCGGCACTCCGGTGCTCGGCTTCGGCGTCGTGCTGTGCGGCTTCGGGCTGTACGAGACCGCGCGCCGGATCCGCTCCTACCGCACCTCCGGCGAGCTTCCCCGAGGCCCCCTCGCGGCGGCGGTCCTCACCGTGTTCCTCCCCGTCACGGCCGCGCTCGCCGCGCTTCCGCTCATCGACGACTCGGCGCAGGACGGCACCGCGACGGTCGCCGCCGTCCAGGGCAACGTGCCGCGCCTCGGACTCGACTTCAACTCCCAGCGCCGCGCCGTCCTCGACAACCACGCCCGCCGCACCGAGCAGCTCGCGGCGGATGTGGCGGCGGGCAGGGCGGCCAAGCCCGACTTCGTGCTGTGGCCCGAGAACTCCTCGGACCTCGACCCGTACCGCAACGGCGACGCACGCCTGGTGATCGACCAGGCCGTGCGGAAGATCGGCGTGCCCACCGTCATCGGCGCGGTGGTCACCCCGGACACCGGCAAGCTGCGCAACACGCTGATCCAGTGGGAGCCGGATCGCGGGCCCGTCGCCACGTACGACAAGAGGCACGTCCAGCCCTTCGGCGAGTACATCCCGATGCGCTCCTTCGTCCGGCTCTTCAGCTCGGACGTCGACCGCGTCAGCCGGGACTTCGGCCCCGGCGACAAGGTGGGGGTCTTCGACCTCGCCGGTACGAAGGTGGGGCTCGCGACCTGCTACGAGGCCGCGTTCGACTGGGACGTCCGGGACACCGTCACCCACGGCGCCCAGCTCATCTCCGTGCCGAGCAACAACGCGACCTTCGGGCGCAGCGAGATGACGTACCAGCAGCTGGCGATGTCGCGGGTGCGGGCCGTCGAGCACGGCCGGGCCGTCGTCGTCCCGGTCACGAGCGGCGTCAGCGCCGTGATCCGGCCGGACGGGACGATCGAGCAGCAGACCAGGATGTTCACGCCGGACGCCCTTGTCGCGAAGGTGCCGCTGCGCTCCTCGCTCACCCCCGCGACCCGGATGGGCACGCTGCCCGAGGGCGTGCTCGTGGCACTCGCCGTCGGCGCGCTCGGCTGGGTCGGCTACGCCCGTGCCCGGGAACGGAGCCGGAACGCCGGTTAGGGTCGGACCATGGGTACTCCGGACTTCATCCGCGCCATCCGCGCAAGCGCGGGCCACCAGTTGCTCTATCTTCCCGGTGTCAGCGCGGTCGTCTTCGACGACGAGGGGCGCGTGCTGCTGGGAAGACGGGCCGACACCGGCAAGTGGGCGATCATCGGTGGTATCCCGGAGCCGGGGGAGCAGCCCGCGACCACGGCAGTCCGCGAGGTGTACGAGGAGACCGCGGTGCGGTGCGTCCCGGAGCGGATCGTCCTCGTCCAGGCCCTGCAGAAGCCGATCACGTATCCGAACGGGGACCAGTGCCAGTTCATGGACGTGTGCCTGCGCTGTCGGGCCGTGGGCGGTGAGGCGCGCGTCAATGACGAGGAGTCGCTGGAGGTGGGCTGGTTCTCCGTGGACGCGCTGCCGGAGCTGCAGGAATTCGCGTTGTTCCGGATCAAGCAGGCGCTGACGGACGGCCACACGTGGTTCGACTCCACTGTGCCTGAATGAACTGTGGGCGCTGCCCACATCGGTAGCCGCCTGGGGCCTGCCTAGGGTGCGGAACATGACCATGAACCCGGGTCCCGCCCCTCACCCCCGTCCGCTCGCCCCGGCCCTCGCCGCCCCCTCCGTCGGGCTCGACCTCGACGGCCGCACCGTGCTCGTCACGGGGGCGGCGAGCGGCATAGGCCGGGCCTGCGCGCTGCGGCTCGTGGCCGCCGGGGCCAAGGTCAAGGCCGTGGACAGGCAGGCGGACGGCCTCGAAGCGCTGCTCGCCGAGTCCCTGGGCCCGGCGGCCGCCGGCTCGCTGGAAGCACACGTCCTCGACCTGACGGACCTCGACGCGGCGGAGGAGGCGGCCGCGGGCACCGACATCCTCGTCAACAACGCGGGGCTGCAACTGGTGCGGCCCATCGAGGAGTTCCCCCCGGAGGTCTTCCACACCGTCCTGACCGTGATGCTGGAGGCGCCGTTCCGGCTGATCAGGGGCGCGCTTCCGCACATGTACGGGCAGGGGTGGGGCCGGATCATCAATGTCTCCTCCGTGCACGGGGTGCGTGCCTCGGCCTACAAGAGTGCCTATGTGGCCGCCAAACATGGACTGGAGGGGCTCTCCAAGACCGCAGCGCTGGAGGGCGCTCCGCACGGGGTCACCTCCAACTGCGTCAACCCCGGCTATGTGCGCACCCCCCTGGTCGAGAAGCAGATCGCCGACCAGGCCGCCGTCCACGGCATACCCGAGGACCGGGTCGTCGCCGACATCCTGCTGAAGGACTCCGCTCTCAAGCGCCTCGTCGAACCGGAGGAGGTGGCCGAGGCGGTGGCGTACCTCTGCACGCCGGAGGCGTCCTTCATCACCGGTACGTCACTGGCCCTGGACGGCGGCTGGACGGCGCACTGAGCCGCGCGCGGTCAGGGTGACGGAGTTGTCCACATGGGCCGCACCGTCCACAGGGGCTGGTGCGACCCCCCGCACGACAGGTATCCCTTGTCCATGTCCCACGATCAGGCCTCCTACCTGGAGCTCCTTGCCCGCGGCGCCGCCGTGGAGGCGTACGACCGGCCCGTGCTGCTCGCCCGTGCGAGCGGCGCGGGTCCCGAGACGCTGGCCGGGCTCGACCAGGCCAAGCAGCTCGCGCTGCGCGTGCGAGCCGAGTTGGAGGGCAGACGGCGGCGCGAGGCGGAGCTGTCGGCGCTCTTCGAGACCGCGCACGACCTGTCGGGCCTGCGCGACCTCGACGCGGTGCTCCGCGCGATCGTGCAGCGGGCCCGCTCGCTGCTCGGCACCGAAGTCGCCTATCTCAGCCTGAACGACCCGGCCGCCGGCGACACGTACATGCGCGTCACCGAAGGCTCGGTCTCGGCGCGCTTCCAGCAGCTGAGGCTCGGCATGGGGGAGGGGCTCGGGGGCCTCGTCGCCCAGACCGCCCGGCCGTATGTGACCGAGAGCTACTTCGAGGACGAACGCTTCCAGCACACCCGGGCCATCGACTCGGGCGTCCGGGACGAGGGACTCGTCGCGATCCTCGGCGTCCCGCTGATGCTCGGCAGCCAGGTCATCGGGGTGCTCTTCGCCGCCGACCGCCGCGCCCGCGTCTTCGAGCGCGAACAGGTGGCGCTGCTGGGCTCCTTCGCGGCGCACGCCGCGGTCGCCATCGACACCGCCAACCTGCTCGCCGAGACCCGCACCGCCCTCGCCGAGCTGGAGCGGGCCAACGAGATCATCCGCGATCACAGCGCCGTCATCGAGCGGGCGTCCGACGTGCACGACCGGCTCACCGAACTCGTGCTGCACGGCGGCGGGGTCCACGACGTGGCCGACGCGGTGTCCGAGGTGCTCGACGGCACCGTCGCCTTCGCCGACCCGGACGCCCCCGCCATCGCCGCCCTCCAACTCGACGGCACCGACGGACACGCGATCCGGCACGGCGACGACTGGGTGGTCGCGGTCTCGGCCGGCGGCGAACTGCTGGGCGCGCTCGTGCTGCACGGCCATCCGGACCTCGACCCGGTCGACCGGCGCACCCTTGAGCGCGCGGCGATGGTGACCTCCCTGCTTCTGCTGGCCCGTCGCTCCGCCGGCGAGGCCGAGCAGCGGGTGCGCGGCGAGCTGCTCGACGACCTGCTGGACGCCCCCGGCCGCGACCCCCGGCTGCTGCGGGAGCGCGCGAGCCGGCTCAAGGCCGACCTCGACGCCCCGCACGTGGTGCTCGCCGCGCGGATCGACGCTCACCCCGCCGCGGACAGCGCCGAGCGGGCCACCGCCGACCGCCAGCGGCTCGCCTCCGCGGCCGCCCACCTCGCCGCCACCCGCCACGGTCTGGCCGCTGCCCGCGACGGCGGTGCGGTCCTGCTGCTGCCGCTCGGACCCGGCGACAGCGCGGCCGACCTCGCCCGCCAGACCGCCAGACACCTCGGCGGCACCCTGCGCGAGCTCGTCACCGTCGGGGCCTCCGCCCCGGTCCAGGCGCCCGTCGCCACCCCGGGGGCGATAGCCGCCGCCTACGACGAGGCCCGCCGCTGCGTCGAGTCCCTCAGGCTGCTGCGCCGCTCCGGCGAGGGCGCTGCCGCCGAGGACCTGGGCTTCCTCGGCCTGCTGCTCGCCGACACCCGCGACATCGAGGGCTTCGTCCGGCGCACGCTCGGACCTGTCGCCGACTACGACGAGCGGCGCGGCACGGACCTGGTGCGCACGCTCGACGCGTACTTCGCGAGCGGCATGAGCCCGGCCCGTACGAAGGACGAACTCCACGTCCACGTCAACACGGTGGCGCAGCGGCTCGAACGAATAGGAAGGCTGCTCGGCGACGACTGGCACTCCCCGGCCCGCGCCCTGGAGCTCCAGCTGGCACTGCGGCTGCACGCGATATCGGCCGTCGTCCGCTGACACGGAGCCGACACACGGCGGGCCGCGTGGACGCCTGTCCACGCGGCCCTGTGTTTCTGGGCGCTGTCAGGACCCGGCCTCGGCCGGGCCCGACAGGCGCCGTGTCAGGCGGACGTCGGGGCGTCCGCGGCGGCCATGGGCTTACTGGCATCCCGGTCGTCGCGTTCCACCGTGACATCGGCCAGGTCCCGGTGACGGGTCTCCTTCGCGCAGGCGATGGCGACCATCGTGAGCAGCGCGGCGGCGATGACGTACAGGGCGATCGGTGTCGAGCTGTCGTAGCTGGCGAGCAGCGCGGTGGCGATGAGCGGTGCGGGCGCGCCGGCGGCGACCGACGAGAACTGCGCGCCGATCGAGGCACCGGAGTAGCGCATGCGCGTTGCGAACATCTCGGAGAAGAAGGCCGCCTGCGGTGCGTACATCGCTCCGTGCAGCACCAGCCCGACCGTCACGGCCAGCAGCAGACTTCCGAAGGACCTGGAGTCGATGAGCGCGAAGAACGGGAACATCCACAGGCCCACACCGGCCGCGCCGATGAGATACACCGGACGCCGCCCGATCCGGTCGGACAGGGCGCCCCACGCCGGGATCACCGCGAAGTGCACGGCGGACGCGATGAGCACGGCGTTGAGCGCGGTCTGCTTGCTGAGCCCGGCCGACGTGGTCGCGTAGACGAGGATGAAGGCGGTGATCACGTAGTAGCTGATGTTCTCGGCCATGCGCGCGCCCATGGCGATCAGCACATCGCGCCAGTGGTGCCGCAGCACGGCGACCAGCGGCAGCTTCTCGACCTGCGCGGTGGCCGCCTTGCGCTGCTCGGCCTGGGCCAGCGCGGCCTTGAACACCGGCGATTCATCGACAGAGAGACGAATCCACAAGCCGACGATCACCAGAACACCGGAGAGCAGGAACGGTATGCGCCAGCCCCACGACGTGAACGCCGCGTCCGACAGCAGCGCCGTCAGCGCGGACAGCACCCCGGTCGCCAGCAACTGCCCGGCCGGCGCCCCGGTCTGCGGCCACGACGCCCAGAACCCGCGCCGCCGCGCGTCCCCGTGCTCGGACACCAGCAGCACGGCCCCGCCCCACTCACCACCGAGCGCGAACCCCTGCACCAGCCGGAGCACGGTCAGCAGCACGGGAGCGGCCGCCCCGACCGTCGCGTACGTGGGCAGCAGCCCGATCGCGAAGGTCGCGGCACCCATCATCAGCAGACTCAGCACCAGCAGCTTCTTGCGCCCGAGCCGGTCCCCGTAGTGCCCGAACACCAGCGCGCCCAGCGGCCGCGCGGCGAACCCGACGGCGTACGTCAGAAAGGCCAGCAGCGTGCCGACCAGAGGATCCTTCTCCGGGAAGAACAGCTCGTTGAAGACGAGCGCGGCGGCCGATCCGTAGAGGAAGAAGTCGTACCACTCGATGGTGGTACCGATGAGGCTCGCGGCGACGATGCGCCTGAGCGAGCCGGGGGCTGGTGGAGCGGTTGCAGAGGCGGGCATGACTACCACTTCCGGACAGGTGCGGGGACGTTTGTGTGTCGCCACACCGTAGGAAGACGCAGGTCAGGGTCACATATGGTGGGACACCATAGTTCTATCGGTCGGCATGCGCTTGGCCACCATGAAGCCGGTGCTGGGATCTCCGATGCGGCCTTGGCCAGGCCGTGAAAGAGGCTGTCCGAGTTGCGTCATACGGGCATGATGTGGAGCGCCGTGCAAGCGACTGAACGCGGATGCTGCGGCCCTGGGAGCTGTGGTCCGGGCTCGTGTTGCCACGGGCCCGGAACACCTGTGGAGCGCGGGTTTCGGTGCTGGTCAGCCGAGTGTGACGGTGATTTTCTGGGTGGCGCCGAGGGTGCCGGTGAGGTCGCTGAAGTTGAGGGTGAGTGAGGATCCGGTGGTCGTGCTGGTGACGGTGGAGGGCTTGGAGGTCACGGCGGTCACGGCTCGGTTCCAGGTGAGGGTGAGGCTGGTCTGCATGCGCATGGGGTCGCTGACGCAGATCACGGCGGTGCCGTCGCTCTTCTCGGTGATCATGACGGCGCAGGGGGCGCTGGCGGTGAGTGTGCCGACGGTGCCGCCGAACCAGAAGTTGACGCCGGTGAAGCCGAGGGAGGGTACGCGGATGCCCTGCTGGTTGTCGGTGTTGGCGAGGATCTGGACCCAGGTGGTGTCGGCGGCGCGCGCCGAGGTCTGGGTGGTGTTCGCGCCCGGCATCAGGATGTACGCGTAGGTGCCGTCGGTGGGGTTGGTGCCGTGGTCGACCCACATCGTCAGGTAGTGGCGGGTGATCGCGGTGGTCGCGCTACTCCTGTTGATGTCGCTCCACTTGCCGGTGCGCTCTTCGCGCAGCGCCTTGACCGTCGTGCCGCCGGGGAAGACGTAGCCGCCCATGCCTCCGATGTGTGCCCAGGTGGTGCCGGTGATGGTTTCGGACCAGGGGTGGGCGACCGGTTTGACGGTGCCGTTGACGGTGAGGGCGTGGGTGCCGTTGGGGCCCAGGTTGCGGTTCTCGATGACGGACTCGACTGCCGTGCCGTCGGTGGACTTGATGCCGGCGCCGAGGCAGACGATGGAGTCGTCGAGGCAGAACCAGGACTTCTTCGCCATCAGGGTGCTCTGGAGCCCTCTGAGGTACTGGCCGATCGCGGCCCGGTTGCCGTCGGTGGCCCCGCCCACCCAGTTCACGTCGGGCTTCGACCCGCCGCCTGCGGCGTCCGCGAGGACCTTGCGCGAGTTGGTGGTGCCGGGCAGGCGGTAGGGGTCGACGGTGGGCCAGAAGGCGTCGCTGTACTGCCCGTTGGCGTAGGTGTCGCCCCACCAGTAGAGCATTCCGGAGCCGGTGTGCCACCCGTGCAGGTTCTCACTGCCCGTTTCGTAGTAGGCGATGCGCTTGTTGGCCATGCTGATCGACGCGGCCCAGCCGGGGCGCCGGTGGGTGGCCCGGACCATGGCGGGGAAGAGCCGGTGACCGGTCGGTTCGGCGATCGCCGCGACCGTGGTGTCGTCCATCACGGACTTCAACCGGGCGAGGCCCACCAGTCCCATCGAAGGATTGCTCATGGGCGGGCTGTAGTAGTCGCGCTGGATCCAGCCCTTGACCAGACCCCGCCACCGCGCGTTCTCCGCCGCGCTCGCGCCCTGCCCGAGCAGCACGATCGAAGCGAGAATGCTGTGGCCGCGTATATGGTCGTCGGCCTGGACCTGGTTGGGGTCGGTGGCGGATATGCCCCGGCTGATGGCACGTCCGGAGACGTTGTCCATGACGAGGCCGTTGTAGAGGAACGGTGCCCAGGCGTTCTCGACCGCGTCGAAGACGATCTGCCGGTTCGGATCGCTCACCGCCCAGCTGGAGCCTGCCAGCAGCGCGAAGAGCATGCCTAGGCCGCCGAGCATGACCGCACCGTAGGTGCCGGTGTAGGCGACGGAGGTGTGCTGGATGAAGGAGCCGTCGGCGTAGAGGCCATCGCCCGAGGTGACGTACGGGAACACGGGCGAGAGCGCGTTGCGGGCGAGAGTGATCTTGGCGGAGTTGTTGCCGACGATGCCGCGCAGCGCGACAACGCGGCACAGGTCGACACGGTTGGCGCCGGTACTGCTGCCGGTGTAGCTGCCGATCGCCGAGTCGGGGACGAAGTGGTCGACCGCCGCGCAGTAGTTCGCGATCTGCACCGCCGACAACTGGTCGTACATCAGCACACAGATGTCCAGCAGCGCCTGCGGGGCACCGATCTGCCAGTTCCACCAGTTGCCGAAGCGCGTCTGGCCCGGGTTGTAGATCCGGGCGTGCATGTGGTCGAGCCCGGTGACGACGGCGGACGCCAGGGAGGCGTTCCCGGTCAGCCCCGTACCCGGCTGACAGTACGCCTCGGCCATGGTGCGCAGCCGGGAGAAACTGTCGTTCATGCACTGGGAGAAGCCGAACGACTCCTGGTCGGTGTCGGGCTCCGGATCGGACCACACCAGGTCGGGCCAGAGCGATCCGGTGCCCGGCACCATCGTCGCCTGGTACTCGGCGGCCCGGGCGCCGAGGCTGGTCAACCTGCTCTTGAACGGCTCGGCGGTGGGGCTGAAGCCCGTACCGAGTATCAGCGTGCGCCACTTGGCGCGCAGATCGCCGAACTCGTCGGCCGCTGCTGCCTGACCGGTAAGCAGCGGGCTGCCGACGACGCCGAGGGCCAGCGCCGTGCCGCCGGTGGCACTCAGGAAGGTACGGCGGGACCAGGAACGCTTCATTGCGGTCTCCCGGGTGGGATGGGGACGAGTGTGTGCGGACGGCGGTTTCTAGCACGCATTCGCTCATTCGCTCTATAGGGCGGATCGAGTTGATTATTTTCGATCATTTCCTCGTCTGGTCGCCTGTGTGCCTTCGCGCATGGCCGAGACTCTGGGCGTCGGCTGTGTCCCCCCGCCGCAGATCGACTGTGCCTCGAAGTCCGCAGGCGAACGCCGCGCTCGTCGCAATCGGCCCACGGCGGGCCGTGGTTGTTTGCCGCGGGCGGATGCGGGACGTGCTCCGCCCGCACCGAACCTGCTTGATCATGCCCGTCATGCTGCCTTCTCGTAGGGAGGGCGGCTGACCTGTCGACGCGGCAACCGGGGTGGGGCAACGTGATCTCCCGCGCCGGAGGAAACGCTTACTCGTCCCGCAGGGAGCGGCAGCCATGGCTGTGGCCGCGCAGCTCTCGTGGACATCCGCGTCCGCAGAAGATGCGGCCGACGCCGAAGACGTCCTCACCGCGGCAAGAGGAATCGCGTCGCGTTCCTGACCAGGAACGAGGCGCCGCCCACCGGTCTGACGCCGGACACCGACACCCTGGACCGGTTCCCGTACCTCTGCGCCCCGCCCCGCACCCGGCGGCCACCTCCTGACGGATTCCGCCAGGACACACCCGGGCTCCGACGGCGCCGAGCCCGGTCCACGGTGTGCGCGGCCGACACCCGTGGCCTCCGGGCCGCAACGGTCTTGCAGGGCTCAGTGCGCCGTGCTCTCGCCCCCGGGGGACTGGTCGATGGTGATCGTTCCCGTGGCGCCGTCGACGGTGATCAACTGCCCGGTGCGGATGCGTTCAGTCGCGCCCGGTACGCAGATCACGGCGGGGATCCCGTACTCCCGTGCCACGGTGGGGCCGTGCGCCATCACCGCGCCCGTCTCGGTGACGAGCCCCCCGGCGGTGAGGAACAGCGGTGTCCAGCCCGGGTCGGTCGTCGGCGCAACGAGGATCTCGCCCGGCTCGATGGATGCGCCGGCCGGGTCGCGGACCACGCGGGCACGGCCGCTGACCCGCCCGGGTGCCGCACCCATGCCGGTGAGCGCGGGGCCGTCCGCCGCCTGGGCGGGCAGCAGCGTCTCCACGTCGGTGCCGTCCGAGAGCAGAGCGACCGGAACGGTGCGCCGGCGCAGCTCCCGTGCGTACTGCGAGCGACGTCCGGCGACCGTTTCACGCAGGTCGTCGTGCGACTCCACGGCTGTGCGCAGCTCGGACACGGTGAGGAACATGACGTCGTCCGCGTGCTCGATACGCCCGTTCTCCCGCAGTTCGGTGCCGATGAGCAGGAGGCGGCGGCGCTGGTCGCGCAGCGCGTACAACCCGGCGAACTTGCCCGCCTCGCGCAGTCCGGTCAGCTGTCGCGCCCGGCGGAGGAGGAAGCCGGCGAGAGCGCCGCGCAGGCGGTGTGCGCGGCGTGCCCGCTCGGTGAGCTCGGTCAGCTTCGCCTCCGCCGTGGCCGCGGCGCGGGCGAAGCGCCGGTCCGGGGCCTGTTCGGGGTCGGTGACCCGCAGATAGTTGGCGAGTATCGCGAACACCGGTGTGGGGTCCTCCGACCAGCGCGGGACGCCGACGTCGACCTCGGCGGCGGAACGGTTGCCGTAGGTCTCGAGGAAGGCGGTCAGACCGAACTCCGGCAGGCTACCCGCCAGATGGGCCGCGGCGAGCCGGTCCGGCGGGGTGTTGAGCAGCGTCTCGCGGTGGGGCGCTGCACGCTGGGCTGTTCGCCACAGTTCGAGGTCCATCTCGATGGTGACGTTGTGCGGCATGCCGCCGAGCACGGTGTGGATCTCGGCGTCGTCGGCGATTCCCTTGAGCAGCGGCGGAAGCACCGCGGAGACCGCGAGTCCGCTCACCACCGGCCAGATGATCGAGCTGAGGCGGTCGCTTCCTGCGGTCGCTTCGTCGAGCAGGTCGAGCAGTTCCGCGGCGGTGGGCGGGTCGGTGACCGGCTCGCGCCGGAGGCGTTCGATCTCGCCGAACACGCGGGCACGCGCCGCCGTCGGCCGGGCCAACGCGCCGAGAATGCCGAACAGCGCCTTCGGGCCCGTGGCCAGCGCGGCCGAGTTGCGGCGGCGGGCACCGGGCTGCGGGGCGAACCGGGGGTCGTCCAGCAGGTGCTCGACTGCGGCCTGCGCGCGGGGCCCGAAATCGACCGCCATCAGCTTCACCAGCCGCTGCCGGGTCGAGGGATCGCGCACCGCGTCGGTCAGGTCGCCGTACAGGCGCCCGCCGATGTCGACGATCTCGACCGTGAGGCCGACCGAGGCGAGCATGCCGGCCACCATCGACTTCAGCGTCGACATGCCCATCGGGGTGGCCGGTTGGAGCATGCCCTGCACATGGCCGAACTCGACATACAGACGCGGCCCCGGCTTGGTGCCGGCGGGCGGCAGCGGGAACAACGTGGTGATCGGGCGCGCCTGCAGCAGCCACAGCTCGCCGTCGTGGTCGTAGGCCCACTCGACATCCTGCTCCGTGCCGAGCCGGCGCCGGAGCCGCTCGCCGACCTCACTCAGCTCCTTCAGCCGGGCGGGTGCCAGGCACCCTCGCTCAGCCGGTTCCGTGCCGTCCAGCACGTAGTGGTCGGCCACGGTGGTCCCGTCGACGACGGCCGTGCCCAGTCCTGGTGCGGCATCGACGACGGTCTCGCCGCGCGAACCGGTGAGCGGGTTGGCGGTGAACATCACGCCCGCGACCTCGGGAGCGATCATCCGCTGCACGACGACCGCCATGCCTACGGTGTCATGGGCGATCCCGGCCGCCTCGCGGTAGGCGACGGCACGCTCGGTGTGCAGCGATTCCCAGCAGGCGCGGATCGCCTTGAGCAGCTCTTCCGGGCCCGTGACCGAGAGAAGGGTGTCCTGCTGGCCGGCGAAGCTCGCGTCGGGCAGGTCCTCGGTGGTGGCGCTCGAGCGAACCGCGACCGGTCCGCCACCGAGCCTTTCGTATGCCGCGAGCACCTCGTCGCGGGGCACCTCGCCGCGCCGGTGCGCCTCGGTCGTGACGCAGAAGGCGTCCGGCACGCGCTCGCCCAGGAGTATCAGCGCGGCCAGACCGGCGGCCTTGCCGCCCACCAGATCCCGTCGCCACTGGTCTATCGCCGTCAACTCGAGCACGGTCATCGGACCCACCTCCATCTTTCCAATACGACTGCAATGTATCAGATGGCAATACGGTCGCAATGTAAAGTGGGCCCATGCCTCGCAAGGTGGACCACCAGGAGCGGCGGGAGCTGCTGGCCAACGCACTGATGAACCTCGCCGCCGCACGCGGCCTGGAGGGGGTGAGCCTGCGGCACGTGGCGACCGAGGCGGGCGTCTCGACCGGGATGGTGCAGCACTACTTCCGCACCAAGGACGAGATGATGACGTTCGCGCTCGGCATGGTCATGGACAGGATCCGGGAACGGTCCCAGGCCGCGGCCGTACCGAACTCGCCGCGCGAACTCGTCCGCGCCCTGCTGCTCCAGGTGCTGCCGCTGGACGAGCCCCGCCGGCTGGAGAACCACGTCGTGCTCGCGTTCCTCGCCTACGCCGCGGTGAAGCCGTCGATCGCTTCGGGGCTGCGCGAGGACGCCGCAGCGATGCGCACGTTCCTCGCGGACCAGTTGCGCGCGGCGGGAGCCGATCGCGCCGACCCCGAACGCGCGGCCGCAGGTCTCCTCGCGCTCGTCGACGGACTGGGCATGCAACTGCTGTCGCAGCAATACGCCGAGCAGGACGCCGTCGCCGCACTCGACGCCCAGCTCACGCTGCTCTTCGACCGGCCCTAGGCGTGCCGGCGAGGCGAGCGGCAGGACATGTCACTCATCGCCGGAAGCGCCCCAAGGCGCCGGCGAGCCGGCTGGCGAGGCCGGTGCGGTGGCACCGCCGCCGGTGCGACTCCTCGACAGCGGCGGCGCCTTCGCGCGCGTATCAGTTCTTGCGTCCGACCCCGCCGAACATGGCCACTTCATCGGGCAACGGCGTGCCCTGCGCATCGGGGCGCCAGTGGTTGCAGGACACGACACCGGGATCGAGGAGTGCAAGCCCGTCGAAGAAGCGGGCGACGGCCTCCGGCGTACGCTGGGTCAGTTTCGGAGTGCCGTGTTCGTTCCAGAACGCCACCGCCGCGTCGACATCGGGCATGGCGGGGCTGGTGATGGTGTGGGAAAGCACCAGGTGACTGCCGGACGGGAGCGCGTCCATGAGCCGCCGAACGTTCCCGTAGGCCTCCTCGTCGTCCCCGACGAAGATGACCACTCCGAGAAGCATGAGCGCCACGGGCCGGCTGAAGTCCAGCGTCCTCGCCGCGTGCTCCAGGATGGTGTCGACGTTGCGCAGGTCCTCGTCCAGGTAGTCCGTCCTGCCCTCGGGCGTGCTCTTCAGCAGGGCACGCGCGTGCGCGAGCACCAGGGGGTCGTTGTCGACGTAGACGATGCGGGACTCCGGAGCCAACCGCTGGGCGACTTCATGGGTGTTGTCGGCGCTCGGCAGCCCCGTGCCGATGTCGAGGAACTGGCGTATGCCGCACTCGTCCACCAGGTGACGCACGACTCGTCCGAGGAAAAGCCGGTCCGCGAGGGCGTAGTCCCCGATGCCCGGGTGCAGCTTGCGGATCTGGTCTCCGACGACGCGATCGACTTCGTAGTTGTCCTTGCCGCCCAGCCAGTAGTTCCAGATGCGGGCGGTGTGGGGCTGCGCGGTGTTGATTCTGTCGCGCGGGTCTGCGGGCGCTGCCGGAAAATCGGTCACGGTGAGTCTCCAGTCGGCCAGTGAGATAGCAAGGGACAACTTAGTGCCCGGAGTTGAGGGACGTGAGTGCTTGCGGCACGACAGATCGACATCGTGCCTGCGCACCCGGCACCCGGCACCCCGCACCGAGCGGGCTGAGCGTCGTCAACGATCTCTGCCGGTACCGGGGGCCGTGCCCGGGCTCCTCCTACGGCCGCGGAGGTTCGGGACACGAGTCGGCCGACTGCCTCATCGTCCATCCGTCCCCGAGCACATGGACGCTCGTGCGTGCGGGCGAGCGTTGCGCATCGGCGACAGGCGCCGCAGGGGAGCCGTCCGGATCCGCGTCCAAGGGAGGCGCGGTCAACGACCTGCTCACGTGAGCCACCGTGCACGCCAGCTGCAGCATGGCCGGACGGCTGAAGGGAGCGACATCACCGGGAAGCTTGATGGAGACGTCCTTGACGCTCCTGTCCGCCGTCACGACCGGCGCATCCGTCAGGCGGGGCAGCTCCGTGGTGACCGTCATGGTCTCGCCTGGAGTCGGTCCGCCGAACAGCGCGCCCACGACGGTCCCGAGGTCCGCAGGACCGGCGATCGTGCGGGGATGAGCCGTCAGAACTCCGTCGTCGAGGAAATAGAGGGAGACGACGACCGGCACCGAGGGCTTCGGAGCGGCGGAGAACATGCCGCTCGCCGGTTCGCCGGCCTGGATGACGTCGGACGGGGGGACTCCGCACGCCGTCAGCGAGAGCGCGGCCGCGAGCCCGGCCAGGCTCGCCGTCACGCGCGCGCCCTTCACCGGGCACCCGGGGTGGAGTCGTGGTCGGCGGGCGCGGTGTCGCGGTGCAGGGGGAGTTCGACCGTGAACGCCGCTCCGCCCCCGGGCAGGTTGGCGGCGCTGATGCGTCCACCGTGCAGGTGCACGTTCTCCGCCGTGATGGCCAGGCCCAGTCCGCTGCTCTCGCTTCTGGTCCGTGTGGTGCTCGCCTTGTAGAAGCGCTCGAAGATGTGTGGCACGGCTTCCTCGGCGATGCCCGGTCCGCTGTCGGTCACCTCGATGACGGCCCACGCCACGTCCGCTCGCTCCTCTCTCACGCCCATGGTCAGCCGCACCGGCGGCGCTCCGTGCCGCAGCGCGTTGCCGACCAGATTGGCCATCACCACGTCGAGCCGGCGCGGATCCACGCGCGTCCGGAGCACGCCCGGTCCGGGCAGGTCGGTCTCCACCTGGCCCTGCCACCCCCGAGCCGCGAGGGTGTGCTGGACGAAGTCGGCCAGGTCGACCTCGTCCAGGCTGAGTTCGGCCGCGCCCGCGTCGAAGCGGGAGATCTCCATCAGGTCGTTCACCAGCACGCTCAACCGGCTGGTCCCCTCGCTGATGAGCTGCAGTGCCTGGCCGGTCTCCTCGTCCAGGCGCAGCGCCTTCTCGTCCAGCACGTCGGTGACCGCCGACATCGCCGCCAGCGGCGTCCGCAGTTCGTGGGAGACGTCCGCGACGAAGCGGCGCGCCTGGGCCTCCAGGCGGCGCAGCTCCGAGACCGACTCCTCCAGCGCGGCCGCCGTGTGGTTGAAGGACCGTGAGAGGTCGGCCAGTTCGTCGGAGCCGTTGACGGCCAGCCGGACGTCGAGGTGCCCCTCCGCCATCCGGCGCGTGGCTCCGCGCAACGCCCGCACGGGACGGAGTACGCCGCTCGCGGCCAGCAGCGCCAGGACGACGGCGAGGAACAGCGCCACCAGGGTGGCGTGCTCGATGGCGCTGACCATCGCTTCGACGTAAGCCTGTTCGGTGTTCTGCGGCACCACCAGGTACATCACCATCCCCGAGAGCCTGGACTCCGTGCCTTCGCCGCCGGAGTACGTGACCGGCATGCCGACGACGAGATAGGGACGCCCGTCCTCGTTCACCCGCTGGAACACCGCGGCGCGTTTGGTGTCCACGGACCGGCGCAGTTCCGGGCTGAGCTTGCCGAAGTCGGCACTCGGCGCGTAGGCGCGCAGGCTGCCGTACGTGGCCAGTACCCGCCACCCCTGCGACTGGTTGGCCTGGAGTACCTGGTTCACCGCCTTCTGCAGGTGGCTCTGGCTCGGCGCCGGGGGAGTGCCGAGAGCCGCGGCGTCGACGCTGGTCCGGAACTGCCGGATGACGGAGTCCTGGCTCTGCTGGAGCACCCCCGTGCGGGCCTCCCGGAAGGCGACGGCTCCGGTGCTCAGGGCACTGGCCATGGCCACCAGGACGAAGGCGACCACCAGGCGGGAGCGCAGGCCCCGCAGCGGAAGCGGGACTTTCGCCAGGATCATCCGAAAGGGTCTCGCCGGCCGGGGGCCCTGCCCGGCCGCGACGGCCTCGCGCTTGCGCAGGCGCCTGCGGGCCCGTGCGGATCCCTGGCCGCTCACTGGGAACCGAAGCGGTAACCGAAGCCGCGTACGGTCTGGATGTAGCGGGGATCCCCGCCCAGCTCGCCGAGCTTGCCGCGCAATCGCTTCACACAGGCGTCCACGAGCCGGATGTCGCCGTAGTAGCTGTGCTCCCAGACCGCTTCCAGCAACTGCTGGCGGCTGAGTACCTGTCCGGGCGAGGCCGACAGGGTCAGCAGCAGCCGAAGCTCCGAGGGGGCGAGCGCGACGCGTTCATTATGGTGTGTCACCACGAGCCCGGCCCGGTCGATGACCAGGTCGCCGTGCGACTCCGCCCTCGGCCGGACGGTGTCGGAGACCGACGCGTCCTGCCTGCGCAGTACGGCCCGTATTCGCGCGTCGAGCACCCGGGCCTGCACGGGCTTGACCACGTAGTCGTCCGCTCCGGCCTCCAGCCCCACGACCACGTCGATGTCGTCGCCCTTGGCGGTCACCATGATGATCGGCACCTGGTCGCGAACCCTGATCCGCCGGCATACGTCGAGGCCGGACACGCCGGGCAGCATGAGGTCGAGCACGACGACGTCCGGACGGAAGGGGTGCAGCTGCTCCAAGCCCTCTTCACCCGTTCCGGCGGCGAAGACGTCATGCCCCTGATGACGCAGTCCCAGCTGGACGGCCTTACGGACATCTGGGTCGTCTTCGACAATCAGGACTCGTGGCACCTCGACAGTGTAGGCAGGTCGTGTGCGCTCGCCGACCTGCGCAGGAGTCCCTCTCGGGAGCCGTTACAGAAGGGTCACATCGGTGTGCCGTCGGGCGGCCGAATCCGCCGAACCCGCCGAGCGGCGGTCCGTTATCGGTTCGTGATGATGCGAACTCAGGGCGATCATCTGAAATGACCAGTTTGAGTTGCCATGCATGCGGCACGAGAGCGGGAACTCACATCGACCACCGGCAGCACCGTGGCCTCCCACCGCGGTGGCCGTCGCCGGTCCTCGCGCCACCGGGGCAGTCGGCGGCGCCCGGGCCGGAGGTACCTGATCGGCACGCTGGTGGCAGCGGGCCTGCTCGGTTCCGCTGTGTTCTTCCTCGACGGTGGGCGAGGCGACGTGTCGAGCGATGCGCCGCGTGACGCGTCGAGCGGCGCGCCGCACCCGCGGAGCGTTGCACCCCACACCACCACGCCGACGCGGACGCCGGCGCCCACTCCCACGCGGACGCCCACCCCGACCCCGACACCCACCGAGATCGACGTCCCCTCGACGGGCACCGGCACGTTCGTCACCGCGCAGGCCAGTGGCGCGAAGGTGGGTCACGGTCCGCGTCCGATCCGGTACGCGGTGGAGGTCGAGACCGGCCTCGACATCTCGCCGACCCAAGCGGCGGACGAGATCGCCGACATACTCGCCGCCCCCCGGGGCTGGACCCGCAACCCGGCCCACTCGTTCCAGTTGGTGAGCGCGGGACAGCCCCACGACCTGACGGTGAGGATCGCGACACCGGGGACGGCGGACGCCCTCTGCTGGGCGGGCATCCAGCAGGACACCCAAGGCGAGTACAACTGCGAGGTTCCCGGTGGGGTGGTGGTGAACCTCAAGCGCTGGGTCAAGGGCTCGCCCACCTTCGACGGTCCGATCCATGACTACCGGGCGCTGATCATCAACCACGAGATGGGGCACTTCCTGGGCCACACGCACACGACCTGCGCGGGCCCGGGCCACCTGGCACCGGTGATGATGCAGCAGATCAAGGGCCTGCACGGATGCATCGCCAACGCCTGGCCCTACGACGAGAACGGCCGCTTCGTCACGGGGCCGCACGTGCAGTGAACGGCACGCCGCCCACGTTCTCCGGTTCACCCGGGACGTGACGGGCCGAGCGCCCGCGGCCGTGAGGCCGCCAGGGCGACGCTCACCAGGTGACCGTCAGTTCCTTGATCCTGTTGGGCAGCATGTCGGTGCTCCAGGCGAGGTCGCCGGTGTCCGCGCGGCGTATCGCCGGGAAGCGCCGGGCGAGTCGGCCGAATGCGGCGCGCAGCTGGATCCGGGCCAGCGGGGCGCCGAGGCAGTAGTGGATCCCTTTGCCGAAGGCGAGGTGTGAAGCCGCGTCGGCTCGGGTGATGTCGAAGGTGTCCGGCTCGGTGAACCTTCCGGGGTCGCGGTTGGCGGCGATGAGCGGGGCCACCACCACCTCGCCGGCCCTGATCCGTACGCCGGAGAGCGTCAGGTCCTCGGTGGCGACGGTGGGGTGGGTCAGGCCCGTACCGCTCGTCATCGAGTGGCGGAGGATCTCCTCGACCGCGCCGTCGACGAGGGACGGGTCGGCGCACAGCGCCGCCCACTGGTCCGGGTGCCGCATCAGCAGGAGGGCGCCTCGCGCGATCAGGTTGCCGGGGCTGTCCTGGCCCGCGAAGAACAGCAGCCGGGCCAGGTTGAGGGCTTCCTCCTCGGTGATCCGGCCGGTGTCCTGTGCGTTCACCAGCACGGTGAGCGGGTCGTCGCCCGGTCGTTCGCGCTTCGCGTGGAGTTGCTCCGTCAGGTACGCGCCCATGTCGGCCACTGCCTGACCGATCTCGTCCGCAGTCGAGCGGGTCAGCGAAGGGATGGTCTCCACCCAGGAGCGGAACACGGCGAGATCGCTCACCTCCATGCCCAGCAGCCGGCAGGTGACGCGCACGGTGAACGGGAACGCGAACTGTGCGACGAGGTCCGCCGGCGGCCCGAGCCCGGTGAAGCCGTCGAGGCACTCGTCCGCGAGGGCCTCCACCGCCGAGGTCAGCGGCTTCAGGTACCGGGGGGTGAAGAAGGGCTGGACCAGGCGGCGCAGCCGGGTGTGATCGGGCGGGTCCATGTACATGAAGGAACCGCTGACCACGAAGAAGTCGGTCCCCGTGGCGATCGCGAGTCCCGCGCTGCGCACATCGCGGCTGAAGCGCGGGTCGCTGAGCACGGTCTGGGTGTCGGCGTGGCCGGTGACCAGCCACACCCGATGACCGGTGGGCAGGATCACCGGTGTCACCGGTGCGTTTCTGCGCAGGTGGGCGTAGTCCGGCGGAGGTTCGCCGTGCGGGGCCGGCGTGAAGGGGAAGTTCAGGACCGCATCGCTCAGGCGCATCAGTCGCGTCCTTCCAGATACCGGCGGGCCGCGTGGCGCGCTCCCAGGACCAGCGCGCCGACCAGCCGCAGCGGGCTGTAGAGCTCCTTGCTGTGCCACAAGGGCGTCCGGGCGTCGTCGTCCGGCTCCGATCCGCTCGCGGCGTCGAGGAACCGAAGGCCCCGCTCCACGGCCGTGCGTACGGCGCTCCCGCCACGCCCGTGGCCGTGGCGCGCGAGGATCGTGACCGCGTAGGAGGTCTCTTCGAGGGTGCCGCACCACCGCCCCCAGGACCCGTCCCGGCGCTGGGTGCTCAGCAGCCAGTCCGTGGTCCTGCGCACAGCCCGGCCGATGCGCGGGTCGGAGGACGGCAGGAGCGCGAAAACGGCGCAGGACGTGGCGTAGAGCGGTGAGGCGTGCCACTTGTCCACCCAGTGCCCGTCGGTGGTCTGCGAATCGAGCACGAAGTCCCGGGCCTTGGCCGCCGGGGCCGCGAACTGCGCCGCGAGTCCCGGCCGCCGGGCCATCCCCGCCGTCAGGGCCTCCAGGACGTGGGCGTTGGTGCTGACGGAGACATTGCGTTCGGCCGTGTGATAGGTGCGGAAGACGGCTTCGTCCTCGAAGGCCAGCAGGCAGCTGAGATCCGGCTCCTCGCCCAGCCGCAGCAGGGCGAGGAGGTAGTTGGCGGTGTCGTCGGCCTCGATGGCGAGCCCCGGGGCGGCACCCACTCCGGCGGGTGTCCAGAACGGGCGGAGAGCGGCGATGGCCGCCGCTCTCACCGAGGCGGACAGGGGAATCCCCGCGTGCAGCAGGGCGGTCAGCACCCAGACCCGTTCGAAGACGACGAGCGGGAGCACCACCGGCTGCGCGCCGCCGAGCGCGGGGGGAGAGAGCGCCAGGTACTTCTCCGCCGCCGGTACGTCGCGGTCGCAGCGGGCGAGCGCCGCTGCCGTGGCGGCGGGCGAGCACACGACCGAACCGTCCCGGAAGGGCGGCACCGGTACGGGTGCGTCCTCCGCGTCGAAGATCTCCCAGCAGTGGTCCCGCTGGACGGGCACCGCGGCTCCGGCGCGGACGTGTTCCCGCAGCAGACGCAGCAGTCCCCGCCAGGGAACGAACGGCCGCATCGCGTGCTCCACGCGCGCCGCGTCCCCGGGAGAAGCGTCGGCGAGCCGTGCGTGGAGTTCCTCGAACAACGCGGGCACGAGGTACTCGACCGCCACGGTGTCCGGCATGTCGTCGGGGCGTGGCACGGGCTGGGTGGTGAGGTGGGCAAGCCCGTGGCGAAGAGCGGCGAGGACCCGGTCGTGTTCCGCGGCCGCGGCGGCCGGCGCGGAGCGGGTCCTGGCGGACAGCGCGACCGCGGCCGCGAGGGTGGGAACGAGACGGTAGGCACGCGGTGTGCTCGGCCGTCCCCAACTGCCGTCGGGATTCTGCCGGTCGAGGAGGAAGGCGAGCGCCGGTGCTCCGAGGGCCGGCGGGACGCGTTCGGGGTTACGGGACCAGGCGCGGACGACGTGCGCGGTGTCGTAGAACGACGGTGAGATGAGGCCCCAGGGGTCGTCGAGCGCGTCCGACAGCGACTTCAGGGCCAGGTCTGCGGTCATGTCCAGCCTCTGCGGTGGCGGGTCAGGCTTGGCGGGACCAGCCTTCGCCGTAGCGGATATCAGGCTCGGCGGTGGCGGATGAAACGGGCGAGATCGCCGAGTTCGGCGCGCACCGTGGCGGTCATCTGCAACGCCTCCAGGTGTGCGAGGGCCTGCCGGTAGTGGTGCTCCGCCCGCTCGTCGCAGAACGCACGGGCGTTGGCGTCCTCCAGCGCGGCCAGCATCGCCCCGGCCGTGGAGTCGGCGGTGGAGTCGGGGCTCTCGTCCACGCTCCCGTCCGCGAGCCACGACTCCACGAAGCGGTGTCGTACGGAGTCCCGGGCACGGATCGCCGCCAGCACGGGCAGGGTCTTCTTGCGCCGTATCAGGTCGTTGAGCACCGGCTTGCCCGTGACTGCGGGGTCTCCCCACATCCCGTTGATGTCGTCGACCATCTGCGCGACCAGCCCCAGCTCCCGGCCGGCGTACCGCAGCGCGGAGACCGTGGACGCGGGTGCACCCGCGAGCTCGGCACCGATGGACAGAGCGCACCCGTACAGCGCGCCGGTCTTGCCCCCGGCCATGGCCAGATAGGCGTCCAGATCGATGTCGTCGAGCGGGAGTTCCTCGTAGGCGAGGTCCAGCGCCTGGCCGGACGCCAGGTCGAGGCAGGCGTCGGCGAAGCCCTCGATCGTCCGGGGTCCGGCACCCGGTGCCGCCGCGAGGGCGCGTACGGCCAGGACGAGCAGCGCGTCACCGGTGAGGATCGCCGGCCCGGTACCGAAGACCTTCCACACACTCTGCCGGTGCCGCCGCCAGGCATCCCCGTCCATGATGTCGTCGTGCATGTGCGTGAAGATGTGCACGAGTTCGAGCGCGACCGCGCCCGGGACCCCGGTGGTCGCCTCCGCTCCGGCCGCTTCCGCGGACAGGATCGGCAGCGCCAGGCAGACGCCTTTCCCTCCGCCGCCCGGGTCCGTCCGGTTTCCCTGGGAGTCACACCAGCCGAGGTGGTACCGGCTCATCTTCGAGAGGGCTGGAGGCAGCCGGTCGATCTCGGTACGGAGCGCCGCCTCGGTGAGCGTGTGCGCCCTCGCCAGCACGGGGGGCGACTCACTGCCGCGGACGGGCCGCGACGGAGATGCCTCCTCGACGGTCTCGGACACGGCACCTCTCCATCACTTGATCCGCTGGGGACGGGCCGCCGATTGCCGGCCCTGTGTCGGCGCGGCGCCGTGTACGGCCTCGTGACGTGCACGACCGGGTGGCTCCAGGGACTCGTGCACACCCATGACTCGTGTACACCCGCGCCTTGTGCGCACCCGCGCCTCGGGCACGTTCAATCTGGGCTGTGTGTGGGGGTGGGACAAGGGCGCGCCTGCGGGCGCTTGGAGCACGGCGCAGTAAGGCAGGGGGACGTCAGCACACTCGGTGAGCCGGTCGGTACTGGGACGCGCGGGCGCAGTTCCGGCCCGTGGAGTGGACGGCCGCCCAGTCGAAGGCGAGCGCACCGCCCCAGTCGTGGCCGACGAGCACCACACCGTCCGGCGCCAGCCGGTCGAGCCCTGCCGGCCGCGGCGATCGGGCAGCACTCAGGGCGATCGAGCAGGTGAACGCCGGACTCGCGGCGCACGCCGTCGCCGTGGCTGCACGTCCCCGCGGCACTCGGTGCCTACCGTGGACTCCCGGCGTATGCGCTGCCGATCCCCGGAGGCTGAGAACCGCTCATGAACAGATGGCTCCTGCTGGTGACGGCGATCGTCCTGGAGGTCGCCGGCACCCTGGCCCTGAGGGCGGCCGTCGACCACCCTGCCTGGTACGCCCTGGTGGCCGTCGGCTACATCGGGGCCTTCGTCGCGCTGGCCTGCGTACTGCGCCTGGGCATGGGCGTAGGAGTGGCCTACGGCATCTGGGGGGCCTGCGGGGTCGCTCTCACGGCGGTCCTGGCGACCGTCTTCTTCGGCGAACCGCTGACGGCACCGATGGGGCTCGGCATCGCCCTGGTCATCGGCGGTGTGCTGGTGGTGGAGCTCGGCTCCCAGGCGGCGCACCGCAGAGGGCCGGAGGCGGGCGCGTGAGCTGGCTCTTCCTCGGGCTCGCCATCCTCACGGAGGTCATCGCGACGCTCTGCCTCCGCGCTTCGGAGGGCGGTCGCCACAAGGTGTGGCTGGCCCCGGTGGTCCTCGGCTACGTCGCGTCCTTCGCGTTCCTGAGCCTGTCCCTCCACCGGGGCGTGGCCATCGGCGTCGCGTACGGCATCTGGACCGCGGTGGGCGTCGCCCTGACGGCGATCGCGTCGCGCTTCCTCTTCCACGAGCCGCTGACGCGCCTGATGGGCGTGGGCATCGCTCTCATCGCGGCAGGCGTCGTACTGATCGACCTGGGCGAGACGCACTAGGTCGTGTCTTCGAAGTCCCGTCTGCCCGGTGACGCCTGGCACGCTCTTCCCCGGGGCTCGCGCCTGGGAGGTGCCCCCACCCCCGTGGCCCTTCGGGCACGGGAGGTGCCCCCACCGCGTCGACTCCCTCCTCCGCCTTGCGATCGCACGCACCAGACGCCGCCGGGCCCGCCCTCCGGGCGGACGACGCCACTGTGAAGACACTCCCTAGGGCAATGCAACTGCGCCGTGTCCGACACAGTCCGGCCGGTGCGCGACGCCCGGCACGCCTTCCCCCGTAGCACTCCAGGCACGGGAGTTGCCCCCATGCGGCGTTGTCGGAGCGTCCGAGCGCGTCCGGTACGAAGATGATCCTCCGCCGTGCGACTGCACGCACCGGACGCCGAGACCAGGCCAGGCCGTGCCGGACGCCCGTGCCGGACGCCCGTGCCGGACGCCCGTGCCGGACGCCCCGGCCGGACGTCCCGCGCTCCCGGCCCGGCGCCGGGCCCGGCGCCGAGCCGACTCGCCGCCGTCAGCCGGGCTCGTTCGCCGGCTCGTCCATGGCCTCCTCGGTCACGGCCTCCTCCGTCACGGGCGGACGGGTGGCGCTGAGCCAGCGTTCGCTGCGGGCGATGTGCGCGGCCGCCGCACTCGCCGCCGACGCCGGGTCGCGGTTCGCCAGGGCGGTGACGATCACCCGGTGGTCCTCGTCACCCGCCCGTTTGAAATCCGGCCCCTCGGGCAGCGCGAAGACACGGTAATGGCGGGAGCGGGACCGGAAGACCGCGAGCAGCGCCTCCATGGAGGGACTGCCCCCGATACGGGCGATCTCCGCATGGAAGCGGTGGTCGTGGTCGGCGAACTCCGCCGGGTCCACGCTGGCTTCGATCGTGTCGAGAAGGCCGTAGAGGGTCTCCAGCTCCTCGGGTGTGATCCGGGCGGCGGCCTGCGCCATCACGTGCGACTCCAGGACCCGCCGGATCTCGAAGAGCTCCAGCAGACCGTCGAGCGGGAGCAGTTCGATCGTCAGGGACAGCCTGCCGAGCAGGTCCTCCGGCCGCAGCTGTGAGACGAAGGTGCCCGAGCCGTGCCGGGCCTCGACCGCGCCGAGGGCGGCGAGCATGCGCACCGCCTCCCGCAGCGAACTCCGGGAGACCCCGAGCTCCTCGCACAGATCGCCCTCCGGCGGAAACCGCTGGCCGGCGCCGAGACGGCCGCTGGAGATCATGCGGCGCAGGCCGTGGAACGCCTTGTCGACTGCGGACATCGCTTCCTCCCGTGGTGGCCCGTGCGACACGGCCGGGCACGGACCAGTCTAAGCAAGTCGTCATACATTGCTCCGGGTGATGACCAAAGTCATCAGATAACTGTGGCCGAACTCTTGCTCTTGAGCCCGGTGATGGGCAGTATTTCGCCCCAGTCATCACACCTCTTCTGGTGGTTGTCTGATGTCCAGCCTGCTTGGAGCCTTGTGAGCACGACAGACCTCACCACTGCACCGCGCCCTCTCACACTCGCCGACGGCCGCCCCGCCGCCGCCGCATGGTCGCTCGATCCCGCGGTGAAACACCTCAACCACGGGTCGTTCGGGGCGGTCCCGCTGCCGGCCCAGGAGGAGCAGAACCGGCTGCGCCGGCAGATGGACGCCTCGCCCGTGCAGTGGTTCCCCGCACTGCCGGAGAAGGTCGCCGCCGCACGAAGCTCGATCGCCGGCTTCCTCCGGGTCGCGGCCGACGACCTCGCCCTCGTCCCCAACGCCAGCGCCGGCGCGAGCGTGGCCTATGCCAATGTGCCGGCACGGCCCGGCGGCGAGGTCCTGGTCACCGATCACGGCTACGGCGCCGTGACCATGGGCGCCGAACGCCTCGCCCGCCGCTGGGGCGGCACGCTCCGCACGGCCCATGTGCCGCTCGACGCCGACGCCCACACCGCCTACGAGTCGGTGGTGGCGGAACTGGACGAAGCGACCGGCCTGATCGTCCTTGACCACATCACCTCGGCGACCGCCCGCTGGATGCCGGTGGAGCGGATCGCCGAAGAAGCCCGCAGACGCGGCGTCCCGATCCTCGTGGACGGCGCCCATGTGCCCGGACTTGCCGACGACCCCCTCTCCGGGCTCGACTGCGACATCTGGGTCGGCAACCTCCACAAGTTCGGCTGCGCCCCGCGAGGCACGGCAGCGCTGGTGGCGCGCACGGAACTGCGCGACAGCCTCCACCCGCTGATCGACTCCTGGGGCGCTCCCGAACCCTTCCCCGCCCGCTTCGACACCCAGGGGACCGTGGACGCCACGAGCTATCTCGCCACGCCCACCGCCCTCGGCTTCGTCGAGGACACCTGGGGATGGGCGACCGCCCGCACCTATATGCGCGAACTGGCCGACTACGCGGAACGGATCATCGCGGCGGCCTTCTCCGAACTGACCGGCGAGGACTGCCGCGTGGACGTGGGCATGCCGGTCAACGCCCTGCGGCTGGTGAAGGTCCCCGCCCCGCTGGCCGCCACCCACGCCGAGGCCGACGCGCTGCGCGACCGGGTGGCGCGGGAGCTGGGGGTCGCGACGGCGTTCACCAGCTTCGGCGGCGTCGGCTATCTGCGCCTGTCGACGCACGTGTACAACACGGCGGCCGATTACGAGTACTTCGCCGAGCGCTGCGTCCCCGTGCTCGGCGCATGGTCCCGCAACCAGTCCCACGGAGGACAGCGATGAAACGCAGGAACGCAGTCGCCGCTCTCGGCCTCGCCCTCACCATGACCGTGACCGGTTGCTCCGCCATGGGCGGCGGCTCCAGCGACGGGACCGTCACACTGCAGATGGTCGAGAGCCTGACCAACCCCGCCCGTACGGAGGTCCTGAAGCAGCTCATCGCGGACTTCGAGCAGCAGAACCCGAAGATCAAGGTCAATCTGGTCTCGCCGCCGACCGGCCAGGCGGACCAGAAGATCCAGCAGATGCTGCAGTCCGGCAGCGGTGTCGACACGCTGGAGGTCCGGGACATCACCGTGGGCTCGTGGTCGAACAACGGCTGGCTCCACGACATGAGCACGGACCTCACGTCCTGGCCGGGCTGGCAAGCGCTGACGGACAACGCTGTCAAGGCCGCCAAGGACCCCGAGGGCAGGACGTATTTCGTGCCCTACGGCTTCTACGGACTGAGTCTGTTCTACCGGACCGACCTCACCAGCCAGGCCGGGTACGCCGAGCCGCCCGGCACCTGGGAGGAGCTGCTCGAACAGGCGAGCGCGATCCAGGACACGGGCAAGCGCCGCTACGGCTACGCCTTCCGGGGCGGCCCCAACGCGAACAGCAACGTCACGGCCGTCATCGAGGCGTACGTCGCCGACAGGATCGACCCGGCCAACGGGTACCGGCTGGCCGACGGCAGCACGATCTTCGCCGCACCGGAGGCGCGCGAGGCATTGAAGACGTACTTCGACCTGTTCGAGAAGGGCTCGCCGCCCTCCTCCGTCGCCTGGGGCTACCCGGAGATGGTCGAAGGGTTCTCCAACGGTTCCACGGCGTTCCTGCTCCAGGACCCGGAAGTGATCGCGACCCTGCGGGAGTCCAAGGCGATCAAGGAGGACCAGTGGACCACCGCGCCCCTGCTCGCCGGTCCGGGAGGGAAGGCCGTCCAGCCGCTGGCGACCGCCGGCTGGGGCGTGGCCAAGGGAAGCAAGCACAAGGCCGAGGCCGTCAAGCTCGTCGAGTTCCTGTCGGAGGGCGAGGCATCGACGACGTTCGCCAAGAAGAACAGCCTCGTACCGATCCTGAAGCAGGCCGGCGAGGACAGCTTCTACAAAACCGGGCCGTGGGCCAGCTACGTGACGATGAACCAGAACCCGGACACGTACCTCACCGTCACCCAGCCCCGTGATGTGGCCTGGTTCACCGAATGGACGCAGAAGGCCGACGCGGACGTCCAGAAGGTGCTGCTCGGCAAGATGACACAGGAGCAGCTGCTCGCCGACTGGGACGCGTACTGGACCGCCAAGTGGAAGAACGAGAAGGGCTGACATGAAGGCGGGCACGGCTTCCCCACGGCACGAACAGACGCACCACCCCTCCCGCGGGGCGGGGGGTGCCCGTCCCGTCAGGACGGCCGGCGGCGGCCGGCGCAAGCGGGAGTTCACCACCCACCGCGGCCTGGTGATCTGCGCCTTCACGGCGCCGGCCGTCATCTTCGTGGCAGTGTTCACGTACTACCCGATGGTGGCCGGCAGCCAGATGGCCTTCCGGCACTGGAACCTGGCGGACCTCACGGACAAGTCGTTCGTCGGTCTCGGCAACTTCCAGGCGGTCTTCGGCGATCCGCTCTGGGGCACCGTGCTGAGCAACACCGCCCTGTGGGTGGTCGCCTCGATCGCGCCCCAGCTCGTCATCGGGTTCGCGCTGGCCCTGTGGCTGCGGCGCCGTTTCCGCTTCCGCGGGCTCTACCAGGCGCTGATCTTCTTCCCGTGGGCCATCTCCGGCTTCCTGATCGGCATCCTGTTCCGCTGGATGTTCAACAGCGAGTTCGGGGTCGTCAACGACCTGCTGATGAAGGCGCATCTGATCGACGAGCCGGTGGCCTGGCTCGCCGACCCGAAGACGGCCATGGTCGCCATCATCGTCGCCAACATCTGGTACGGCGTGACCTTCTTCGCGATCATGATCCTCGCCGCCCTGCAGTCGATCCCCGACGAGATCTACGAGGCGGCGGCGCTGGACGGTGCGGGCAAGGCCCGCACGCTGTTCCGGATCACGATCCCGTACATCCGGGCGACGCTGGCCCTGACGGTGCTGCTGCGCGTCATCTGGATCTTCAACTTCCCGGACATCATCTTCGGGACCACGGGCGGCGGCCCGAACAACGAGACGCACATCGTGACGACCTGGATGATCAACATCACCCAGCAGGGCGACTACGGAAAGGCGTCCGCCCTGGGCCTGCTGGTGGTCGCCGGGCTCCTGCTGTTCTCGGTCTTCTACCTCACGGCCACCCGAGAGAGGGGAGCGAAATCGTGAACACCAAGGAGTCCCGGGCCGGAAAGACCGCCAGGATCGCCTTCCTCACGCTCTGGCTGATCTTCACCGTCTTCCCGCTGTACTGGATCGCCATCACCTCGTTCAAACCCGCCGGCGCCATCTTCACCTTCCCCCTCGCGTACTGGCCCGAGGACTTCTCCCTGGAGAACTACGCCGGTCTCTTCGACAAGTCCCAGTTCGGCGTCTACCTCACCAACAGCCTGATCGTGGCCACGGTCGCCGGCACGGTCGCCACCTTCGTCTCGATGCTGTCGGCCTACGTGCTGGCACGCTTCGAGTTCCGCAGCAAGACCGCCCTGCTCATGGCCGCCCTCGTCACCCAGATGATCCCCGCCTTCATCGCGCTGGGACCGCTGTATCTGCTGATGACCGATCTGCAGCTGGTCGACAACCGGTTCGGGCTGATCCTCGTCTACATCGCGGTCTGCATACCGTTCTGCACGGTGATGCTCCGGGGCTTCTTCGAGAACATCCCCGACACCCTCGAAGAAGCCGCCATGATCGACGGCTGTTCACGCTTCGGCGCGCTGTTCCGGGTGCTGCTGCCGGTGATGCGGCCGGGGATCATCGCCGCCTTCATCTTCAACTTCGTGAACTGCTGGAACGAGCTCTTCCTCTCCGTCACGCTGATGAACAGCGACGACAACAAGACCGTTCCCACGGCGCTGAACGGCTTCATCTCCAGCTTCAACATCGACTGGGGTTCCATGTCCGCCGCGGCCGTCCTGACCATCCTGCCCACCATGGTGCTCTTCGCCATCGCCAGCAGGCACATCGTCCAAGGGCTCACGGCCGGCGCCGTCAAGGGCTGAGCGGTGAGGCCGTGAACCGCGCCTTCGGGACCACCCTCACCGACGGCGTACGCTTCGAAGGCCACCTGCCCCACGCCGTGTTCGCGACCGCCGGCCTGAGGCAGGCACGAGACCCGATCGCCCGCCCAGAAGGCCATCACCATGACCACGGAGAGAGACCAGCGCCACATCCTCGTCATCGGTATCGGAGCCGGCGACCCGGACCATCTGACGCTCGCGGCGGTGAAGGCGATGCGCCGCGCCGACGTCTTCTTCATCCTCGGCAAGGGGGAGGGCAAGTCCTCGCTGACCGACCTGCGCCGGCACATGCTGGACGAGCACGCCCGCACGCAGTACCGCCTCGTCGAGGCCGAGGATCCCTGGCGCGAGCGCACCCACGAAGACCGTGGCGAGTACACCGCCGCGGTCCATGACTGGCGGAGCCGGCGAGCCGACGTCTGCGAACGCCTCATCCGGGAGGAGCTGGCGCCGGGAGACACGGGCGCGTTCCTGGTGTGGGGCGATCCCGCCCTGTACGACAGCACCCTCGGCATCCTGGCCGGGATCGAGGGACGGGGAACGGTGGCCTTCGACGTCGAGGTCGTTCCGGGAATCAGCAGCGTCTCCGCGCTGGCGGCACGGCACCGGATCACGCTGAACCAGGTCGGCCGCCCCGTCCACATCACCCCCGCCCGCCGGCTGCCGGAGGCGTGCCTCAACGACGACGGCGACATCGTCGTGATGCTCGACGCCCATGAGTCGTTCACCAAGGTCGACGGCGACGATGTGTGGATCTACTGGGGTGCCTACCTCGGCACACCCGACGAACTCCTCGTCTCCGGCCGCTTGTCGGACGTCGCGGAACGCATCCGCCGCATCCGCGCCGAAGCACGCGCCCGCCACGGCTGGATCATGGACACGTATCTGCTGCGCATCGCCGACGCACCGGCGGACGACGGCACCGCCGTTCCGCACCGGGACCCGGTGGAGAGTGACGAGGAGGCGATCCCCGTCCTCCGGGTCGCCGACGCCGCCACGGCCGTCGCCTGGTACGAGCGCCTCGGGTTCGCGAAGCAGTGGGAGCACCGGTTCGAGCCGGGGTTCCCGGCCTTCGTCGAGATCGCGCGCGGTGAGGTGAAGCTGTTCCTGTCCGAGCACACGGGCGATGCCCGCCCGGACACGCTGGTCTACCTGAGTGTGCGCGACGTCGACGCGATCGCCGCCGAGTTCGGGGTGGCGGTGACCTCCGCTCCGTGGGCGCGTGAGGTCGAACTCCGCGACCCGGACGGCAACCGCCTGCGAGTGGGCACGCCGGTGGAGTGAATCCGCCGGCCACCGGACACCGGCCACCGGACACCGGCCACGTCGGCCGGTTTGCCCCCTGTGGCCCCGGGTACCCGGCTGTCCTCGAACCAGTGACCCACAGGACGAGGGAGGCCGGCACAGTGAGCGACGCGAAGAGGTCAGCCCGTGCGCAGCAGGCGAAGGGCGCGGTGAAGGAAGCTGTCGGGAGGCTCATGGGCAACGAGCGGATGACGGCCGACGGCCGTTCCGCGCGGGCGCGGGGCGAACTGCGGGAAGCCGCCCACAAGATCCGGGACGCCTTCCGGCGATGACCGCACCGGCCGCGTGCCCAGTGAGACAGTGGCCCATCTCGACGAGAACACAAGGGGCGGTGGTCCTGACGACCACCGCCCCTGTCGTATGCCCCGACAGAAACGGAATCCCACGGGAATTCGCCGAGGGAGTCCGTGTGTTGTGCGAATTCCCGGGTACGCGGATTCCGGGAGGATGATAAGCATGGTTCCGTTGCTGCTTGTTCTGCTGCTCGCCCTGCTTCTTTTCGGCGCGGGTTTCGCACTCAAGGCACTCTGGTGGATCGCGGTCATCGTGCTGGTCGTGTGGCTGCTCGGATTCGTGGTCCGGCCGCCGGCGACCGGAGGCCGCCGCAGCCGCTGGTACCGCTGGTAGAGAACGCGCACGAGAAGGCATCGGTGCAACTCGGGGTGTTTCCCGGGAAATTCCCAGGAAAATCCTGGGAAGTGTCCGCGAAATTCCCAGGCAGAGGATGGGCCCCGACAGTCCGTCGGGGCCCATCCTTTCCTTTCGCTCCGCTCCGCATTCCCGAAGAGGACCGCCGAACGGGACCCCTCAGGAGACGACATGCAAGGTGACCCCACGCGCACCGGACCATCGCGGCGCACCGGCGCCGCCCTCGGGGCGGTTCCCTCACGGGACGAGCTGCTCATGTCCCTGCGCCGGACGCCCTTGTCCGTGTGGAACGAGGACGTCACCGACTGGGCCGCGGCGCTCACGTACTACGCGGTCCTGGCGCTGATCCCCCTGCTGCTGGTCACCGTGTCGCTCACCGGGATCGCGGACGCCTCGCAGACCGGGTCCCTGATCGAGCGGGCGGCCGGGCTCGTACCGCCCCAGGCGCGTCCCGTGCTGGAAGGAGCGCTGCGAGGCACGGCCGGGCGCCACTCGGAGGCGTGGGCGGTCGCCTTGGTCGGCTCCCTGGGCTCGCTGTGGTCCGCCTCCAGCTATCTGGCGGTCTTCCGCCGCGCTCTGCACGCGATGCACGGGGTGAAGGACCGGCGCTCCGCCTGGCGGACGGTGCCACGTGTCGTCGCCATGGCCTGCGCGCTGCTCGTCGCCCTGGTCTCCAGCGCCCTCGTGCTCACGCTCAGCGGGGACTTCGCCGCCGCCCTCCTCGGGGCCCTGGGCCTCGGCGGCGCCGCGGCAGCCACCTGGGACGTGCTGAAGTGGCCGCTGCTCCTCTGCCTCGCGGCCACGATGGTGCTGGTGCTGTTCCGATCGGGACCCGCTCCGGCACGCGGGGGTCTGCAGCGGGTGCTCGGAGGCGGTCTGGCCGTCGTCCTGTGGCTCACCGCCTCCGTCGCCTTCGCGGCGTACACGGCGCATGTCGGCACCTACGACCGGCTGTACGGGCCGCTCGCCGGCTTCATCGTGTTCCTGGTCTGGCTGTGGGTGTCGAACCTCGCGCTGCTGACCGGTGCGCAGTTCAACGCCGAGCTCGCGAGGGCGAGGGCGCGGGCGCGGGCCCGGTGGCCCGGTCAGGTCCGGTCCGGCAGCGGGTCGGCGGGCGTCGGTGTCCACGCCCCCTCGCACTGCGCGGGCGGGAGCGGGGAGCGTGGGGCGAAGTAGTCGGCGTCCTTCGGCCGGTCGGCCTGCGGGCGCGGGCGCGGCGCGGGCTCCAGGTGCGGTATGTGCTTGGAGCAGTGCACGTACGCCTCCTCCACCGTGATGTGCACCCACAGTTCGGGCCGTCTGCCCGGAGCGGAGTCCACGGGCAGGTGGGGGTGGGCCCGTCGCTGCTCCTCGTCCCGGTGCAGCCGCGCCGTGCCGTTGACGTGCAGGCCGATGTGGTCATGGGTGAAGTCGACGAAGAGCAGGCCGATGTGCGGGTTCTCGGCGATGTTCCCCGCGCTGGCGAGCACGCCGTTGCCGCGGTACTCGGGGTAGGTGAGCGTGCGGTCGTCCAGGACGGTGACGAAGCCCGGGGGGCCGGCGCGGAAGGTGACGTCGCAGGCCCCGGCGGCGTCCGCCGTGGACAGGAACGCCATGGTCTGCCGTCCGATGAAATCGGCCATCTGCGGGGTGAGGCGGGGCTGCACCTGACGCTCGTAGAAGGTGCCGGCCTGGTCGGTCGTGCTGAGCAGCTCCTGCAGCCGGCGTTCGCCTGCGGAGCCGGAGGACTGGGTGGAGTTCACGGAACGCTCTGTTTCCCTGTGGGCCGTCGGTCGGGTGAGAGGTCGGGTGAGAGGTCGGGGGAGAGGTCGGGGGAGAGGGAGCTCCGGCACTCTAACGCCGTGTCAAACGTGCTGTCGCCGGTCGTGCGGATGTACGGCGCCACGACGGACCCCGGTCACGCCCGGGGGCGGGGCCACCGGCGCGGCAGCCGCCCGTCGGCCCCGTGAGGGGCGTTTGATGGAACGGCATGGCCTGGTGAATGCGGGGCACATGGTGAACACATCAGAAGAAGGAGTGGACGCTGTGTTGATGCCGGACCTCAAGGCGCTGCGGAGTCTCCTGGCGCGCTACGCGGACCTGCGCATTGCCGCACCGAAGAACGAGGAGAGCCGTATCGCTCTCCATGACGTGACCTGCACGTTGTGTGGGATGACAGCCACCGGCACCATCGAGGAAGCGCTCGAGAAGGCCGACGAGCTCCTCCACAGCGCGGCGACCGCGACGTCGGTGCCCCCGCCCTCGACGGACTCCACCGCACCCGTGCCGCGCCCGGACGACGACGAGGTCACCCTGGTCGCCTGACGGCACCGGTGGGAGCGCCCCCGGGCCGGACAGCGAATGCTGTCCGGCCCGGGGGCGTTCGTGTACGGCGTCCGCGGTCGAAAGGTCCCTGGACGGACGGCCGTTCGGGCCTGTCCGGTGTGCCGTCGGCGGTGACGTCGAGCGAGTGGCCGTTGAGCGAGTGGCCGTCGGGCAAGTGGTCGTTGAGCGAGTGGCCGTCGGGCAAGTGGTCGTCGGGCGAGTGGCCGACTTTCGTCCCGTTCGGGAAGAAGTCTGCATTCCCGCCGTCAAAGGTCTTGGCGTGACCGTGTCAAGCCTCTACGTTTGCCGCAGAACAGCCCCCATCGGCACGCCCGTTCGTCCCGTTCACCCACGGCACGGCACGGCGCGACGGCGCGCGCCCTGCCTGGCTTCCCCACAGTCAGGAGAAGGGGGACATTCCCATGTCCGCTCCCAGCAGATCCCGTATACGAAGGCGCCGCCTGAAGGCTGTCGGGTCGGCCCTGGTGTTCTTGGCCGCCGCGGCCGTGATGTCGGTCGTTCCGCAGACCGCCGCGCAGGCCCACGAGCCCGTCGACCCCGCAGACTTCCAGCAGGTCCAGATGGCGCGCGGCGAGGCGTCCATGGGCGAACCCATGTCGCTCGCGGTGCTGCCCGACAACTCGGTGCTGCACACCTCGCGCGACGGCAGACTGCGGCGCACCGACACCTCGGGCACCACCGCGGTGATCGGCACCCTGCCCGTGTACGCCCATGACGAGGAGGGACTGCAGGGCGTAGGCGTCGACCCCGCCTTCTCCACCAACCGGGCGGTCTATCTCTACTACGCGCCGCCGCTCTCCACCCCGGCGGGCGACGCCCCCTTCGACGGGACCGACTGGTCGGCGTGGCAGGGCGAGAGCCGGCTCTCCCGGTTCACCCTCAACACCGACTGGACGCTCAACACCGCCAGCGAGAAGGTCGTCCTCAGGGTCCCGGCCGACCGCGGCATCTGCTGCCACGTGGGCGGTGACATCGACTTCGACTCCGCGGGCAACCTCTACCTCTCCACCGGCGACGACTCCAACCCGTTCCAGTCCGACGGATTCGCCCCGCTCGACGAACGCACGGGCCGCAACCCGGCCTTCGACGCGCAGCGCACCTCGGCCAACACCAACGACCTGCGCGGCAAGATCCTGCGGATCAAGGTGAACGCGGACGGTAAGTACTCCATACCCTCGGGCAATCTCTTCGCGCCCGGCACCGCCCGCACCAGGCCCGAGATCTACGCCATGGGCTTCCGCAACCCGTTCCGGATGAGCGTGGACAAGGGGAACGGCACCGTCTACGTCGGCGACTACGGCCCCGACGCCGGCTCCGCCTCGGCAAGCCGCGGCCCGGGCGGCCAGGTCGAGTTCAACCGGATCACGGCGCCGGGCAACTACGGCTGGCCCTACTGCACCGGTACGAACACGACGGCCGAGACCTACACCGAGTACACCTTCCCGTCCGGCCCCGCCGGTGCCAAGTACAACTGCACCGGTGGACCGGCCAACAACTCCGTCCGCAACACCGGCCTGGCCACGCTGCCCGCCGCCAAGACCTCGTGGATCCGCTACGGCGGTGAGGCGGGCAGCCCTCCGGAGTTCGGATCGGGTTCGGAGTCGCCGATGGGCGGCCCGGTCTACCGGTACGACGCGGGCAGCGCCTCGGACGTCAAGTTCCCGCAGGAGCTCGACGGCCATTTCTTCGCCGGTGAGTTCGGCCGCCGCTGGATCAAGACGATCGACGTCAACGCCGACGGCAGCCCCGGCAGCATCGGCGCCTTCCCCTGGACGGGCACCCAGGTGATGGACATGGCCTTCGGTCCCAACGGCGCGCTCTACGTCCTCGACTACGGCACGGGCTACTTCAACGGCGACGCCAACTCGGCGCTCTACCGCATCGAGTACGTCGGCGGCGGCAACCGCTCGCCCCTCGCGAAGGTCTCGGCCGACAGGACCTCCGGCCCGGCCCCCCTCGCGGTGTCCTTCTCCTCGGCCGGCTCCTCCGACCCCGAGGGCGCAGCCCTCAGCTACTCCTGGGACTTCGGCGACGGCACCACCTCGACCTCGGCCAACCCCGGCCACACCTACAGCGGCAACGGCCAGTACACCGTGGTCCTCACCGTCCGCGACCCCGACGGCAACACCGGCACGGCGAGCCTGCCGGTCACGGTCGGCAACACCGCCCCCACGGTCACGGTGAAGCTGCCGGTCAACGGCACGCTCTTCTCCTACGGCGACAGCGTGCCGTACGAGATCACCGTCTCCGACCCCGAGGACGGCACGATCGACTGCGCGAAGGTCAAGATGACCTACGTGCTGGGACACGACAGCCACGGCCATGCGATCACCTCGAAGAACGGCTGCACGGGCGCCATCACCGTGCCGGTCGACGGTGAGCACGACGACGCGGCGAACATCTTCGGAGTCTGGGACGCCGAGTACACCGACAAGGGCGCAGGCGGTCAGCCTGCGCTCACCACGCACGCACAGAGCGTCACACAGCCCCGCCACCGCCAGGCCGAGCACTTCTCCTCGTCCTCCGGCATCGACGTCATCAGCAAGGCCGCGGGCCAGGGCGGAAAGACCGTCGGCAACATCCACAACGGCGACTGGATCGCCTTCACCCCGTACGCACTGGGCGATGCGAAGCGGTTCACCGCCCGGGTCTCCTCGGGAGGGACCGGCGGCACACTGGAGGTGCGGGCCGGGTCCGCCACCGGCACGCTGCTCGGTGCGGCCACCGTTCCGGTGACCGGATCCTGGGAGACGTTCGCCACGGTCACGGCCACGCTGAGCGGCGCACCCGCCGGCACGACCACGCTGTACCTGGTCTTCAAGGGCAGCGGCTCGGCGGCGCTGTACGACGTCGACAGCTTCGACCTCGGGCAGCCGGGTCCGATCACGGGTCTGGCGGGCAAGTGCGTCGATGTCCGTGACGCGGCCACGGCGGACGGGACTGCGGTCCAGCTGTACACCTGCAATGGGACTGCCGCCCAGAAGTGGAGCCGGGTCGGGCCGAGCTTCCAGGCGTTCGGCAAGTGTCTGGACATCGCGGGTGGTGCCACTGCCAACCGTTCGCTGGTGCAGCTGTACACGTGCAACGGTACGGGTGCGCAGAGGTGGGAGGTCTCCACCAACGGCACTCTGCGTAATCCGCAGTCCGGCCGGTGTCTGGACGTGCCGGGCGGCAACTCCGCCGACGGTACCCAACTGGCCATCTACGACTGCGTGCCCACATCCCCCAACGAGCAGTGGGTGATCTCATGAGACTCCCGGGACGACGAGCGGCGGGCACGGGCCTTGCGGTGGCCGCGGCGGCGCTGACCGCCCTCGGCCCGTCGGCGGTCGCCGACGCGGATGCCGCCGACACCGCGTACGAGGTGCTGGTCTTCAGCCGGACGGCCGGCTTCCGGCACGATTCCATCCCCGCCGGAATCCAGGCGGTGAGGGACCTGGGCTCGGCCCACAACTTCACCGTCACGGCCACCGAGGACCCGGCCGCCTTCACCCCGTCCAACCTCGCGGGCTACGAGGCGGTGGTGTTCCTCAACACCACCGGCGATGTGCTGAACGACACCCAGCAGGGCGCCTTCGAGTCGTACATCCGCGGCGGCGGCGGTTTCGTGGGCGTGCACGCGGCCGCCGACACCGAGTACTCCTGGCCGTTCTACGGCCAGCTCGTCGGAGCCTGGTTCGACTCCCACCCGGCGATCCAGCAGGCCACCGTCAAGGTCCAGGACCGCGCGCACCCGGCCACCTCGCACCTCGGCCAGAACTGGCCGCGCACCGACGAGTGGTACAACTACCGCACCAATCCGCGCTCCACGGCCCATGTGCTCAGCACACTCGACGAGTCCTCGTACAGCGGCGGCACCATGGGGGCGGACCACCCGCACACCTGGTGCAAGACTTACGAGCGCGGCCGGTCCTTCTACACCGGCAGCGGCCACACCCAGGAGTCCTACGCCGACAGCGCCTTCCGCGCCCAACTGCTCGGCGGCATCCGGTACACCGCCGGTCAGGCCGCCGCCGACTGCCGGCCCGAGAACGGCTACACCACGCTCTACAACGGCTCCACGACCGGCTGGTCGCAGACCGGCCCCGGATCCTTCACCAACACCGACGCCACACTGACCACGGCCGGTGGACTCGGCCTCCTCTGGTACAGCGCCCAGGAGTTCACCTCCTACTCCCTGAAGCTGGACTGGATGATGCCCGGAGACGACAACTCGGGCGTCTTCATCGGCTTCCCGGCCAGTTCCGATCCCTGGTCGGCCGTGGACAACGGCTACGAGATCCAGATCGACGCGACCGACACGCCCGACCGGACCACCGGCGCGGTCTACGGATTCGCGTCGGCGGACCTCGCCGCCCGGGACGGTGCGCTGAATCCGCCCGGCGAGTGGAACACCTACGAACTGCTCGTGGAGGGCGAACATCTGCAGGTGTTCCTGAACGGGGTGAAGATCAACGACTTCACCAACACCGACCCCGCGCGCTCCCTGCAACAGGGTCACATCGGACTGCAGAACCACGGCAGCGGCGACGACGTGCGCTTCCGCAACGTCCGGATCAAGGCCCTGACGGGTCCGATCACCGGTCTGGCGGGCAAGTGCGTCGATGTCCGTGACGCGGCCACGGCGGACGGGACTCCGGTCCAGCTGTATACCTGCAACGGGACCGCCGCCCAGAAGTGGAGCCGGGTCGGTCAGACCTTCCGGGCATTCGGCAAGTGTCTGGACATCGCGGGTGGTGCCACTGCCAACCGTTCGCTGGTGCAGCTGTACACGTGCAACGGTACGGGTGCGCAGAGGTGGGAGGTCTCCACCAACGGCACCCTGCGTAATCCGCAGTCCGGCCGGTGTCTGGACGTGCCGGGCGGCAATTCCGCCGACGGTACCCAACTGGCCATCTACGACTGCGTCCCCACATCCCCCAACGAACAGTGGAAACTGCCCTTCTGAAGCACGCCGGGGCGGCAGCAGACGCACGCCGCGCCGTGACACCTCACGGCGCGGCGCGCGCGGCCCCACGCTCGGACGCGTGGCCCACGCTCGGCACGCGCGGCCCCTCGGCCCACATGCCCTCGGCCCACATGCCCTCGGCCCACATGCCCTCGGCCCCGCATGCCCACGGACCGCATGCCCACGGCCCACATGCCCACGGACCGCATGCCCACGGACCGCTCGCGGGAGACGCCCCGAGGCGGTGCGGGGCTGCCCGGGCACCACCGGGCCCGTCAGCGGCGCGTTACGGGTGGGGGTCTTTCCGTCAAGCATCCGTCAGTGAGACGGCCGGACACCTGGCAGGCGGGCATAGCGTCACGGGAGAACGTCCGGCCGACCCGGCCGGGTGGCGCATTCGCCTCCTGAGGAGCGCAACCATGTCGTCAGTCGATCATTCCGAGGACCCGGAGCCTTCTGAACGCGTCCCGGCCGGACCTCTCTTCGTGCCCGTCCGGCCGGGACGCACCGGCTGCACAGCCCGGTTCTTCCGTACCCCCCTGGGCCGCCGCACGGCCGTCGGCTTCACCTCGGCGGAGAGGCTCGCCGCCACGCTGGGCGAGGACCAGCCCCGTATCAGGCTCTCCGAGCCCGCGCTGCGCGCACTCGCCGCGCCCCTGGGCGTCACCGCCCTCACCATCGACCCGCAGCTCTCCGCCCCGGCGCCCGCGGCCGGTCCGGCCCTCGCGGCCGCCCCGGCCCCCGCCCCCGTGTTCACCACGGGCCCCGACCGCGAGAGCGCCCGGCGTGACGGGGATCCGCAGCACGCCGGTGTCCTGCCGGTGACCGGCGCCGCCGCGGTCGTCTCGTGTCCGAACCTGCTGCTCGGCTGAGGAGACGTCATGTCCATTTCGCTGCCTTCAGAGGCTGCTCTTCCTGCCCAGGCCGCGCTGCCGACGGATCCGCAGAGGCCCGCCCGGCGTACAGGCGACACCGACGGACTGTCCGTCTGGCCCGGATCCGCACGCCCCGAGGCCGACGGCGATGTCACCGTCGGCGGGGTGTCCCTCGCCGAGGCGGCCGACCGCTTCGGCACGCCCGCCTACGTGCTCGACGAGGAAGAGGTCCGGGAGCGCTGCCGCACCTACCGCACGGCGTTTCCCGAGGCCGATGTCGTCTACGCGGCCAAGGCTTTCCTGTGCCGCGCCCTCGTGCACTGGGTCATGGAGGAGGGCCTGGGCCTCGACGTCTGCTCCGGGGGAGAGCTGGCGCTCGCCGTCACCACCGGCTTCCCGCCGGAGAAGATCGTGATGCACGGCAACGCCAAGAGCCCGCAGGACCTGCACGCCGCCGTACGGCTCGGTGTCGGGCGCATCGTCATCGACAGCACGTCGGAGATCGCGCCACTGGCCGCGATCGTGCCCGCGGGCACCCGCCAGCAGGTCATGGTGCGCGTGGTGCCGGGCATCGCAGCCGGCGGCCACGCCAAGGTGCGCACCGGCACGGACGACCAGAAGTTCGGCCTGTCGGTCACGGACGGCTCCGCGCAGCACGCCGTCGCCCGGGTCCTCGGGCAGCGGAGGCTCGAACTCGTCGGACTGCACTGCCACATCGGCTCGCAGATCGCCACGGCCAAGCCGTACGTCGCAGCGGTGCGGCGCATGGTCGGCCTGATGGCCAGGATCCGCAGGCAGCACGGCATCACCCTGCCGCAACTGGACATCGGCGGCGGCCACGCCATCGCTTACCGCCCCGGCGAGGAGAGCCTGGACGCCGGCGTCCTGGCCGGCCGGATCCGCGCCGAACTCGAAGAAGGCTGTGCACGGGCCGGGCTGCCCGTGCCCCGGCTCACCCTGGAACCGGGCCGGGCGATCGTCGGCCCCGCCGGCGTGGCCGTGTACCGGGTCCTCGCGGTCAAGCGCACCGGCGAGCACATCTTCGTCGCCGTCGACGGCGGCATGAGCGACAACCCGAGGCCCGCGCTGTACGGGGTCAGGTACGCCCCCCGCCTCATCGGCCGTCCGACCTCGGCGCCGCCCCGCCTCGTCACCGTGGTCGGCCGGCACTGCGAGGCGGGCGACGTCCTGGCGGACGAGGTGCCGCTGCCGGGCGACGTACGGCCCGGCGATCTGCTCGCGGTGCCGGCGGCCGGGGCGTACCACCTGTCCATGGCCTCCGGCTACAACCTGGTCGGCCGCCCGCCCGTGATCGCCGTGTCGGACGGCCGAGCCCGCCTGCTCGTACGCCGCGAATCGCTGGACGACATGAGCCGCCGGGACATCGGCCTCTAGGCGTTGTCGGCGGAGGGCCGCTCCTCTCGTACGGCGGGCTGGGCACCCGGGAGCGCGTCGTTCAGCCGACGTGGACGCGTGGGCGGTGCGCCCGGTCCGGTTCGGCCTCGCGGAGCACCTCGCGGGTGACGGGGGCGACCTCGCCCTGGCCGAAGAGGAAGAAGCGGAGGAAGTTGGCGAACGGGTTGCCCTCGGACCATTCGAAGTAGATGTGCGGGCGCCGGCCGGTGACGTCGCGTACGTGCAGCAGGAAGGCGGCCAGGGCGTTGGGGATGGAGGAGCTCTCCAGGGTCAGGACGCGGTAGCGGCCGTGCAGCACTTCGCCGCGTACGGCCAGGTGCGCCTCGAACTCCGAGGGGTCGCCGACGGTGACCTCGACGAAGACGAGGTCGTCATCGGCCGGGATGTCGTTGTCGGCGCGGATCTGGCGGATCTTGTCGCGGTACTCGGCGATGTCGCGTGAACCGGGCTCGTTGGCGATGAAGCGGGCGGTGCGATGGGAGATGTCGCGGACGAAGCGGTCGGCCATGTCGTCCAGCGTCACGCCCGTGACCCGCAGTTCGAAGGCGCGGGCGAGCCGGGACGCCAGGGACAGCAGGATGATGCCGGCGATGAAGCAGGCGCCGATCTTCACGCCGTCGGGGCGTTCGACGATGTTGAGGGCGGTGGTGTAGAGGAAGACCGCCGAGATGACGGCGAAGGCGATCGTCCAGTTGCGCTGCCCGGCGCGGCGGGCAGCGATGGTCACCGCGATCGACGCGGAGCAGATCAGCACGAGGACACCGGTGGCGTACGCGCCGCCCTGGGCGTCGACGTCGGCATCGAAGATCCAGGTGACGAGGAACGCCACGAGGATGAAGACGATCACCATGGGGCGTACGGCGCGCGCCCAGTGCGGGGCCATGCCGTAGCGGGGGAGGTACTGGGGCATCAGGTTCAGCAGCCCGGCCATGGCGGACGCGCCGGCGAACCAGAGGATGGCGATGGTGGCGACGTCGTAGACCGTGCCGAAGGCGCTGCCCAGGTGCTCGTGTGCCAGGTAGGCGAGGGCGCGTCCGTTGGCCTGGCCGCCCTGCTCGAACTCCTTGGCCGGGATGAGCAGGGTGGTGATGAAGCTGGTGGAGATCAGGAACACGCTCATGATCAGCGCGGCGGTGGTCAGCAGTTTCTTCGTGCCCCGGATGCGCCCCGCGGGCTTCTCCTGCGTGTCGCCGGGCTCGCCCTCGACGTGCGGCATCACCGCGACGCCGGTCTCGAAACCGGACAGGCCCAGCGCCAGCTTGGGGAACACGATCAAGGCCACTCCGATCATGGCCACAACGCTGCCGTGCTGGGTGGTCAGGGCGGTGGACCAGTCGGTGACGACATGGGACTCGGTGGCGATGTGCCACAGCCCCACCACCACGATGACCGCGTTCAGCGCCAGATAGACCCCGACCAGGGCGACGGCGACGCCGATCGCCTCCAGGAAGCCCTTGAGGAACACCGCCCCCAGCAGCGCGATCAGCAGCAGGGTGACGAGCATCTGCCGGCCGTGCAGCCAGGCGGGGATGTGCGGGTTCTCGATCAGGTGGATGGAGGAGTCCGCCGCCGACAGGGTGATGGTGATGAGGAAGTCGGTGGCGGCGAAGCCGAGCAGGGTCAGGACGAACAGTTTGCCCTTCCAGAACGACAGCAGCCGCTCCAGCATGGCGATGGAACCCTGGCCGTGTGGGCTCTCCTCGGCCACCCGCCGGTAGACCGGCAATGCGCCCGCCAGGGTGACGACCACCAGGACGATGGTGGCGATGGGTGACAGCAGCCCGGCCGCGAGCGCGGCGATGCCCGGCTGGTAGCCGAGCGTGGAGAAGTAGTCGACGCCGGTCAGGCACATGACCCGCCACCACCGCTGCCCCTTGTGCGCGGCCGGCGGACCGGCGGGCGCCCCCTTCTGGTGCCTGGCCATGTCGGACAGACCTTCCAGCATCCACGCGCGAAAGCGGCTCGTGCGAGCGGGGGAGGGCGTGGTCATCCGTGCTCCTGACTGGCTGACGTACGACGATCGATTCCGGCCATCGCGGGAGACGGCCTGATCAGCGTAGGCAGGAGCGGCGCCACCGACCGTGCGAGCGCACGCGCGCCGAAGGGCCCACACGGGCACCCGAGCGGTCCTGTGAGACGGCGCAGAGAGGTACGAGGGAGGGCTGCGGGGCGGCTGAACCGCAACAAACCCAGGCGAAACACGTCTTGGTGCGTGCCTGCGGCTGCCGCGTGGGGGCTGTTCGGGCAACGAAACCCCCGTGATCCGGGAGGTGTCAAGAAAGCGTTAGGAATTCCCAAGGCGTCGCACATATGGCGCAATTGCGACGGTGGCAGCGCTCTGCCGCGCGTGCCGAGTTCCTGCTGACTCGACGCGCGGCTGCGGTTGGGGCTGTGGTTGGGGCTGGGGCTGGGGCTGGGGCTGGGGCTGGGGCTGAGGCTGCGGTCGCGGGTGCGACCGCCGACCTGCTTCGTGCCTCGATGATCTGGATCAAGACCTTCGCCCGGACCGTTCGCTCGTCACAACCGAGTGCGCGTCCTCACTGCGCACAGCCGTTTCCTCCGTGTACTGGTTGGCGTACTCCTCGGTGGGCGGGGTGGTCGTGATCACGTCGATGAGGACTCCGTCCGGTGCGGCGATGATGAAGTGGCGCTGGCCGAAGTCCTCCGTTCGCAGCGAGAGCAGTTCGGGCAGGCCGGCCGCGCGGACCAGGCGGCGGTGTTCTGCGTCCACGTCCGCCACCTCGAAGTTCAGCAGCAGGCCGCCTCGGGTGGGGGTTCTGTGGCCCTCGGGGAGGGTCGGGTGGTTGTGGTCGAGCAGGGCGAGTTCGTAGTGCGGGGCGTCCGGGCGCCGCAGGCTGACGTACCAGTCCGCATCGAAGGTCACCGTGAAGCCGAGGTGGCGGGTGTAGAACTCGCGTGCTGCCGCCACGTCCTGGGTGCAGATGACGGGGTAGAAGCTGTCGAGCCTGGTTTCCATCGCATGACTCCTCGAAGGCGCGTGGCGCGATCTCACATACCTCAGGTATGTGAACTTCCAGGTAGCATACCTGGGGTATGTGAAAAGGGAAGGGTGGTGCGCAGCTGTGCCGGACGGACGGGCGACGGGAAAGCGCGCGGCGCAGCGGGCGGCGACCCGGCGGGCGCTGCTGAGTGAAGGGCGGCGGCGCTTCGCCGCCGACGGCTACCAGGGGGTGGTTCTCACCGAGGTCGCCCAGGCGGTCGGCGTCACCAAAGGGGCCGCCTACCACCACTTCGAGAGCAAGGCCGGGCTGTTCCACGCGGTGGTCGCCGACGTTTTGCAGGAGCTGGGCGAGCGGGTCGCCGCGGCGGCCGAGGAGGTGTCCGACCCTTGGGAGCAACTGCGGGCCGGCTGCCGGGCCTTCCTCGCCGCCGGCTCAGACCCGTCCATGCGGCGCATCGTCCTGGTCGACGCGCCGACCGTCTTGGGGTGGGAGGAATGGCGTGCCCTGGACGAGGAGTCCTCGGCCCGACACCTGAGAGATGCCCTGTCGACCCTGGTCGAGACCGGTGTCATCACGGCGCAGCCGGTCGAGCCGCTGACGCAGATTCTGTCCGGCGCGATGAACGAGGCGGCGCTGTGGGTGGCCCGGAGCGGGAGCCCCGAAGCGCTGGACTCGGCCGTCGAAGCGCTGGACCGACTCCTGGCCGGGCTCCGCACGCAACGAGCGAAGCCCGCCCAAGTGCGCACCGGCAGTACCTCGTGATCACGACCCGATACGCACCCCAGGTCGTGTCTTCACCGTCCCGTCTGCCCGGCGGGGTCCGGCACGCACGGCACGCACCAGACGCCGCCGGGCCCGCCCCTTCGGGCTGACGACACCACTTTGCAGACGTTCCCTAGCTGTATTGCCTGGGGACGTTGGTCAACCTGGTGATGGGTGGTTTGCCGCCGGTCGCGGTGTGGGGGCGGTGGTGATTGTAGTGATGGAGCCAGGCTGGCAGGGCTTTACGGCGGGCTGATTCGCTGGGGTAGAAGCGGCCGAGGGCCCAGCCGTCGGCGAGGGTGCGGTGGAAGCGTTCGACCTTGCCGTTGGTCTGTGGCCGGTAGGGGCGGGTCTTCTTCGGTGTGATGCCGAGCTCGGTGCAGGCTTGTGTCCAGTGCCGGGAGCGGTAGGCCGAGCCGTTGTCGGTGAGGACCCGCTCGATGGTCACCCCTCGGGCGGCGAACCAGGCTACCGCGCGCCGCAGGACGTCGACCGCGGTGGCGGCCATCTCGTCGTCGCGGATCTCGGCGTAGGCGACGCGGGAATGGTCGTCGATGACGGTGTGGACGAACGCGGTTCCCAGTAGTGGTCCTCGGTACTTGTTGCGGGGCTTGTCGGGTGTTGCGGCACGGTTCTTGCGGCCCTGGACGCGTCCGACGTAGCGCCAGCCGCCGCCGTCGGGCACGTTCCCGAGCTTCTTGACGTCGATGTGGAGCATTGCGCCGGGATGATCGTGCTCGTAGCGGCGGACCGGCTCGCCGGTGGCGCGGTCGATGTGGGACAGGCGGTTGATCCGGCAGCGGGTCAGGACTGCGTGGACGGTGGAGGCGGGCATGCCCAGCCGTCCGGCGATCTGGACCGGGCCCAGACGTTGCTTCCAGCGCAGGTGCACGATCTTGCGGACCAGCGGCTGCGGTGTTCGGGCAGGACTGCGGTGCGGCCGGGAGGACCGGTCAGCCATCGCCGCCGGCCCGGACTCGGCGTAACGGTCGGCCCACCGCTTGGCGGTCGGCCAGGACACGTCGTAGCGTTCGGCCGCACGGGCGACCGGCCAGCCGTCATCGACAATCAGACGCGCCAGCCGAAGACGGGCACGGGGAGTCAAAGCAGCGTTAGCGTGAGACACGAAGGCCTCCTGGTTGGCGGAGCGGTTCCTCGACAGCTCCACTCCACAACCGGAGGCCTTCCCCATCTCACAGATTCAGACCGTGTCGTCACACAAACTCGACCAACCTGGCTGGGCAGTACACCTAGCGCAGCCCTGAGACGGTGAAGACCGTGCGGGCGGTCTCACCGTCGATCCTCCGTGACAACTGATTCAGGGCGGTCGCCCCGCACAGCAGCGTTCCGCGGCCCAGGGATGCCCGGGCTCCTGCGTCCAGATGGCGCCACAGCTGTGGATGGGTGACGAGGAGTGCCGGGTCCAGCTCGACGCGGCCGCCTTCCAGGTCGCGCAGGACCAGGCGCTGGGAGATGCCGTCGGACCAGCGGACGGATACCAGCCGGTCGGTTCTGACGTGCCGCTGTCGCAGGAGTCTGCGCGAGGCCAGCCAGCCTTCGCCGGCCGTCACTCGTGCGGGCATCAGCACGGCGAGCAGCAGGGTCGCGAGCCCTGCCCACAGGACGGCACGCGGGGCGCTCAGGCGGCCGGAGCCGCCGTCGATCAACAGGAGCAGCGTGAGGAGCAGGCAGGCGCAGCCGATCGCTGCCCGTCGTTCACGGGCCCAGTCCGTGTTGGAAGCATGCTGTCCGGGGGGTTCCGCCTTGTCGGCCTCGCGCCCCGGAACGCCTCGTGTGACCCGGTCCATGAAGTCGACGCTAGGGGCGGCGAGCGCTTCCGGCAGGTCCATTGACGCAGAGCTGACGCGGTGTCGACTCGTCTTGACGCCCCCCTGACGGCCTCCGTCAAGAACGCGTGAAGACCTCGCCGTCCCGTGCCAAGAATGCGCCAGTGCCACGCGGGACCGGCCCGTACCGGGGACACCCTGAGCGGACCTGAACCGAAGGAGTACGTGCATGTCCGCACCGACCACCGAGGCGCTCCCCGCCACGAGCGTCGAGGAGCCCCCCGATACCGGCGCGCGCCACAAGCTGACCGCCGTCACCGGTCTCGCCGCGCTGTCGCTCGACGCGATGGCCTCGGTGGCGTACGGGCCCGAGGCGATCGTCCTGGTCCTCGCCGCGGCCGGCGGTTACGGACTCGGGTTCACCCTGCCGGTCACGCTCGCCATCGCCGGCCTGCTCGCGGTGCTGGTCGCCTCGTACCGCCAGGTCATCGCCGCCTTCCCGGACGGCGGCGGCTCCTACGCCGTCGCCAAGTCGCACCTCGGCAGGCGCACCAGTCTCGTCGCCGCCGCCTCGCTGGTCCTGGACTACGTCCTGAACGTCGCCGTCGCGGTCACCGCCGGCGTCGCCGCGCTCACCTCCGCCTTCCCCGGCCTCTACGGCGACCGCTTGTGGCTGTGCCTCACGGTCCTCGTGCTGATCACGGGTGTGAACCTCCGGGGCATCGTCGACTCGGCGAAGGCGTTCATCGTGCCGACGGTCGTCTTCATCGGCTCGATCCTGGTCCTGATCGTCGTCGGTCTGTTCCGCGACGCCCCCGCCTCCACCGAGGCGGCCGCCGGCCACGCCTCCGTCCTCGCGGACAACGCCACCACGGTCGGCGCACTGCTCCTGCTGAAAGCCTTCGCCTCCGGCTGTTCGGCCCTCACCGGCGTCGAGGCGATCGCCAACGCCGTACCGTCCTTCCGCGCCCCGGCCGTCCGCCGCGCCCAGCACGCCGAGATCGCACTCGGCGCGCTGCTCGGTGTGATGCTGATCGGGCTGTCCGTGCTGATCTCCCGATTCGGGCTCCAGCCGGTCGAGGGCGTCACCGTCCTCGCCCAGCTCGCGGACGCCTCCATCGGCCACAACATCGGCTTCTACGTCATCCAGTTCGCCACCATGGTCCTGCTGGCGCTCTCCGCCAACACCTCTTTCGGCGGACTGCCGGTACTGCTGAAGCTGCTGGCCCGCGACAACTACCTGCCGCACGTCTTCGGACTCAAGGCCGACCGGCAGGTCCACCGCCACGGTGTGCTCGCCCTCGCCGGGGTCTCCGCCGCCCTGCTCGTCTTCTCCGGTGGTGACACCAACACCCTCGTGCCGCTCTTCGCGATCGGCGTCTTCGTCGGCTTCACCATCGCCCAGACCGGCATGGTCCTGCACTGGCGGAAGGCGCGTGGCCCGCGCTGGACGGGCAAGGCCCTGCTCAACGGCCTCGGCGCGCTGCTCACCGGCGTCGCGGCGGTCGTGGTGACGGCGACCAAGTTCCACGACGGCGCCTGGCTGATCGTCGTCGCGCTGCCGCTGCTCGTCGTCGCGTTCGAGCTGGTGCACCGGGCGTACGGGAGGATCGGCGAGCGCCTCGGCGTCGGCCGGATCCCCGAGCCGCCGCACCGGGAGCGCTCCCTGGTCGTTGTTCCCGTCTCCTCGCTGACGCGGCTCACGAGCGAGGCGCTCACCGCCGCGGTGTCGCTCGGCGACGAGGTCCGCGCGGTCACCGTCTGCCACCCGGACGCGGAGGACCGCGCCGCCACCGAGGCCCTTGCCCGCGACTGGGCACTGTGGAACCCGGGCGTGGAGCTCGTCCGGGTGCCATCGGAGTGCCGAACCCTGGGCCGGCCCGTCGCCGACTACGTACGCGAGCTGGCGGTCACCGACCCCGGTGTCCAGGTCACGGTGCTGATCCCCGAGGTCGAACCGGCGCATCTGTGGCAGCGGATACTGCAGAACCAGCGCGGCGCCGTGGTCGCGCACGCCGTGCGACGCGACACGGACGCCGTGATCTGCCGGCTGCGCTTCCGACTGGACTGACCGCGGGCCGTCAGGCCGCCCGCCGCTCCCGTGGTGCGGCGGGCGGTCCGCCGCATGATGCACGTATGCGTACGTGCTCCAGCCGGAACCCGCCGTCCAGGCGAGCAGCCTGCTGGGGCGGTTGTCGCGAGAGCACGCCCAACTCGCGGTGCGGCCCCGGGCGGCGATGTCCGCGCACAGGCGGGTGACACAGGCCAGCGCGAGGTGCCGTCGGCGGTGGTCGGGGGTGGTGACGACGGCGACGTCCTCGTAGGCACGGCCGAGGAAGTACGTGCAGGCGACGGCCAGGATCGCTCCCTTGTGGAACGCGGATCTCGTCAAGGCAGCGTCAGCATCCGGGGAATCGGCGCCAGGGTGCCGTCAAGGTGGCTGTGCGCACGGCCCGCCAGGGGTTTTCGTGGTGCCACGAAGGTCAGCCAAGGGTGCGTTCGGAAAAGGGAGTTGATCGCTGATGAGTGTGGAGAACGTGGTCGGACTCATCGTCGCCGTCTGTCTGCTCGGCTATCTCGTGGCCGCCCTCATCAACCCGGAGAAGTTCTGAAGCTCGACGAACCGCCGGGCGGCGCATCGCGGCCGCCGACCCGCCCGGGACGGCTCAAGGTCTTCCTCGGTGCCGCCCCCGGCGTCGGCAAGACCTACCGGATGCTCGACGAGGGCAGGCGCAGGGCCGCGCGGGGCACCGACGTGGTGGCGGGATACGTGGAGTGTCACGGCCGTCCGCTGACCGAGGCGAAGCTCGACGGCCTGGAGGCCGTGGAGCGGGCCCGGATCGAGTACCGCGGCCGAACGTACCGGGCTGCCGCAACGCCGAACGCCGGCAGGACGTGGAGGAACCAGGGGGTCGGCGGGGCCACCCGCACGTGCGCTGACGAGGGGGGCGTTCGCGGCCCTGTCCGGCGCCGGCACCCACCCGTGTGCGGCAGGAACTGACGCCGCCTCACCAAGTCGTGAGGTACGGACGGGATTCAGCGCCCGGCATTGCAGCACCTTGCCGTCGCAATACGGTAGGCCGTGGCTCCGCGACACCACCCCTCCGTCCGGACCGCGGCGTTCAGGTCACGGTTCCGGTCGGTTTTCGAGATGCCGAGCGACCCAATTGGTTGAAGCCTCTACGAGCCATCTCGCCTGCAACGCTAGGCCCGCATGGTCCGACAGTCAAACATTTGGAGTAAAAGGTAATAAAAGGGACGCGATGCAGTCGGTCGTCACACAATGTCAACCGTCGGGCGCGCACTGCCTCCTGGTGCAGCGCCAGATGTCACGGTGAGGAGGCCGGTCATGACGGGGCGGCAACGAGCACGTACGTTCTGTGACAGGTTCGGCATGCGACTGCCGGTCATCCAGGCGCCGATGGCAGGAGCCTCTCCTCCGGAACTCGCGGTTGCCGTGGCGCAGGCCGGGGGCATGGGCGCCGCCGGCGTACTGCTGGAGACCCCGGATCGAATCGCGGAATGGGCGGATCGGTTCAGGGCGCGTTCCTCCGGCGCCTTTCAGCTGAACGTCTGGATTCCGGAACGGGCCGGCCCGGACCCGGCGTGGCGACAGCGTCTCGCGGAAGACGCCCGGACGTTCCTCGGCCGATTCGGCACTCCTGGCCGGCCCGCCGGAACCGAGCCGCCGGTGTTCCAGGAGCAGTGCGAGGCCATGCTCGCCGCGGGCCCGTCAGTGGTCTCCTCCATCATGGGTCTCTTCGAGCCGGCGTACGTGAGTCGCCTCCACGAGCAGGGCATCGCCTGGTTCGCCTGCGCCACCACCCTCGATGAGGCACTCGCCGCCCAAGAGGCCGGTGCGGACGCGGTCGTGGCACAGGGGATGGAGGCAGGGGGGCACCGGGGAAGCTTCGACCAGGAGGACGCCGAGCGCATCGACGTCGGACTGTTCGCTCTGCTCCCCTGGTTCGCCGATCATCTGCGTGTGCCGATCGTCGCCGCCGGAGGCATCGCCGACGGGCGCGGAGTGGCCGCCGCGCTGAGCCTGGGGGCGAGCGCGGTCCAGGTGGGAACCGCCCTGCTGCGCTGCCCCGAAGCCGGCACCAGCCCGGAGTGGAGTGCCGCGCTGAACGGTCTGGCGCCCGACGCGACGATGACCACCCGCGCCTACACCGGTCGCCTGGCCAGAGCGGCGCCCACCCCCTACCTCAAGGCGTGGACAGAGCCCGGCGCGGCGAATCCCGCACCTTTCCCGGACCAACTGAGCCTCGTGAACGAGTGGCGGCAGGGTCAAGCGAGCGGCGTGGACCGAGCCGCCCACTGGGCCGGGCAGAGCGCCGCCCTGGCCGCCGAGCGACCTGCCGGCCAGGTGGTTGCCGATATGTGGCGGGAAGCCTGCGAACTGCTCGCCTGACCGCGGCTCCTTCCAGGGGTGGTTGTGAGCGCACAGCGGGCCAGTGCGTGCAGGTCTACGCGGCGGTCGAGGTCACGGCGGAGAGCGGCCCAGGCGAGCATGCACAGCAGTGATCACTGCCCGCACGGACGCAGCCGATCAACTGCCCTGCCCGGGAAGGGGACATGATCCAGGTGTGTCTCCGGGGTGTCGACCAGCACATCACGGGACAGCTCGGCGACGGCCTCGGCGCGCGGCCCCGTCGCGCCCGCCTGCGCCGGCGCGGAGCCGCGACCCGGGCGCGGAGGAGAGGGGAAGACGGGGCGGGACTTCACCACGTGGCCATCTGAGGACGCCTGCCCTCCGAGTGTGCGTCACCGTGAGCGGTTAATGTGCCCGATCGTCACCCGCATCCCATCCGCATCCCACCCGTCTTCAGGAGCCGCTCACATGCGTCCCGCCCCGCTCACCGCCGTCCTCGCGCTGGCGGCATCGGTCACCGCGACCGCCATCACCGCGCCGGCCGCCTCGGCCGAGGCCCACAAGACGGTCGGCCTGCGCGTCGCCTCGTACAACATCCACTACGGCGCCGACAGCGGCAACGTCTTCGACCCCGCGCGCACCGCCGAGGCCATCCGGGCCATGGACGCCGACATCGTGGGGCTGCAGGAGGTCGACGTCCGTTGGAGCGACCGCTCCGAATTCCGTGATGTGGCAACGGAGTTGGCGAACATGCTGGATATGTACGTCTCCTTCGCTCCCATCTACACGACGGGAGAGGACGGCGGCTTCGGCGTCGCGATCCTGTCGCGCCACCCGGTCCGCAGCGCCGAGAACCACGACCTGACGCGGCTGTCCACGCAGGAGCCGAACCCCGTGCCGAAGCCGATGCCGGGCTTCCTCGAGGTCGTGGTCAAGGTGAAGGGCACGCCGGTGCACGTCTACACGACGCACCTCGACTTCCGCAGCGACCCCGCGGTGCGTGCGGCCCAGGTCCGCGAGACCGTGGACATCATGGCGGACGACTGCTCGCCGAAGGGCAAGTGCCCGGCCCAGGTCCTGACGGGCGACTTCAACGCGGGCCCTGACGCGGCGGAGCTGTCGCCCCTGTGGTCCGGCCTGACGGATACCTGGACGGCGTCGGACCCGGGCTTCACGTACCCGGCGGTGACGCCTGAGAAGCGCATCGACTTCGTGACGGTGTCCGACGCCTTCACCGTCCGCAACACCGTGGTCCCGCAGGCCCTGGCCTCGGACCACCGCCCGGTCCTGGCGGAGTTGGCGCTGCGCCGCCATCACTAGACGGTCTCTTCGAGCGACCGAGCGACCGAACGGCCGAACGGCCGGACGCCCTTGATTGATGGACCGTCCGACGCGGAGCGGGAGTTCGTCCGGCCGCTGCTGCCTGAGCCCTTGCCGGGGCAAGCAGAAGCGGCTGGGCGCCCGCACCGCGCTCGACGGGTGTCCCGCCCCGGCCCGGGACGGCCGCCGGGTCCGACCCGCCCACGTGGTGGGCGACCAGGAGCCGCAGCTTCCGGGGCTGACCAGACCCGCAACCGACTTCGGCGCGCCGGCCACCACGGGTGATTGCGGCCTGCAACCGGAGGCCTCTTTCCCGTAACGGACGACCGGCAGGGCCGGTGCCGCCGCACCGTGCGCCGCGAAGGCGCCGCCTGCCGGTCAGCCAAGGAGCGGCACGGGTGAATGGGGCGGACGATGACACTGAAGGGTGTCTCTGGCGTTCGCCGCGTGGCGGGGCGTCCCGCCGCTGCGCGGCAGGCCCGGCGCTCGGGTCCGGCTCCCCAGTTCCCGGCGGAACGGTGTGGAGGTGGTTGTCGTGGTGGGCGATGCCCCGCTGATGGTCGTCGACGACGCGGGCACCGTCGTTCAGTGGAGCATCGAGGCCGAACGGTTGCTGGACCTGCGGCCGGAAGAGGCCATCGGGCAATCGGCGGTACGCCTCATGATCCGCGCTGCCGACAACGCGGGGTCCACACTGCGCATGGCCGGGGACTTCACGGTGCGCTCGCTGTCACGAGTGGATGACTCCATGGTGTGGGCCGTCTACCAGGCACCGAAACCTTCCGACGCCGACGAGCGCGCGAAGGCAACGGCTCGGTTCCGGGTCCTGGACGCGGTGCGTGAACACGTGGGCAGCAGCCTCGATGTGGTGGCGACCTGCCGGGAACTGGTCGAGACGCTGGTGCCGGACTTCGCCGACGTCGCCGTGGTGGACGTGGTCGATGCGGTCGTCCGAGGCGAGGAGCCGCCGCTGGGCCCGCTGCGAAGGGACGTCCCGTTGCGGCGCGCGGCCTTCTGGCCCAAGGGGTACGAGCAATGGCAGTCCCACCCCCTGGGGGACATCCGGCCGCTGCCCTTTCCGTCACCGTACGGGCAGGCGCTGGCGGACCTCAAACCGCGCGTCGTCTCCCTCGGCCCGGACGTTCCATGGCTGCGGGCCGACCCCGTGCGCGCGAAGTCCATCGGTGAAGCCGGTGCCCACACCTTGATCGCCGCCCCGCTGACGGTGCGCGGCACGGTGCTGGGGTTGCTCAGCCTCTATCGCGGCGGGAAGACCTCCGCCTTCGACGCCGAGGAAGTGAAACTGGCGCTGGAGCTGGCCTCGCACACCGCCTGGTGCGTGGAGAACGCCCGCTGCTACGTCCGCGAGCACACCATCGCCGCCGCCCTGCAGCGCCGGCTGCTGCCGCCGCACCTCTCCGAGCAGACCGCGATGGAGACGGCGCACCTGTACACACCGGGCAATCAGGGCGGCGGGGCCTGGTTCGACACCTTCTCCCTCTCGGGGGCGCGCACCGCGCTGGTGGTCGGTGAAGTGGCCGGCCGGGGCATCTACGCGGCGACCACCATGGGGCAGCTCCGCACCGTGGTGCACACCCTGGCCGCGTTGGACCTGGAGCCCGACGAGCTCCTCGCCCGTCTCAGCGACACGGCGGCGCGGCTTGCCGACGAGCGCGCGGCGCTGCCCCCCGGTGACCCTCTGCACCAGCAGGCGCTCGAAGCGAGCTGCGTGTTTGCCGTCTACGACCCTCTGGCGCTGACCTGCACGTTCGCGTGTGCCGATCACCCCACGCCGGTCATCGTCCAGTCGGGCAAGGTCGTGGACGTCCCCGATGTGCCGACAGGGCCCCCGCTGGGCAGTCCCGAAGGGTCGCCCTTCGCCGCCACCACGGTGGACGTCACCGAAGGCAGTGTGATGGCCCTGTTCACCAAAGCCCTGCTGCCCGCCACACGGCCGGGCGCGCCCGGGGACGACGAAGCCGAGATCCGGGACGCGCTGGGCGAGAGCGATCGTCCCCTTCAGGACCTGTGCGACCAGGTCCTCTACCGGCTGCATGAGGTCCCTCCCGCAGGAGACGCCGTTCTGCTGCTCGCCCGCAGCCACGCGTTCCCCGTCGACCGGGTCGCCGAGTGGAACCTTGAACGCGACCCTTCGGCGGCCCACGCCGCACGGGATGCCACCGAGCGTCAGCTCGGCCGCTGGGGAGTGGACGAGGAAGCCACGTTCGCCGCCAACCTGATCGTCAGCGAGCTGGTCACGAATGCACTGCGCTACGGCACCGGCCTGCTGCGGCTGCGCCTCATCATGGGCCGCACCACCCTGACCTGCGAGGTGCACGACGGGAGCGCCGCAGCGCCGCGGCTGCGGCACGCCAAGACCCTCGACGAGGGGGGACGCGGGCTGTTCCTCGTCTCGCAGATTGCCGAGAACTGGGGCACCCGCTACGTACGGAACGGCAAGCTCGTCTGGACCGAGCTGGCGCTGCCGTCGCGGCAGGACCCGTGACGCACGGGATCCGCGGCGCCGGATCAGCTCCGGATCAGCTCAGGATCAGCTCCGGGTCAGCTCCGGATCCCTGCCCTCGCCCCGTCCGCGCCCGCGGAGCATCCGTCGGGTTCGCGATGGGCGCCTTCTCCCGTTTATCGATAATTTGGAACTGCGCGGAGCTTGTCCGGTGCTGCGGGCAGCGCGGTCGGCACCCGTGCTGCGAGCGGCCAGAGAGCGCAGGAGAGCAGGAGAGGGGAGCCGTCATGGAACGCCCCACTCCCGCCGTCGCCGGCGGGCTCGAGCAGCTCGCGGGCCCTTTCCGGCGTGCCATGCGGGAGGCCGGTGCCTCGTCGGGCTTTGTCTACCTGCTCCCCCCGGGCGAGCGCGTGGTACGCCTGGCCCTGGTCTCCGGGGCCTCCTGGCGTATCGCCGCGCCCTGGGCCCGGGTCACGACGGACGATTCCACGCCGCTGACCGACGCGATGCGCGAGCGCCGACTGGTGTGGGTGGGCGGCCAGGAAGAGATGGCGAGTCGCTATCCCAAGATGGGACTCGCGCTTCCGTACGAATTCTTGCTGGCCGCGGCTCCGTTCACCAGTGGTACGAACCTCTGGGGCGGGGCCGTGTTCCTGTGGCCCGTGTGGCATCCTCCGCAGTTGCGCCCGCGCGAGCGCGACACGATCGACGCCTTCTGCCGAGGCGCGGGTCTCCTCCTGCAGCAGGCGTCCGACCAGGGCACTCCGCTGTTGCCCGCCTCCGAGCCCCAGATCCTGCCCCCATCCCCCTCCCGCACGACGGACCGGGGCGAGACCCTGGAGGCGGTCGAGTTCATCGAACGACTGCCCATGGGCTGCTGGGCTCTCGACCTGGACGGCCGGATCACCTACTCGAACGCTGCCGCGGCCGAGCTGGTCGGCGCAGGCGCCGCCGAGGTGATGGGCACCAGGCCGTGGGAATCCCTGCCGTGGCTACAGGGTCCGGACTTCGAGGAGCGCTACCGCGCCGCTGTGCTCAGCCATCGGCCGACGTCCCTCACGGCGCTGCATCCGCCCGACCAATGGCTGACCTTCCACCTCTATCCAGGCGCTTCCGGCATCAGCGTCCACATCATCGCCCGCCCCGCCGGGCAGGAGACGCCCGCCGCCGACGGGGGGTCCCCGGCGGAGCCCGGCGAGTCCGCCCGACACCACTCGCTGATGCACCTGGCGGCCACCCTCACCGAGGCCGTGGGGGTCAACGATGTGGCCGCCCTGGTCGCCCACCAGCTCGTGCCCGCCTTCGGCCCCCAAGGGCTCGCCCTGATGGCGAATGACGAAGGCCGCCTGCGGATCCTCGGCCACAGCGGCTACAGCTCCGAGTTCCTGGACCGGTACGACGGCGCTCCCCTGACCGCCGACACCCCGCCCACCCACGTCCTGTCCACCGGCGTGCCCACCTTCTTCGCCAGTTTCCGGGACTTCAAGCGCGCCTACCCCGGCGCCGTGCGCTACGGCTCCAGGGACGCCTGGGCCTTCCTGCCGCTGATCGCCTCCGGGCGCTCCGTCGGAGCGCTCGTGCTCTCCTACGACCAGCCGCGCCCCTTCCCGCCGGCCGAACGGGCCGTCCTCATCTCCCTGGCCGGCCTCATCGCCCAGGCACTGGACCGGGCACGTCTCTACGACGCCAAACACCAACTCGCCCACACCCTCCAGACCGCCCTGCTGCCCAAAGCCCTGCCCGGCATCCCCGGACTCGACGTGGCCGCGCGCTATCTCCCCGCGGGCCAGGGCCTGGACATCGGTGGCGACTTCTACGACCTGATCCCCTGCGATGGAGCCGACGCCACCGCAGTCATCGGCGACGTCCAAGGCCACAACGTGACGGCAGCCGCTCTCATGGGCCAGGTCCGCACCGCCGTCCACGCCTACGCCACCCTCGGCACACCCCCGGGCGACGTCCTGGCCCGCACCAACCGGCTCCTGACCGACCTCGACCCGGGACTGTTCACCAGCTGCCTGATCGCCCACCTCGACCCGTCCCGCCGACACGCACGGCTGGCCACCGCGGGGCATCCCCCTCCACTGCTGCGCCATCCCGACGGCCGCACCGAGATCCTCCGCCTGCCGCCCGGCCTGCTGCTCGGCATCGACCCGAAGGCGGCCTATCCCGCGACCGACATCCCCCTGCGCCCGGGCACGGTCCTCGCCCTCTACACCGATGGCCTGGTCGAAGCCCCCGGCGCCGACATCGAGGCCACCACCGAGGCCCTCGCACAGCTGCTCGCGCACGCGGCAGATCCGACCATGGACGATCTTGCCGACACACTCGTCCATTACAGAGGCCGTCCGGAGCCGTGCCACGACGACATCGCCCTGCTCCTCATCCGGGCGACTCCAGAACATCGGAGCGGCGTCGACGACGCCGGTCATCGCTGACCCGTCCGCAAGAACGAGGCGCGGCCTCAGGCCGTCAGACTCTGATGGCCACGGGAAGGTGTCACCGGGAAAGGGGCCTGTAGGTTCGCATTGGGTCTGTCAAACGAGCGGTGTCACTGGGGTCGATGGCTACTGACGGGCCGCGGAGAGGCGGCCGTCGAAGGTGATGTCGAAGGCGTTCAGTGCGGTCTTCCAGCGCGTGGTCCAGCGGGCCTGGCCCTTGCCTGTGGGGTCGAGCGACATGATGGCCATGTAGACAGACTTCAGGGCGGCTTGCTCGTTCGGGAAGTGTCCGCGGGCCTTGACCGCTCGGCGGATCCTGGCGTTGACCGACTCGATCGCGTTGGTGGTGCAGACGATGCGGCGGATCTCGGTGTCGAACCGCAGGAACGGGGTGAACTCCTCGCGATGCGGGACGGCGACCTTGAGCATGTATTTGGACCGCATCGCCCATCGCAGAAAGGCGTGGGTCAGGCGCCGTGCGGTGTAACCACCTGCGTACCAAGTATCAACATCGGCCTGCGTGCACTCGGCGAGGGACCGCCCTCGCTCGGCGAGGTGATCGAGAAAGGCGATCGCGAGACGAATCTCGTTGCGGGCCTGCTGAACCTGCTTACTGGTGAGCGGGCCGCGGTCGGCCGGGGAGTTCAGGCGGCGCTGAACGTGCCAGGTCGCGAAGAGCTCCAGAAGCCGCCGGTGCCCGGCGTCGCCGACGGCAGGCAGTTTCTCGGCGAGCCACCGCTGGAACAGCAGCAGCTGCCGGTCAGCCGGGGGCAGGACGCCGCTCTGCATGAGCAGGTCGCGCAGGTAGGCGACCGATCGCCAGGGGGTGAGCTGGCTCAGGCCGTCGTGCGTGAGCGGAACCTCTTTCGAGGCGAGAGCGCGCAAGTTGTGCTGGGTGTGGGGCTTATTGGTCCAGGTCAGGGTGCCCCACGGGCGGCGGATCTGCCGCAGGGCGTCGAACAGCGGGAGGAGTTCAGCGTGGATGGAGCCGGTGCCGTCGTCGAGGAGTTCGCGGAGCCGCTCGGTCAGGACGCATCGGCCGCAGACCCCGCGCCGGTATCGTCTGGCCTCCTGGCCGCATTGCTCGCAGAAGAAGTCACCGATCCCGCCGGCGCAGTCGGTGCAGAGCTTCCCGCCGTCCGGCGCGAGGCCGGGAGTGAGCCGCTCGACTCCGCATCCGGTGCAGGTCCCGTAGGTCTCCAGAGCTCTGGTCATGCAGCTCTGGCAGATGTAGCCCTCGGGTCAGTGGTTCGCCCCCAGCCGCAGTGCGCGGTCGCAGCGGGTGCAGAACAGGTCCTCGGCGCGGACGCGGGTGCGGGTCATCCTTCGGGCCGGATGCGGGCGCGCTTGGGACGGACCGCCGACAGGTCGACGACCGCATCGCCGGTGGCGACTCTGCGGACGGTGGGTTCTCTGCCCTGGTGGCGATCAGGTCGGCCGGGGTGCAGTCGAAGATGTCGCCGAGGGCGGCCAGGACCGGGAGCGACAGCCGTTCGGGGGGGGGTCCCAGCCACTTGAACCGCCTGTCCGGCCCGTCGCAGGGCCTGTGGCCCTGCCGCGACCCCAATGCCGACGAGGAGGGCAGGTACTGGTCGCTGGTCGCGGCCGCATTCCGCACGTGGCTGGCCCGGGTGCTACCTGGGAGCTATCGCGGAGGTGTCCTCTCTGCCGGGACGCGGGTTACGCGGGCGGGTTCGTAGCGTCGTTTCCGGAAGCGGGTCAGGGCTTCGAGGCTTGACCGGGTGGCGGCCAAGTGGGGCCGTCGAGCCATTGGATAGCGGCCGCCCTTGACGGAGCGCAAGCCCCTCCAGACTGCTTTCCATCTGTCATGAGGGCTTCGCGATGACGTGGATGGCGGCACTCGGCGAGGGCCGTAACGCCGAGAACGGGAGTCACCGCGGGCCGTGACAGCCGGCCGCGTGACGCTCTGCTGCGGCGACCGGGCCCACACTCGGCCCGAGACCGGAAAGTCGCCCTTGCTCTCCCAGGCGATCAGCCCGGACGCATCCACCCGCTCAGGCGCGCGCGGTTCCACAGGTCGCTGTGGGTGAAGTAGGTGTCGTACAGCTCTTGTACGTCCATCAGGGACTCGCGTGGCAATTCGCCTTTGGCGATACGCTCCATGTGGCGGAAGTATTCGAAGCGATCGATGCCCGGTGTAGCGACGATGAGGATGTCGGCGTCCTCGCCGGGGGCAGCGGCGAAGGCGTGGTCCATGCCGGATGGCACGACGACCAGGTCGCCGCGTTGCGCGGTCACCACTCGGTCGCCGGACAGGAATTGTGCAATGCCGTCGAGGAGGTAGAACATTTCCACGGAGCGGGCATGGCGGTGGGGCGCCGGCCCGTTCGCACCGTCCAGCAGTGTCACGCGCTTGGTGGAGAGGGCGCCGCCCGTGGAACTGCCGTCGGCGAGGAGCTGGAGCGTAACGGGTGCGCGGCCGATGGTCTCTGCCTCGATCGAACGCACGATCACGGACTCGTCGAAGGCAGTCACGATCAGGGACATTGCTGGCTCGCTCTCTACACGTGGACAAGGCTCTGCCGCAGGCTGGTTCCATCCGGCGGGGCAACTGGCACGCAGGCTTGTGGAGCCGGGCACCTGTCCAGGCACGGTTCAGGGTGCCAGGTACCGGACGACGGTCCGCATGGAGCCGTCCGGAACCTGGGCCTGTTGATTCACGGGGTGAGGCCGACTGCGTCCAGTGGGCTAGTAAATGCTGAAGGAGTCGGTGCCCGTCTCATGCTTGATTCCGGTGGTGCCGCCGGAGCACGCGTTGGGTGTGGTGGCGTTGACGTCGCCGTGGAAGACGTACGTGCCGTTTACGCCAGGTCCGGCAGTCACGTCGGCCATGGCCTTGACGATGCCGTCGCCGTGTTCCTTGTCGTTGATGGGGAAGGTGCCGTTGGAGAGCGTGCTGGTGGCGACGATGGCGCCGAGTGCGTTGCGCCACTTGATCGTGCCGGTCCAGGAGGTACTCGAGGACGAGGGTTGAGTGCAGGAAGCGGTCTCGGTCACGTTGACGGTGACGGTCGCACCGGGGTAGGTGATGGCGCCAGGGACCTGGATGGCGCCGTTCATGCCGGGCTTGCAGCCAGTGGTTCTGTTCAGAGTGCCCTCGGTGTCGTCGACGCCGTAGTGGCTCACGCCCGTGACGTGGTGGACCTCGGTCGCGTCCTTGAGGCCTTCGGTGAAGTCGACTGTGTGGTGGCCGATACACGTGACCAAGGGGTGCACGGTGTCCGCCTGGGAGGTAGGTGCGGCTGCGATGAGGGCGGCGCCGAGAGGAAGGAGCGCGGTGGTTAGGACGGCGACACGGCGGATGCTCCGAAGAGGCATGGACAGACCTTTCAGTTGCTGTGGGCCCACGTTCTGCGTCGGCTCGGGGACGGAGACGATCACAACATGAACGTTTCTTCTTACGGTGCGTGCCCGCCGGGATCATTCGCTCATTCCCTCGTATAGCCCTCACGCGTGCGAGGGTCAGCCGTTGGTCCAGGTTCCGAGGGTGATCTCCGCTGTGATTCCGGGGCCGAACCCGGCCAGCAGCCCTCGTGCCCCCTCGGGGACGAGGCCGCTCTCGGCGGTGCGCCGCAGGGCATCCAGGACGACGGCGGAGGCGATGTTGCCGTATTGCGTCAGCGTGTCACGGCTGCGTTCGAACATGGCCGGCTTGACCCCGAGGTGGCGGGAGAGGTCGTCCAGAATGCGGGGGCCTCCGGCGTGGATGACGTAGAAGTCGAGGTCCGTCACATCCCACCCGTGCGCGCCGCCGATCTCCACGAGTGCCGGCGCCAGGTCCTGCATGGTGTGCGGTACGCGCCGGTCGAGGAGAAAGTGGAAGCCGGTCGGCTTGACCGCGTACGAGATCCACTCCTCGGTGCCTGGGACCAGGTGGCTGCCGTTGGCTTCCAGGCGCATGCCTCGCCCGCCGCGCCCGCGTACTACGGCGGATGCCACCGCGTCGCCGAAGAGCCCGTTCGACAGGAGGTTGCCAATGGTGAGGTCGGTGGGCTGGTAGCACAGGGAGCAGAACTCACAGGCGACGATCAGTACGTTGGCCCCGGGGTGGGCCAGGAAGAAGTCGTGGGCCCGGTTGATCGCGGAGCCGCCCCCGGCGCAGCCCATCTGGGCGATGGGGATCTGCCGGGTGTCGGTCCGGAACCCGAGCTCGTTGATCATCCACGCGGTCAGCGAGGGCATGGTGAACCCGGTGCAGGAGACGAGGACGATCGCGTCGATCTCCCGGGCGATCAGCCGTGCGTTCGCCAGCGCGGTGTCCACGGCCGCGGGGATCCTGCGCTTGGCCTCCCGTACGTAGGTCTTGTTGCGTTCCTCGAGGCCGGGGTGGTCGAGGGTGACCTCGATGGGCTGGACCAGATGCCGGGTGCGGACACCGGTGTTCTTGATGAGGCGCAGGGCGAGGGGGAGGGCCTCGTGGCCGGGGTGGATCCGGGCGGCCAGCTCCAGGGTCTCGTCCAGGGTGATGACGTGCTCGGGCACCTCGACCGCGGGCGTGCACAGCACCGGGCCGACGGGGGCGCGTGCGGCGTCGGAGCGGGGAGACGTTCGAGGTCTGGTGCCGCGGGGTGTCAGGGCATGGTCGTCGTCGGTCGTCATGAGCGCTCTCATTCTCAGCGGAGGGACGGGAGCCCGGTTTTCCCGGCTCAGGGGGCGACCGCGCCCCGGCGCGGGTGTGACGGCCCGTCGACGGGTGCGGGGACAAGCGCGGGGCCGGAGATGCGTGACGAGGCGGAGCTCAGCCGGGCGTGCAGTGCGGCGGGTTCGTAGGCGTTCTGCCAGTGTTCGACGATCAGGCCGTCGCGGAAGCGCCAGAGCCCGCAGAACGGGAACGTAACGGCGCCGCCGCCGATGGTGGCGCTGAAGATCCCGGTCACCGCGGCGAAGAAGTCGTTCGCGGCGATCGCGTCGATGGCAGCGGTCAGGGTGCCGCCGGTCGCATGGTGCAGAGCCCTCTCGCACTCAGTGACGGCCGCTCTTCCCTGGATCCGAGCCGGCAGGTCGAGGCCCAGGTCGCGATGGGCCAGGTGGTAGACGACGTCGTCCGCGGCGTGGTCGCCGATGCGCAGGAGGTCCGTGTAGAGGGTCCGCAGAAGGGCCTCGTGCAGGTGCGGTGCGCTCGGGCCGGCGGTAGCGCCGGTAACAACGCTGCCAGCGGGCGCGGAGTCGGCGGCGCCCCCGGTCATGCCCGCTCCTTGACCGGGCGGCGCCCCGCCAGGCCGTTGCCCTCCAGCGCGGAGTCGATGAGCCTCAGTTCGTCCTCGCCGAGGGTGACCTGCGCGGCCCTCATGTTCTCCTCGAGGTGGCCGATCGAGGTCGTTCCGGGGATCAGGAGTGTGGCGGGCGAGCGCTGCAGCAGCCAGGCCAGGGCGAGTTGGGAGGCGGTGGCTCCGCACTGCGCTGCCACGGCGGTCAGCGGGCTGGTGGGGCCGACGAGCTGGCCGTGGCCGAGGGGGAACCACGGGATGAACGCGATGCCGTGGTGCTCGGCGTACTCCAGGGCGGCGTCACCGGTGCGGTCCGCGACGTTGTACAGGTTCTCCACGACGACGATGTCCGCGTACTCGGCGGCCTGCGCCAGCTCTTCGCAGGTGACTTCGGGCTGGCCGGACAGGCCGATGTGGCGGATCTTGCCTTCGGCCCGCATCTCGGTCAGCACGCCGACCTGTTCCGCGAGGGGGACCAGCGGGTCGATGCTGTGGAGCTGGTATAGGTCGATGCGTTCGACGCCGAGGTTGCGCAGGGACATTTCTACCTGCTGGCGCAGGTAGGCGGGCCGGCCGAGCGGAGTGATGTACTCCCGCCCCGGCACTGTCCAGTCCGAGGGACCGCGCCGGAGCAGGCCGCCCTTGGTGCAGACGACGAGGTGTTCCGGATAGGGGTGCAGGGCCTCTCGGATGATGCGCTCGTTGTCGCCCGGGCCGTAGCAGTCCGCGGTGTCGATGAACTCCACGCCCAGTTCGACCGCGCGCCGCAGTACGGCTTTCGCGTGCGCGGGATCCGGGTAGGGCCCCCACATCCCCGGTCCCGTCAAGTGCATCGCGCCGTAGCCGATGCGTCCGACCGTCAGGTCCGTACCCAGCCGGACCCGTTCGGGGGATGTGGTGAGAATGCTCATCGGCTGCCTCCCGCAGGCAAAAGGGCACCCATCGCACCGGGGTTCCGCACGCACGCTGTCGTGACGCCGACCCGGGCAGAGCGCCCAGATGGTTTGCTGCCACGACGATGCACCAGTCGAGGGAACGATTCGCCGCGTCCCTCCGGTGCGGGAGGTGTTTTCCCCTGTGCGGCCCATTCCCGCCCCACCGGTCCGGACCGCAGTCTGAAGTAGCCCGGCATACGGGCGAATCCAGGCGGCCGCGGCGAAGGTCACCGCGCGGCCGGGAACTCCCACCTCATGAATCCGAGCAGCACGACCAGCCTCAGTTCGAACACCACCACCACCGACGAGGCCGAAGGCAGCAGTGGCGCGCGGCACTGCCCGTTCGACTTCTCCGACGCCCTGGCGTTCGATCCAGTGATGGGCGAGATGCTCCGTGAAGCCCCGCTGACGCGGGTCCGGATGAACCACGGCCAGGGCACCGCGTGGATCGTCACCCGGCACGCCGAGGTACGCCAGGTCACCAGTGACCCCCGCTTCAGCCGTGCTGCGGCCGTCGGACGCGACTACAGCAGGATGACCCCCATCCCCATCGCTCCCGCCGACGCCCTCATGATGCTCGACCCCCCGCACAGCTTCCGGATCAGAGCCGCCCTCGCCCGGGCCTTCTCGACGTACGGCACCAGGCGCCTGCGCCGGCTCGCCGACGAGTCCGTCGTCCGGCTCCTGGACCGCTTCACCGAGGCTGGGCCGGGTGCCGACTTCGTCCGTGAGGTCGCCGCCCCGCTGCCCATGTACACCATCTGGGACGTACTGGGCATTCCCCAGGAGGACCACCGCTCACTGCGGGCACGCATCGACCCCATCAAGGACACGGACGACCGCGAGGACACGCACGCCCACCAGAGCGTCCACGACTACCTGCGCGAACTCGCCGCCCGGCGCCGCAGCATTCCGGCCGACGACCTGCTCTCCGCGCTCCTCCACCCGCGAGGCGGCGCCACGGCTCTCACCGATGACGAGGTCGCCGCGCTGGCGGTGTCGCTGATTCTGGGCGGTCACGACAACATGACCAACCAAGTAGCGAACATCACCTACACCTTGATGGAACACCCCCACGTGTACCGCCTCCTCGTCGACGAACCCGGGCGGCTGAACTCCGTCCTCGACGAGGTCCTGCGCCACATCCCGTACCACCGCGGGGTCGGCACCCCGAGGATCGCCATGGAAGACGTGGACCTCTCCGGCCACCGGATCGCCGCTGGGGAGGTGGTCTACGTCTCCTACGTCGCCGCGAACCACGACCCCCACCACTTCGAAGACCCCGAAGCCCTCGTCCCCGGCCGGTCCCCCGTCGACCACCTGACCTTCGGCTGGGGCCCCCACCGCTGCCCCGCCACCGCCCTCGTCATGGTCGTCCTGGAGACCGTCTTCACCCACCTCCCCCGCACCCTCCCCACCCTGCGCCTGGCGGCGGCCCCGGACGACATCCCGTGGAACGCCACCTCTGTCCTGCGCTCACCCCTCACTCTTCCGCTCACCTGGTGATCACCCGGCCTGAAAGGGCCATGGAGGGCTGTACAGGTGGCCTGGCTCTCCCCAGCCGCGGATACGAGCGGCGCGAGATGTGGTTCGTACGCTCCGGGCAGACCCCGTCGAAAGGCCGGACCCGTGGATCGAATGACAGATCGTGTGATCGCCGCCGTGCACGCAGTCGTTGGCGTACCGATGGAGGAGAACACCCCCTTCCAGGAGCTGCAGATGGACAGCCTGGACCGCGCCGAGATCCAGGTAGCGATCAACGACATGCTGGGCGTACGCCTGTCCGACGAAGCGATCGCCGCGGCCCGGGACTTCGCCGAGCTGACGGAGCTGGTACTGGCAGCCCAGGCAGAGGCAATGCAGGGCGTACGAGCATGAGCGGACGCCGCGTGGTCGTCACCGGAGTCGGTGCGAAGACAGCTGCGGGCACCGACGTCCAGACCATCTGGAAGAACGTACTGGACGGGATCGGCACCGCCTGACGGATGCCCCATGGAACTTGGGCCTCGGACGCCGATGTCGGATGCGTGGTGCCCGAGTTCGAGGTCGGCGCGTACCTGACCCCGCGCGAGGCTGTGCGGCTTGACCGGTGCAGCGTCTTGGGGCTCGCCGCGGCAGCGGACGCTGTCCAGGACGCGGGCGGTCTGGCCGGCACCGCTGAACGCCGGGCCGTCGTCGCGGGCACCGCCCACGGCGGCACACAGACCCAAGAGCACTGCCTCACCTCGACAGAACCCGGAACGCCGGGCTCCCCGCGGGCACTGCACATTCCGCTGATCATGTTCAACGCGAGTGCTGCCTGGATCAGCATGAGCTTCGACGCAAAGGGCCCGAGCCTGTGCGTCACCACAGCATGCGCATCAGGAACGCAGGCCGTCGGCGAGGCCTTCCGGCTGATCAAATACGGGCAGGCCGACACCGCCATCACCTGAGGCAACGAGGCAGCGATCACTCCCGTCACCCTCCACGCATACCTCCGATCCGGGAGCCTGCACCCCTCCTCCCAAGGCATCGACTCGACACCATGTCCCTTCGACGAACGCCGCCAGGGATTCGTCATGGGCGAGGGAGCCGCCTTCCTGATCCTCGAGGAACGCGAACAAGCCCTCGCCAGAGAGGCCCGGATCCTGTGCGAGATCGCCGGATACGGCTGTACGTCCGATGCCTTCCACATCACCTCCCCCGAGGAGAGCGGAACCGGTCCGGTGCGGGCGATGCAAGCAGCCCTGGGCGAAGCCGGCCTACACCCCTCCTCGGTGGCACACGTCAACGCTCATGGCACCGGCACCCGCTTGAACGACGAGGTCGAGGCCACCGCTCTGGCGGCCCTGTTCGGTGACCACGCGGTGCCGATCACTTCGACGAAGGGAGTCACCGGACACCTGCTGGGCGCCGCCGGCGCCGCCGGCGCCGTGGAAGCGGTCTTCGCAGCCCTGACACTGGCCGACGGAAGGATCCCGCCCACCGCCCACTTCCGCAGGCCCGATCCCAGCAGCCGCATCGACATCGTGCACGGCGCCCCCAGGCACTCCTCTACGGGGCTTCGGGCGACAACGCGGCGAACACCTCGCCCAGCCCGTGGATGATCCCCGAAGGCAAGGGCGCCAGGGGCTTCGCCGACGTGCCCGATGGGCTGCCGGGCTGGCTGACGGAGGAGGACATCGCCACCTACGTCCGAGAGTTCGCCGAGAAGGGCTTCACCGGCCCGCTCAACTGGTACCGCAACCTCGACCGCAACTGGGAGCTCACGGCCGCCTGGGTCGACGCGGTGGTCCGGCCCCCCGCGCTCTACGTCGCCGGTGACCGCGACATGGTCCCCGCCCTCATCGGCATCGACGAGCTGAAGGCCGGCCTGCCTGCGATCGCCCCCGACCTTCGCGGCACCGTCTTCCTGCCCGGCTGCGGCCACTGGACGCAGCAGGAGCGCCCCGCCGAGGTGAGCAAGGCCCTGCTGGACTTCCTGAACGATCTCTAGGTCTCCAGCGGCGGCAGACCGGGCAGCACCTTCTCGATGGTGATGGGGAAGTCGCGGACGCGCACGCCGGTGGCGTTGAACACCGCGTTCGCGACCGACGCACCGGCCCCGCAGATGCCCAGCTCGCCGACGCCCTTCGCGCCAAGGGGGTTGGCCTTGTCGTCGTAACTGTCGAGGACGACGGCCTCGACGGTGGGGATGTCGGCGTGCACCGGCACCAGGTACTGCGCGAAGTCCCGGTTGACGAAGGCGCCCGATCGCGGGTCGACGACGGCTTCCTCCTCCAGGGCCGCGCCGACCCCCCAGATCATGCCGCCGATCAGCTGTGAGCGGGTCGTCTTCGGGTTGAGCACGGTGCCCACCGAGAACACGCCGAGCATCCGCCGCAGACGGATCTCGGCGGTGTCCGCGTCGACCCCCACCTCGGCGAAATGGGCCCCGTAGGTGTTGATCGAGTAGTCCGTGTAGTGGGGATCGTCGCCCATGAAGCGGGTCCCGCCCTCCGCCTCCAGACCGTCGGGATGGTGACGCGCGACGATCTCTCCCAGCGCCTCGGACGCGCCACCGATACTGACGTTGCCGTCGGCGAACACCGCGTCCGCCGGGTCCAGGCCGTGCAGCGCAGAGCCGGTGTCGCCGCGCACCGAAGCCAGCAGCTCCTCGCGCAGGGCCAGGCACGCCCGATGCACCGCGGTGCTGGAGTTGGTCGCGCCCCACGAGCCGCCCGACCCCCAGCTGGTGGGGAAGTCCGAACGCCCGAGATCGATCCGCACCCGATCCGGCGGCAGCCCGAGACCGTCGGCCGCGACCTGGGTCAGGATGGTGTAGGTGCCCGTGCCGATGTCGGTCATGTCCGTCTGGACGACGGCGGTGCCGTCCGCCTCCAAGCGCACCCGCACCGCTGTCGGCCCCTGGAAATGCCCGCGGATGGCGGCCGACATGCCGTAGCCGACCAACCATCGCCCGTCGCGGGCGCTCGCCGGGGTGGCGGGGCGCTGCTCCCAGCCGAACCGGCGCGCCCCCTCGCGCAGGCACTCGACCAGGTGCCGGTCGCTGTACGGCACGTTCCGCTCGGGATCGACGGTGGGCTCGTTGCGGATCCGCAGCTCGACCGGGTCCAGCACGAGTGCATGGGCCAGCTCGTCCATCGCCGACTCGACCGCCAGCATGCCCGGCGCCTCGCCCGGTGCGCGGACGTCCGTACCGCGCGGCAGGTCGAGCGGCGCCAGCCGGTGGCTGGTCAGCCGGTGGGGCGCGGCGTAGAGGCTGCGGGTCGTGGCGGCGGTCTGCTCGGCGTACTCCACGTCGGGGTTGGTGTGCATGGTGACGTCGTGGGCGATCGCCGTCAGCCGTCCGTCGCGCTCCGCGCCCAGCCGGACCCGCTGGTTGGATATGGGCCGCATGCCGATGAGCTGGAAGATCTGCTGCCGGGTCAGCGCCACCTTGACCGGTTGGCGCAACGCGCGGGCGGCGAGCGCCGCCAGGATCGTCTCGGAGTGGATGCCCAGCTTGGAACCGAATCCGCCGCCGACGAAGGGGGCGACGATGTGGACCCGTTCCGGGTCGATCCGCAGCGTGCCGGCGATCGACGCCTGCGCCGCATCGACGATCTGGCAGCTGACGTAGACGACCAGGTCCTCACCACGAGGTTCCACCAGACACGCGTGCGGTTCCATGGGCATCGAGAACTCGTACGGCGTGGTGTAGTACTCGTCGACCCTGACCTCCGCGCTGTCGAACCCGGCATCGAAGTCGCCCACCGCGGTGTCGGTCGGGAGGCCGGCGTTGACCACCTTCGGGATGTACACCTCGTCTTCCTGCTCGGCGAAGTCAAAACGTCCCCGCCCGACGGTGTATTCGACCTCGACGAGATCGCCCGCCGCCCGGGCCTGCTCCAGGGTCGTGGCGACGACGAGTGCCACCGGCTCGCCGTGATAGTGGATGTCGGGACCGGTCAGCACCGGCTGGGCGCGCCAGTACTCGAACGGCAGGGACTCGTCGCGTGGGCCTTGCTCCGGGGCATTGAGATGGGTCATCACCAGGTGCACGCCGGGGGCGCGTTCGGCGTTCCCGGTGTCGATCCGGGTGATGCGGCCCTTGCCGATCGTCGCGCCGACGATGAAGCCGTAGAGCGGTTGACCGGCCTCCCAGTGCTCGTAGGCGTAGGTGGCACGGCCGGTGACCTTCTGCGGGCCGTCGACGCGGTTCAGAGCCTGCCCGATCATGCCGCCTCCTCAGCTCGCCCCGGCCAGTTGCGCCAGCGTGCGGCACAGCGTGCGCCTGGCCAGTTCGATCTTGAAGTCGTTGTCACCCTGTCCGACCGCGTCGCGCATCGCCGCCTCGGCGGCGGCACGATAGGTGTCCATCGTGGCCGGCCGGCCGGTCAACGCGGCCTCAGCCTCGACGGAGCGCCACGGCTTGTGCGCCACGCCTCCGAACGCCACCCGAGCCCCACTGATCGTTCCCTGATCGGTCGCGACGACAGCCGCCACGGAGACCAGCGCGAACTCGTACGACGCCCGGTCGCGCACCTTGCGGTACTTCTGCCGGCCCGGCGGGGGCGGCGGCAGGACGACGCTCGTGATCATCTCGCCGGGTCCCAGCACGGTCTCGATGTGCGGCGTGTCGCCCGGCAGCCGGTAGAAGTCCGTGACGGCGACGCGGCGTACTCCCTGGTCGGCGTCGAGCAGCTCGATCTCCGCCCCCAGCGCGGCCAGCGCGACGGCCATGTCCGAAGGGTGGGTGGCGATGCAGGAGTCGCTGGCGCCCAGGATCGCGTGGATCCGGTTGAACCCGCCGATCGCCGAGCAACCCGATCCGGGATCACGCTTGTTGCAGCCCGCGGCGGTGTCGTAGAAGAAGGGGCAGCGCGTGCGCTGCAACAGGTTTCCGCCCGTGGACGCCTTGTTGCGCAACTGGCCCGAGGCGCCGGCCACCAGCGCCTCCGACAGCACGGGATAGCGGGAGCGTACGCGGGCGTCGGCCGCCACGTCGGAGTTCGCCGCCTGGGCGCCGATGCGCAGCCCGCCGTCGGGGAGCTCCTCGATGTCCCGCAACGGAAGCCGGCTGATGTCGACCAGATGGCTGGGCTGCTCGATGTCGAGCTTCATCAGATCGAGCAGATTGGTGCCGCCGCTGATGAACTTCGCGCCGCTTCGGGACACCGCGGCGACGGCGGCCCGTGCGTCCGTCGCCCGCTCGTAGGTGAAGGACCTCATCCCGAGCCTCCCTCGGCGGTGCCGCGGATGGCCGCGACGATGTTCGGATACGCGGCGCACCGGCAGATGTTGCCGCTCATCCGCTCCCGGATCTCCTCGTCGGTCAACGCGATGTGCGGAGCGGACACGTCGGCGGTGGCGTGGCTGGGCCAGCCCGCCTCCACCTCGGCGAGCATGCCGACGGCCGAACAGATCTGGCCGGGCGTGCAGTAGCCGCACTGGAAGCCGTCGCTCTCGACGAAGGCGCGTTGCATGGGGTGCATGGCCTCGGGCTCGCCCAGACCTTCGATCGTCACGATCTCGTCGCCCTCGTGCATGACGGCCAGCGTCAAACAGGAGTTGACGCGCCGGCCGTTGATCAGCACGGTGCAGGCGCCGCACTGCCCGTGGTCGCAGCCCTTCTTGGTCCCGCTCAGGCGCAGATGCTCGCGCAGCGCGTCGAGCAGCGTGGTCCGCGGATCCACCTCAAGCCGCCGCACCTGGCCGTTGACGCTCAACTCGATCGCCGAGACCTGGACCGTCTCGCCCCGGCTCCGCCCGGCGGCGCCCGTATCTGAATCGCTCATCACAGCCCGCCTTACTCGCTAGGCGTGAATGTCACGCTGGACATGCGTCGCCGCTGTCGGGCGCGCTACCCCCGCGGCCCGCCACCATTGCCGGGGCCGCCCCGGATGCGTGCGGCACGCCCGCGCCGCGCGCTCCATTCCTCAGGGTCTCGCAAAAGCCGCCGAGCCGCGATTCATGCCGTTCGTCCTGGGCTGCGGGCACGCCCCAAGGGCGCTGCGGGGCCTTGTCCGACGGCCAGGGCCCCGCGCCGCAGCCTGCGCCCACACCGCCTGTTGCGGTATCTCACCGCCTATGCTGCGCAGCACAGCACGGTCCGGCCCCTATGGAGTGGGCGGGGCTGGTGGCACGATGGCCAAACAGGCCGATCGGCGGTCGGTTCGACCTCTCCTGGGGCACAGATGAACAAATGGCATCCATTCCGGCTCTTCGCCGCAGCGACTGCGGCCTGTCTGATGCTCACCGCCTGCAGCGGTTCCGGCGGGTCCCCGAGCGCATCCGGATCGCGGTCAACCGGACAGGAAGCGCCCGCGCCGCCGCCGTCGGAGTCGCAGTCGAAGACGCCCACCCGATCCCCGGAGCCGCCGACGAGCGCCCCGCCGGCCACGAGCGCCCCGACGTCGCCCGCCCCTCAGGGCACGCCACCGCTGGGCTCCTGGAGCCTCCAGCCGGTGTGGCCTTTCACCACCCTCGCCCAGGCCCAGGCGTGGGAGCGCGCCTACCGGTCGAGCGGCCACCAGCCCTGGCACCGTGACGCGGGCCAGACCGCGCTGTCCTTCACACGCGGCTACCTGGGCTTCACGGAGATCGACCGGGTCTCCTCCCGCACGGTCAGCGGTCGGCACGCCCGTATCGGCGTCGCACCGACGGGGCCCGAGAGCGGCACCGCGGCGGTGATCCACCTCGTACGGTTCGGCACCGGCCCGGACGCCCCCTGGGAGGTCGTGGGCACCGACGACACGACGCTCTCGCTGACCACGCCCGCGTACGGGTCGCCCGTGCGCTCCCCGCTGATGGCCGGCGGGCGGATCTCCGGAGTGGACGAGAGCATCCGCGTTCAGGTGCGCCAGCCGTCGTCCGAAGCGCCCCTGGGCACATCCGCGTGCTGCACTCCGGCGGGCGGCAACGACCAGCCCTGGAACGTGTCGGTGTCCTTCTCCGGCGCCCGCGACCCGGTGCTCACGGTCGTCGCATCCACCGGCGGGCACGTCGCCGAGGTCGAACGCTTCACGATCACGGCGGTACGGACCGGCTGACCGCCGCGCGATCCGGCTGCGGCTCCGTGTCGAGCCACAGCCGGATCGGTCACCGCAGGTGTCGCTGCAGAGGTTCGGATACGACCTAGCGGCCCTGGAGGGCCCTGACGTTGTCGCCGAACGTCCAGTTCTTGGAGCCGTCCCAGTTGATCGACCAGGTCATGAGTCCTTTCAGGGCGCCGTTGTAGTGCCGCCACGCCTGGGACACGAGGTCGGGCGTCATATGGCCTCCGCCGGCGCCCGGTTGTGCCGGCAGGCCGGGGGCCTGCTTGTCGTAGGGGACCCGGATCGTGGTGCCCTGGACCACCAGGCCCTGGTTGAGGCAGTCCGTCTGGGCGACGAAGCCCTGGACGGTGCCGGCCTGGTAGGAGTCGCCGGAGCAGCCGTACATGCTGCCGTTGTAGTACTGCATGTTCAGCCACCACAGCCGGCCGTTGTCCGCGTACTTCTTGATGATCGGCAGGTACGCGCCCCAGATCGAGCCGTAGGTGATGCTGCCGCCGGTGACGTACGCCGTCTCCGGGGCCATGGTCAGACCGAAGCCGGCGGGCATCTGGGCCAGGACGCCGTCGATGATGCGGATCAGGTTCGCCTGGGAGACCGACGGCTGGGTGATGCTGCCGCTGCCGACCAGGCCGGTCTCGATGTCGACGTCGATGCCGTCGAAGTTGTACTGCTTGAGGATGGGCACCAGCGTGGCCACGACCCGGTCGGCGACCGCGGTGGAGCTCAGGTCGATGCCCGCGGTGGCGCCGCCGAGGGAGAGCAGGATGGTGGCGCCCGCCGCCTTGGCCTGGCACATCTCCTCGGGAGTCGCCACCTTCACCGTGTTGTCCATGCCGTCCTCCCACTTCACGGTGCCGTCGGGGAGGATGACGGGGAAGGCGGCGTTGATGACGTTGTAACCGTGGGCGGCGATACGGGAGTCGGTGATCGGGGTCCAGCCGAACGGCGGATGGACGCCGTTGGAGGAACCGTCCCAGTTCTCCCAGTAGCCCTGAAGGACCTTGCCGCTGGGTCTCGGCTTCGTGGGACAGGTGGCAGCAGCGGCTGCCGTTGAGGCGGCGGACGCAGGCGCAGGCGCGGCCGCGGGTGAGGCGGTGGCGGCCGGCAGCGGGGCGGCGAGGGCCAGCGCGAGTGCGGCGCCGAGCAGGCGCACGGTACGGCGGATCGCAGAGTTCATGGGCACACACCTTCGGGCGGTGGGGGAGATGCCAGGAGGGGGTGACGCGTACCCGCCAAGCTAAATGGTCCAGACCTATTGGTCAACAGGTCTGGACCATCAGTGAGTTGCTCTCGGGGGAGCGAGCTCAGCGGCGCGCGCCGGCCTCCTGCATCACCCTCCTGGCCCCAGCCGGCCAGACACCGTCGGTCACCTGCACGTTGTCGAGGAGCCGGTTGTTGTACCCGGGTCCTTCCGGATTGCGGGCCGGGCCGACGTCCCACCAGTTGCCCGTGATCAGGTTGTCCTTCGTGTTGAAGGTGTCGGGGTTCTCGGCGTCCGAATTGACGTAGACCCAGCGCGAGGCACCGACGACGACGTTGTCCCGCATCACGACGTACCGGGTGCCCTGGTCGATCAGCACACCCAGGGTGGCCTTGTTGTCGTGGATGTAGTTGCGCTCGATCACGGTGCCGGGGCTGGCCGAGAGCGTGTACACACTGCCGCCGTCGTTCATCACCTGCTTGGTGTCGTGGATGAGGTTGTGACTCACGACGTTGTCGCGGAAGGTCGTGGGCGTGGTGTGGATCGGCTGGTACTCGTAGAGCCCCGCCTCGCGGTAGTAGGCGTTGCCGCCCGGGTCGTTGATGCCCCAGCCCCAGCCGATGTCGATGCCGTCGTAGGGGACGTCGGAGATCGAGTTGTGCGCGATGGTGGCCCGCGTCGTGTACGTCGACAGGATCGCGGCGTTGTCCTTGTAGTCCTGGGAGACGCCGGTGACCGTGTTGTCGACGATGCTGATGTCGTGGTTCACCATGCGGCCGTCGCGAGGGTGGTGCGCGTCGGGCTGCACGCCGCCGACCACGATCGCGGACGCCGCGCTCTCGGTGAAGCCGTTGCGGTGCACCGTGATCTCCGCGGCACCGTAACCGACGCCGGAGGCATGGGCGTTGGGGTCCATGCCGAGGCCGAGACCGACGTCGCCAAGGCGTGTGAAGGTGTTGCCGGTGAAGGAGACGTCGCGGGCCGCGGAGACCTGGACGGCCGCCGGTATCTGGTGCCACTCGTTGCGGGTCGCCTCGAACTGCGGGCAGCCGTCCTGGCAGGAGCTCAGGGCGTCCGCGGGACGCGCGTACGTCCCTACGGCATGGGCGCCGCTCTGCTGGTCGACGTATCCCTGCGGGCTGCTCGGGTCGAGCCAAGTGGTGTCCGAGAACTGCAGGTTCCGGAAGGACAGGTTCGTGACGGGACGGTCGTACGTCCCGGCCACCTGGACGAGCGACTCCAGGCGCGGGAGACGGACGTCGAGGCCGAGCATCGTGGCACCGGCGGCCGTGCGGTAGTACAGCAGGCCGCGTGAGGAGTCCAGGTACCACTGCCCGGTGGAGTTCAGGAAGGCGTAGGAGTTGTTGAGGTACAAGGCGCCCCTGGCGTAGGGCGCCGTGAGCGTGTCGTAGCCGAACGTGTTGTTGTCCCACGCCGGTTGCTGCATGAGGATCTCGTTGCCCCGGATCGCCTCGACCGGGGAGTAGCGGTCGGTGAACGAGCCGACGCTCTCGATCTCCAGGTCGGACTGGTTGGGCAGACCGCTGAGGTAACCCAGCGCCGGATCCTTGAGGGTGATCCCGCGTTCGGTGAAGACGAGGTCGCCGCGGTCGTGTTTGTCGGCCGCGAGACGCAGGCCGGTGCGCGGGGCGAGCTTGCCGTTGACGTACAGCTGGCGCGACTGGGTGCCCCGGGGGACGCGGGCGACCCAGATGTTCTTCGCGGCGTCGTGGCGCGACCAGCCGCTCACGGCTGATCCGCCGGAGAGGACCGCACGCTGCCCGGGAGCGCTGGTCCAGGTCACGGTGTGGCCGTTGCGGCCGCCGTCGGCGGAGGTGAAACGGAGGGGCGAGCGCAGGTCGTAGGTGCCGCCCCCGAGCATCACCACGACGTCGTGCCGGCCGGCCAGGCGGCGGGCGAGGTCCTGGGCGGCGGACAGGGTGCCCACGCGGTGGTCGCCCTTCGGCGCGGGTGCGACGTCGGCGCCATGGGGCGGGGTGCCATCGGGGGACACCACGATGGTGACGGGCGCTCTGGCGTCGTCGGCGCCGCGCTCGTCGGCGGCCTCCGCGGCCGACGACGAGATCAGGCTTCCGAGCAGAGAGAGGGCGCTCGCCAGTCCGAGTGCCGCGGCACGTGCCCGATAGGGGAGGGATCGTCGCATTCTCACACACGGCTCCTTGTGTGATATGACGTATGATGACTGCGGACTGTAGCGTGCGTCACAACGCCGGGCAATCGTCGTCTTGTCCTATGAGACGGGGTCGGCGGACCGGGGCGGGTCACCGGCGCCGATCGAATCCAACCTGACCTCGGGGGAGTCCAGTCGGGCCGTCGAGGCGGTGATGTCCGTCGCGGGTCCGGCGCCGAGTGCGGACTGCGCTCGCGAGTGGGTCCCCGCCGAGCATGGGTGAGCCGCACAAGCCCCTTGACGTGCAATCATATGACATCATATGTTGCTGCCCTCGTGGCGGAGAAGGAGGCAGCTGGTGCAGATCGTGCGAGCCCGATTCGAGGACGGAAACGTCACCCGCAGTGGGGTGCTCACCGAGCGGGGGTTCCATCCGCTCCCCGTCGAATCGGGGGAGTTGCTGGAGCGCCCGCTCGCCGAGTTCCGCCGCCTCGTCGAGGAGGCGGCGGCTGAGCACCCGGTGGCCGGGTTCGCCGAGCACGACCGCCGCCTGCTGGCTCCGATCAGCGGCCTGACCGAGGTCTGGGCCGCCGGTGTGACCTACGAGCGGTCGCGGGCGGCGCGCACGGACGAGAGCGAGCACGACGCCGACATCTACGCCCGGGTCTACGACGCCGAACGCCCGGAGCTGTTCTTCAAGGCCGCGTCCTGGCGAGTGGTGGGCCATGGAGCCCCGGTCAGCGTGCGCGAGGACTCCGCCGTCAACGTGCCGGAGCCCGAACTCGCGGTCGTGGCCAACCGGTTCGGCGAGATCGTCGGCTACTCGATCTGCAACGACGTCAGCTCCCGGACCATCGAGGGCGAGAACCCCCTGTACCTCCCGCAGGCCAAGACCTACCTGGGCGCCTGCGCGCTCGGCCCCGGCATCACCCCGGCCTGGGAAGTGGCCGACCCGCGTGCGCTGGACATGGAGCTCACCATCGAGCGGGACGGCAGCGCCGCCTGGCAGGGCCGGGCCAGTACCGCGCAGCTGCGCCGTGAGCCGACGGACCTGCTCGGATACCTCTTCCGGGCGGACGAGTTCCCCCAGGGGGTCGTCCTCGCGACCGGTACCAGCCTGGTTCCCGACCTGCCCTTCACCCTCGCCGAAGGCGATGTCGTCCACATCGCGATCGCCGGTCTCGGAGCGCTGACCACACCGGTGGTCGTCGGGAAGAAGGCGATGTCCTGGCTGCTGGGCCAGGCGACCCCCCCCGGCTCCCGCTGACGGGAAGGGCGTGGCCCCGGCAACCGGACAGCAGCCAGCAGCCAGCAGCCAGCAGCCAGCAGCCAGCAGCCAGCAGCCAGCAGCCGTCACCTGGCGCACGGCGGTGCCCGAAGGGCAATGGGTGGATGGACGGGCGGGCGGACCGGCGGACGGATCTCCGGTAGGCGCGGAGACGAAGGGCGGGACATGCGCATCACGGGGTATCGCACGCTGACCACCGTGCACCGGTGGGGCCGGCCGATCGGTGACGCCAACGGATCCACGCCGTCGGGCGTGACCGCCGTGCCGCTCGTCCTGCTCGAAACCGACGCGGGCCTCACGGGCATCGGCCTCGGCTCGCACCGTGGACTGGACGACGTGTACCCGGCCATCGACGGCGAGGATCCCCGCGGGGTCGGCGCGCTGTACGACCGCATGCTCGCGCGGGTGTTCAAGGCCGGCCACGCCGGCAGCACCTTCGGTGCGATCGGCGCTTTCGACATGGCTCTGTGGGACCTCAAGGCGAAGGCGGCCGAGTCGCCTCTGTGGCGCCTGCTCGGCGCCCGCGACCGCGTGGTGCCGGGATACGCCTCCGGCCTCGACGGCCCCCTGGACGACGACGGCCTGACCGCGCTGCACGGCGGATTCCGCGACCGGGGTTTCCGGGCCGTCAAGCTGAAGGGCGGCCTTGACCGGGGGAGGGACCTGCACCGCCTCCAACTGCTGCGCCGGCTCTACGCGGAGGCCGACGGCGGCCGTGCCCCCCGGCTCATGCTCGACGCCAACGAGTGCTGGTCGCGCAAGGAGGCGATCGCGTACGTGGCCGGGATCGAGGAGTCGCTGGACCTCGCCTGGGTCGAGGAGCCGGTGCGGCGCTGGGACGTGGAAGGGCACGCCATGGTCACCCGCGCCGTCCGGGCCGCCGTCGCCACCGGCGAGAACCTCACCGGACTCGAACAGGTCCGTCCGCTCGTGCAGGCCGGTGCCGTCGACGTCGTGCAGACCGGCAGCGTCTGGGGCATCACGCACTTCCTCCGCGTGGCGACCCTGGCGCACGCCTTCGACCTGCCGGTGAGCCCGGTCGCGTACAACGCCAACCCCCTTGCGCACGCGGCCGCGAGCGTCCCCAACCACCTCGCCACGGAGGTGCAGGACCTTTCCTTTCCCGTGGGGGTGCACGCCGACCAGGACTTCGAGGACGGCAACATCATCCTCGGCGAGAGCCCCGGCCTGGGCCTGGCGGTCGACGAGGACGCCGTCGCCGCGCTGGCGCTGTCCCCGGACGGAGCGACGACCGCAGGACCGCACGTCCGCCCCGACCGCGCGGGCAAGCGCCTGCTCGTGCAGGAGGGTCACCCGCGCGCCTCGAACCGGGTCGCGGGGGGACGGGACGTGAGCCGCTGAGCCGCGCGCCGGCGCCTTCCCGCCCTTTGCATGATCCGGCCGGAATCCGGGAATCTCCCCTTCAACCCGTCCTGCAATGCAGGTGTGGTGACCACTGCCTCTTGAGGCGATCCGCCGGTCCCGAGGGTCTCGCACAACGCGCCTGAAGCCCCAGCAGTGATGTACTCGACCGGCCGAGGCTGGGAGCGGACATGCCGATCGATCCGGACCAGGGTTCCACCGGCGGTGGCACGGCGGTGACCGTCACGGGCACCAACCTCGGTGGCGCCACCGCGGTTCTCTTCGGGGACAAGCAGGCCACCATCACGGGCAATTCAGCGACGTCGGTGTAGGTCGTTTCCCCGTCCGGTGCGGGCGTGGTCGAGACCACCGTCATCACGCCGGGAGGTACGAGCGGTACTGGCCGTTCCACTACACCCCACCGCCTGTCGTCGTCGCCGTCTCGCCCGCGTCGGGTCCGGTGGCAGGGGCAAGCACGATCACCATCACCGGGCGCAATCTCGGCACCGCCGAGACCGTGGACTTCGGTGGAACCGCCGCCATGCCTGTGGTGGTGGACGACAGTAGTCTCACGGTCCTCACGCCCGCCGCGGCGGCCGGCACCGTATCCCTGGTCGTCACCACCCCTGGCGGAATCGCCGACGCGTCGTTCAGCTTCGTGGACCCGCCGACCGCCACAGGATTCGACCCGCCGACGGGCTTGCCTGCCGGCGGCACCGTCGTCTCCATCACGGGCGTGAATCTCTCGACGACCACGGGTGTGACGTTCGACGGCGCCCCGGCCACCTTCGGCGTCCTGTCCGACACGCAGATCGTCGCCCTGGCCCCCCAACACGGGCCGGGCACAGTCGCCATCGAAGTCACCACCACGGGCGGCAGCGATACTCCCCTTGGCCTCTTCCTCTACGTACTCTGACCTCGCCCAGGCGTCCATCACCCCGCCGACGGGTGCGTGGTCTCCTCCGGAGCCGGGCGGCGCCGCCGCCAGGCGTCCACGATGTGGGCGTACATGGCCCGTTGGGCGGCATCGGTGTCGCCGCTCTCGATCGCTTCGAGGATCGCCTGGTGCTCGTCGAGCGTGCGGTCGAGGGTGGCCTGGGTGGCGGAGCCGTGGTAGCGGCCGGTCGTGCGGGCCTTGTCGTGGATGCTGGTCACGATCGCGTGTCCGAGCCGGTTGCCGGAAGCCTGCATCACGGCGTCGTGGAAGCGCACGTCGGCCACCGCGAACTCCGCGGGGGAGGCGACCGTCCGGCTCATCTCCTCGTACGCCGCGCGGATCCCGCCCGCGCCCGTCCGGCCGCCCAGCGCTGCCGCTCCGGCCATCTCCCGCTCCAGCGCCGCGCGTACACGGATCAGCTGGTCGAGGATGGCCAGCGAGGAGTCGTGGCGCACCAGGGACGACAGGACCACGTCGTCGATCAGGTCCCATTCCTCGGAGGGGGTGATCCGGGTGCCCTTTCCCTGCACGATCCGGACCAGCCCTTTGTCCTGAAGGAGCTTCAGGGACTCCCGGACGACCGTGCGGCTGACACCGAAGCGGGTGCACAGCTCGGCCTCGGTCGGCATCGGCCTGTCGGAGGAGTACACCCGGCTCACGATGTCGTCGACGAGCTGCTGGACCACCGCCGGGCCGAGTCGCCGGCCCGCGCCGTGCAGAGCCGAGACGGCGGGCGCGGCAGTCGGTAGCGAATCCATCCGGCCTCCAGTGTGCGAGGTGGGCCCTCGAGTCCTGCCGTTGTCGGCGGCGACGTACCGAAGCGTAACCCATTGAAGTGATATCACTTGTATGATATCACACCTTCATCACGAAGGAGCGATCCGGACAGAGATGAGGCGTGCATGAGGGGCAGGCGTGAGCGCGTGCGAATGCGGCGCGGTGGGGCTCTGGGCGTGGCCGTGACGGTCGTTTCCGCGCTCCTCGCGGCGTGCAGCGGCGGGATGTCGGTCGGCGGCGGCAGTCCGTCGCTGGCGGACGCGAACAGCAAGTACGGGTTCAGGACCGCACCGCAGGACGCGGGCGGCGCGATCACCGTGTGGGTCGACTCGTCGCGGCTCCCCGCCGCCAAGGCCTTCGAGAAGGCCCACCCCGACGTCAAGGTCAAGATCGTGTCGTACGACGGCGGTGCGAACGGCTCGAACACCTTCAAGACCAAGTCGCATCTGTACGACCGCGCGGGCTCAGGCTGGCCGGACGTCGCCTTCACCACGGACAACAACGCCGCCTCGTGGGGCTCCCTGTCCGGCACGGGTGCTCTGGCACCGCTGAACAAGGGCCTGGTGCCGTCGTCCACGCTCGACGGCTTCGCCACAGGGGCGCTCGCGCCGTGCACGGTCGACGGCACCGCCTACTGCCTGCGCAACGACCTGGCGCAGAACGTGCTCTGGTACAACAAGTCGCTCATGGACAAGTGGGGTTACGAGGTACCCACCACCTGGGAGCAGTACGAGCAGCTGGCCGACAGGGTCGCCGCCGAGCACCCGGGCTACATCGTGGGGACCGCCGGCGACGCCTGGACGCCGGAGATCTACATGTGGGGCTCGCAGTGTCCGGCGAACCAGGTCACGGCCGCCAAATCGGTCACGGTGAACACCTCGGACCCCACATGCCTGCGTGCAGCGAAGTTGATCGACCGCCTGATCGCGAACAGGACGATGTCGACCCTGCCGCTGTTCGGGCCGGAGTTCGCGAAGGAGCAGGGCGGCAAGGTGCTGATGCTGCCCGGCCCCAGCTGGTACGGCGGCTCGGTGTTCCAGGGCGCCCTCAGGACCCCGGGAGGCCAGATCACGGTAGGAGCTCCACTGCACTGGCGCGACCAGAATCCGCCGGTCACCGGAAGCGTCGGCGGCGGCGCGTGGTGGATCTCCTCGCACAGCAAGAACCTCACCGCGGCGGTGCGGTTCGCCACCTGGGTCACCACGCACGCGTCGTTCGACGGCAAACCGGCGCCGACCTATCCGGCCCACTCCGCGGCAGCCACCCAGTGGCTCTCGGCGCAGCAGGCCGGCGGCTATTACGCGCAGGACATCGCCCCGCCCCTGGTCGCGGCGGCGGGCCAGGTCTGGCCGGGCTGGGGTTCGGCCGAATTCAGCCAGGAGGCGCTGTGGGCCAAGTCGGTCCAGGCCGGGATGGTGCGCGGGGAGAGCGTCGAGTCGCTGCTGCCTGCCTGGCAGAAGGCGATCGAGCAGGAAGCCCAGGTGCTCGGCTACCGGGTGAGGACCCCATGACCTCGGCTGCCGTTCGAGAGGCGCCGGCGACGACGCCGGCCCCGGGGGCGTCACCGGGCAGCCGACCGGTGGCCCGCTTCCGGTGGCTCCGGCCCGGGCATCTGTTCGTCTCCGGCTATGTGGTCCTGCTGGCCCTGTTCGGCGTGGTCCCGGTGGCGTACTCCTTCGTTCTGGCCCTCACCGACCCCGCGGGCGGGTTCGCGGGAGTGAGCAACTTCACCAGAACGGCGAGGGACTACCGCTTCCTCGCGGCGTGCGGGCATGTCGCGCTGTACCTGGTCATCTGGCTGGTGTCGCTGACCGTGCTCGTCGTGGTCCTCGCGCTTCTCGTGCACCGGGTCACCTTCAACGCCACCAGGACGTTCGTCCGCTTCGCCTACTACGTACCCGGAGCCCTGGCGGGGGCGTCGAGCGTGCTGCTCTGGCTGTTCATGCTGGACCCGACCGTCAGCCCGGTGTCCCTGCTGCTCCACTGGACCGGGAACGAGCACTTCTCCGACGTCATCTCCCCGGACCACCTGCCCGTCCTGTTCGCCGTCATCGCGTTCTGGACCGGGGCAGGCGGCTGGATCCTCGTGCTGTACGGGGCGTTGAACTCCATCCCTGCCGAACTGATGGAGGCGGCCCGCGTCGACGGCGCGGGTCCCGTCCGCCGGGCCTGGAGCGTACAACTGCCCATGATCCGCAAGTGGGTGGCGTACATGGCGATCCTCTCGCTCGCTGCCGGCACGCAACTGTTCGTGGAACCCGAGCTGATCTCCCAGGCGAGCTTCGGCGTCGTCCCCAACGACTACTCGCTCAACCAGCTGGCCTACCAGTACGCCTTCAGCCAGAACGACTTCAACGGTTCCGCCGCCATCTCCATCGACCTGCTGATCGTGACGCTGCTCTGCGCCGGGTTGTTCGTCTGGCGCGGCCGACTGTTCGAGACGGAGTGAGGTCCCATGAGCTCCCTTGCCGCCTCTCGCGGCGCCGCCTCCCGCCGCGCGGGCGCCCGGCCGCTGCCGGCAGGACGTCCGGCCGCGCGCGGCCTGGTCGCCCTCTGCCTCGGTGCGTTCGCGCTCTTCTTCCTGGGACCGATCATCTGGCTGCTGCTGTCGGCCACGAAGTCGCCGGCCCAACTGAAGGACGCCCACCCGCTCACGTTCGGCTCATGGGGCCAACTGGCCCGGAACTGGCACGCCCTGATGGCCTTCCAGGACGGGGCGGTCACGACCTGGCTGATCAACTCGGTGGTCTACGCCGTGCTCGCCCTCGCGCTCACCCTGGTGGTCAGCGTCCCGGCGGGCTACGCACTGGCGAAGATGCGCTTCAGGGGCCGCCGCGCCCTGCTGATCACGACGCTGGTCGTCATGCTCATGCCGCAGACGGCGCTCGTGCTGCCCACGTTCCTGGAGATCAATGAGGCGCATCTGGTCAACACCCCGCTCTCGGTGGTGCTGCCCTACTCGTTCTTCCCGTTCGGTGTGTACCTCACGTACATCTACTTCTCCACCGCCGTGCCCGCCGATCTGCTCGCCGCCGCACGCATCGACGGCTGCGGGGAGTTCCGTGCGTTCTTCTCGGTGGGGCTCCCGCTCGCCGCACCCGTGGTGGCCCTGGTCGGCTTCTTCAGCTTCGTGCAGAACTGGAACAACTTCTTCCTCCCGTATGTGATGCTGCCGGGCAGCGACCAGTACCCGATGCAGGTCGGGCTGACCCAGATGCTCGCCTCGACCCCGGCGTTCAACCCGGTGGTCGGCGCCGACGCCGCGGTGTCCCCTCCCGAGCTCGTCCTCGCGACACTGCTGGCGGTCGCGCCGGTGCTCGTGGTGTTCCTGGTGGCCCAGCGCTTCCTGGTGGCCGGGCTGACCGCGGGAGGCACGAAGGACTGATCAGACCATCAGCACGACGGCGTACGCCAGGAAGAACGCGGCGATCAGCACGGCGAGCACGATGATGGCGGCCATCGGCGCCTTCGACCAGCCGCGGGTGGGGGCCTGGTACGGGCCGGTCCCCGAGGCGGCGCTCGCCTCGGCGGGCGGGGTCTCGCCCGGCGGCACCAGACTGTCAGGCGGCGGTCCGGGGCTCACACGCGGATCGGGTTCAGAATTGTTCGTGGTCATATGTGGCAGATGCCCGGCTCATCCTGATATGTAACGACACTGAGTGGTACTAGCGCATCGGACGCCCCGCCGGGCGCAGGAGCCCGGGAAAAGGCGGGAAAGACGGGAAAGAACGGGAAAAGGAGCCGGGCGCGGAAGGAGACCGATGCCGGAGGTGCTGGCGCTCAGCGCGGCGGTCCTCTTCGGGCTGGTGCACTTCTTCAGCGGACTGCTCTCCCGGCGGGCCGACAGCCACGGTGTCGCGGTGTCCGGCCAGCTCGGCGGCATGGTCCTGCTGCTGCCCGTGGCACTGGTGGCCTCCGTCCTGCACCTCGACACGCCGATCCTCGCGGCCTCGCACGTCACTGCCGGGGCCATGGCCTGGGGCGCACTGTCGGGCGTGGGGACCGGAATGGGCGTCGCCTACCTCTACCGGGGCTTCGCCGCGGGGCAGATGAGCGTGGTCGCGCCCCTCAGCGACCTCGCCGCGGTCGCCCTCCCGGTGCTGGTGAGCGTGACCGTGTTCGGGGACCGTCCGGCCGCGTCGGCATGGCTGGGCATCGCGCTGGCCCTGCCGGCCCTGTGGATGATCTCGTACGGCGGCCGGCCCACAGTCTCCGGCATGCCCCACGGCGGTGCACGGTTCGGACTGCTCGCCGGGATCGGCTTCGCGGTGCAGTTCCTGGCGATCTCCCGGATCGACCCCGCGGCGGGCCTGTGGCCGATCATCGTCGCCCGCCTCACCGCGACCCTCACGATCGTCCCGATGGCCCGTGCCGCCGGGGCGACGCTGCTGATCCCCCGGAACCCGGCCCTCCCTGCCCTGTGCCTGGGCTCGATCGGCGCCGTGGCGCTCCTCCTGTACCTGGCCGCCACCCTCGGTCAGCTCGTGTCGCTCGCCACCGTCCTCGCCGCGCTGTACCCGGCGATCACCGTCATGCTCGCCGTCGTCCACCTCCACGAACGACCCACACGCGTACAGACGACCGGCCTGGCCTGCGCCGCCGTCGCGGTCGCCCTCATCGCCCTCGGCTGACGGCGTCGGGGCTGCGGTGTGCCTCCGGCGGTGGTGGTGATCGCGGCCAGACGCGTTCGGGTCGACGGATGCACGTCGAACGCACCTGACGGATACAGATCCTTCACCGCCCGGCAGCGTGTGAGGAGCCGGAGAGCGGTCACCCGACCACGACCAGTGCGAGCCAGACCAGTGCGAGCCAGACCAGTGCGAGCCAGACCAGTGCGAGCCACCCGTCATCCGAGGAGCTGTTCTCCATGCCAGGGAAGAGGGAGCACCGTGCTGCTTCCGGAGAGTCCGCGGAAGGGAAGCTGTACTGGGAGACTTCGGCACGTCACCTGAGGAGTTCGGGGGTGAGCACACCGGTCGAAGCGACCTTCTGCTACGACGTGGACGATCCGTTCGTCGTGCGGACCGAGTTCCGGCCGATGCACGACTCGTCGGTCACCTGGGATCTGGGCCGCGATCTCCTCGACTCGGGAACCAAGGACACCGCGGGGTCAGGGGAGGTGCGCGTCTGGCCGCTCCTCGCGAACGACTGCGACGACAGCCTCTTCCTCCGTATCGGACCTCCCGGGGCCACTGCGCTGTTCGAGATCGACCGCACCGGGCTTCGCGCATGGCTGCGCCGGACGTACCTTCGTGTCCCGCGCGGCTCGGAAGCCGACCGCATCGACTGGGGTGCGCTGGCACGCCGCTTGCTGACCGACTCCTGAGTGCCCGGACGGTCGTACGCCTGCCCGGTCTCGGTGCCGCGGATGTGACCGGGCGGCCAGTGCGGGCCGTCGGCAAACAGTGTGATTCCCATTCCCACACTCTGCTGCCTCTCGCGGGCGAGATGTGCTGACTTCGTACTGGCCCGAGTGGCCTGCCGTGCAGCGCGGTGCGCATCGATGGGTCGTTCCCCGGGGCGTTCACCGCAACGGCCCTCACCACCACGCTGGTGGTCGGCCTGCGCATCGCGCTGATCCTCGGTCCAGCCGGCTGACGGATGGGCGTGGCAGCAAGGCGGGCGGCGGCTGCATCCACGCTGTCGCCGCTGTCCGCATGAGTGCCCGGTGGTGGGTGACACTGTCACTGAACAACATGTTCACAACGGTCGGTGTGTGATGGGGGGAAGTTTTGATACCGTGATCACAGCGTTTCGGACGCCGTTCGACACAATCCCCCGTGAAATATGGCGTCCGAAACGCGTTGACGCATGCCCCCGGGGCAGGCCGCGCCTCGCGCATGCATGCGTGTTCGGCGCGGGAGCCTAGGACCGCTTGGCGCGGTAGAGGCCCCGGCCGGTTCGGCGGATACGGGAAGTGCCGACGAGCCGGTCGAGCGTGCTGCGGACCGCGTTGATGCTCCCGCTGTCGGCGTCGCGGCCGAGAGCGGCGGCCACATCGCGGGCACGCACATCCGCAGTGCCGACCGTGGCGAAGTACTCCAGGATGTGCTCGGTGAGTTTGCCGTACGTCCGCTGGCTGTCGGCCTCGGTGGAGTCGGGGGAGGCACTGGAAGCTCCGGAGGAGCTGGGGGTGCTGTGGGCAGCAGGCGCCTTTGCGGCCTGCCGGCCTTTGGGTTGCCGAGCCTTGGGTTCGGTCTTCGGGGCGACGTCCGCCGACGCGGAGGGGGACACGACCGTCTGGTCCGGTGCTGCTGCCGCGGCACGCGCGACGTCCGCCGGGGCCACGGCGGCGGTGCCGGCCATCAGTACCTCGAGGGCACTCAGAGCCCGCTGCACGGAGCCGAGATGCGCCACGACCGCGGCCAGCTCCCTCTCCAGCGCCTGCTTCTGGACCTCCAGGCGGGCCAGGTCCTCCTGGAGACTCTCGGCGGTGATCTCGATGTTATGCGCCGCGCGGCTTGCAGAGACCATGTGTTCCTCTCATCCTCAACCCTTCGTGTTACGCCCCTGCCGAGTCACCTGCGGTGCCGCTCCGCCCGGACGCCGGGATTGGGTACCCCCTGGGACATCTTATGCAGGAGTGCGCTCTGGAACACAGATGAATCGGGCGGACCACACGTGTGCCCGAAGCGGCCGGGTGCAGTGAGGGAACGCGGAACACAGTGCCGTCGCAGGGGAAACGGGACAGGGCCCGACCCTGCTGGACAGCGAAGACTTCTGCTGACATCGGAAGGACGGAACTACCCGTCGACGGTCGAGCGGCGCAGCAGGCGCAGTGCGTCTGAGACCGCCGCGATGCGCGCGTCGACAGTGTCGAGTGCCGCGAGAAGCGTGCGCACACGAGCCTCGAGCCGGGCGGCCTCGGCGACCAGGGACACGCTGGCTGCGGCAGGATCGAAGTGCTTCTCGGCGTCTCGGGTCGTCATGCGCCTTCCTTCGGCTCGGGCCGGGCCTGGACGAACACCACACAAGCCACAACCGCATTGACCGAACACCCACGGGAGCTGTGACAGACGCGTGCGGCCCACCGCGCCCCCCGTCGGGCGCCCCGCGCACTGCCGTCCCGCCTGCCGACGGGTCTGGCCTTGGCCGCCCGGAGGAGGCCCTCAGGCGACGTCACAACATCTGCACCTGTTCGGTCGAGGTGCATGCGGAAGGGCCGTACCCAGTGGAGCGTTGCGACAGATGCCTCCGCGCGGGAATGTGGGCTCGTTGAAGGCTCTTCTCACGCCGGCTGCCGTCAGTCTGTCCGACGGCAACGGCCTGCGAGGCGCCGCGCGCATCCGCGGGACGTGTCGTAGCCGTGGTTGGGGTCATGTCGTCTTTGGCCGTGGTGGGCCGGGGGCGGCGCCGGGTCGGTTCCAGGGGCGGAGTTTGTCCGGGTTGAGAGTGGCCCAGACCTGGACGACATGGTGACCGGCGGTGTCCAGGCTGATGACCGCGGCCACGGTCCGGTCGTAGCGCACGACAAGACCGGTCCGTCCGTTGACGGACCGGGTGTCCAGAAAGGTACGCGGACCGCGGGCCAGCAGGGCCAGCAGGGCGCGAGTGACCTGCTCGTTGCCGTGTACCGGCTCGGCCAGGGCCCGGACCTTGCCACCACCGTCGAAGAACGCCGTCGCGTCCGGCGCCAGCAAAGACGCCAGAAACACGGCATCCTGCGTCACGCACGCCTGACGGACCGCACCGGCCACCACATCATGTTCCCGCGCCGTCGTGACCCGCGAGTGCCCGGCCCGCACACTGCGCCGCGCACCATCAACCGACTCCTCACGCCCCAACCCCAACCCCGGCTGGTCCACGACACCGGCAGTGACCCCACCCCACACCACCCGGAGCACCTCATTGACGGCCAACGCCGCCCGCGCCGCCGGAGTCAACCCCTGGTGTCCCCGCCCCGGCAACGCCAACCGGTCCAGACACATCCCCCCGACAACCCCCGCCAGCCAGGAACGCGGCACTACGATCCGTGCCCGCGCCCGATCCGACAGCCCGTACCACCGCCGATACGCCTCATCAACAACACCCTCCGCCTCACAACAACTCCCCAACATTCCATACGCCACCCCCACCAAATCCCGACGCTCATCCACCAATTCCGCAATCGACACCACATCACCAACCCGACCCATACCGCACCCTCCCTCCGCTACATGGAAGTTTCGGCAGGACTTGGGCAGACGCATGGCCCGCAGGACGTTCCTTCCGCTTCTTCTTCTTCTTCTTCTTCTTCTTCGCGCGTTCTACTAATGAGACCGGGCTGACGAAGGCCCTGTGACATCAGTCCGCCGCCGCCCCGCGTGTCACACGCACGCCGGCTGCTCGGCGCCGGTCACGCGGAGGCCCGAGCCGTAGCTCAGGCAGCACCGGTCCGGGCGCCGTATCGGAGTCCGTCGACGAGCAGGATGATCATGCGCTGCGTATGGCCGTCGTTTTCCTGTGCCGGCAGCGTCAGGTTGGCCACGGCGCGCAGCAGGTCGTCGGGCTGGACGTCGGAGCGGATCTGGCCGGCCTTCGCCGCGGTATCCAGAAGCGTGCCGATGACGGGCACGTAGCGCTGCTGGAAGTAGGCGGGCAGGCTGTCGTAGGCGGGGAAGTGCCGGTAGAGGGTGCCGGCCCCCACGCCCGCCTAGAAGGCTGCTGAAAATCTCGTGTTCTGGCCCCGGCTCGGTGGAGTCGGGGCCAGTCTTGTAGGCATGCAGGGGGAATGGGCCGGGGAGATGGTCGGGCCGGATGTGTGGGAGACCTGCCGGGAGTTGATCCCGGTGGGGACTGTGTTCGCGTTCCTGGCCGAGCATCGTGAGGTGCTGTTCGAGCCAGGGATGTTCGCCGACATGTATCCCTCGCCCAACGGCCGTCCGAGCCTGCCACCGCAGGTGCTGGCCGCGACCGTGGTGCTGCAGAGTCTGTACGGGTTGTCGGACTTCGAGACGGTCCAGGAACTGCGGTGTGACCTGCGATGGAAGGCGGCCTGCGGGCTCGGCCTGTATGACACGGCGTTCGACCCGTCGCTGCTGACGTACTTCCGGCGCCGACTGCGTCACTCGGCCGATCCGACGCGGATCTTCACCAAGGTCAAAGAGGTCGTGGCCGCGACCGGCGTGCTCAAGGGCAAGCAGCGGCGGGCTCTGGACTCCACCGTGCTCGATGACGCGGTGGCCACCCAGGACACCGTTACCCAGATCATCTCCGCGGTCCGCCGGGTAATCCGCGAGGTCCCCGGAGGCGGGGAGACCGTGGAGCAGTGGTGCACGGCGCACGATTACACCGACCCGGGCAAGCCGAGGATCGCCTGGGACGACGAGCAAGCGCGTGCCGCGTTGGTCGACGCGCTGGTCGCCGACGCCCTCAACCTGCTCGGACGCCTGCCTGAACAGGAACTCGGCGAGAGGGCGGCGAACGCGGTCGGTTTGCTGGCCCTGGTCGCGGGCCAGGACGTGGAGCCGGCCGATGACTCCGACGGGCGTGACGGCCGCTGGCGCATCGCGAAGCGCACGGTGGCGGACCGGACGGTGTCCACCGTCGATCCCGACGCACGGCACATCCACAAGAACCGAACCCGCCACCAGGACGGCTTCAAAGGACATGCGTCCGTCGAGCCGGAGACTGGACTGTTCACCGCGGTTGCCCTCACCAGCGGCAACGGCCCCGACAACCACGAGGCCGCTGTCGCCTGCGATCTGCTGGCCGACGAGGACGAGGGCCAGGAGTTAACCGTGCTCGGCGATTCCGCCTACGGCACCGGCCATCTGCGCGCACAGTTGCAGGCCGACGGCCACACCCTGGTGATCAAGCCGCCACCGCTGCGGCAGGCCGTCCCCGGCGGCTTCACCATCGACGACTTCCACATCGACACAGCGGCCGGCACCGCGACCTGCCCGGCCGGCCACACCGCCAACCTCGGACAGGTCAAAGCAGACGGTGCCCGCACCGCCCAATTCAAACGCCTCTGCACCGACTGCCCGCTGCGCGGACGCTGCACCACATCCAAGACCGGACGCACCCTCAACGTCCACCCCAAGCACGAACTGCTGGCCACCGCCCGGACACAGGCTGCCACCGATGTGGCCTGGCAGGACGAATACCGCAGATGGCGGCCACCAGTTGAACGCGCCATCGCCTGGCTGGTCGCCAAAGGCAACCGCCGCGTCCCGCACCGGGGCGTCATCGCCAACAACATCTGGCTCCATCACCGCGCTGCCGCCCTCAACCTCCGCCGACTGATCAACCTCGGACTCACCCGAGCCAACGGCAACTGGCACCTCACCCCGGCCACCGCATAACGAAAGAGCCGCCCGGCCCACAGCCGAGCAGCCCCTCAACCAAGATTTTCAGCAGCCTTCTAGACGGTGATCTCGCGTACGGGCGCGTCCACGCCGGAGGCGGTGAACACTTCCGCGGCGGCGGTGAGCAGGGTGTCGATGCTGCGCTGCGCGTCGGCACGCACGCGCCGGCGTGGGCGACCCGCATCTGTGCACCTCGGCGCCACCCACGCTGCGTCCGGCGGAGCCGGGCGTTCCTCCCGCTCCGGTGTGGAGACTGTAGCGCCCTTCCGGGCGTCCTCCTGGGGCTGGTGGCGCGGCTTCGTCCTGGTGGTGTGGGGTCGCGGTGAGTGCCGCGACCGATCAGGTCGTCCGTATGGTTGTGACTATCCGGCTCGTGTTCAGCAGTCGAAGGGCTCGCGCATGACCGCGCCCCAGACGCGGACCGCGTCAGTTTGTTCCACCTATGCCTCTGCCTGCGTCTGCGTGTTCCTCGTCGAGGGGGACACCGGACGGGCCTGCTGAACGGGCCGCCTGGCGCAGCGCGTTGGACACCGCGCGTATCCGCTCGTCGAGCTCTGCGAGCGCTTGGCGCAGCTCGATGACACGGGTCTCGAGCTCGGTGGCCTCGGCGGTCAGCGCCACTACGGTGGCCGTGAAAGCGAGTCGGTTCTCGGATGCTGCGGTCATCACGCGTCCTACTCCGGCAGAGACCGGAAGAGTTCCGGGTCGGCGCCGCCCCAGCCCCCTTACGGGAGGTCTGACGTGCCGACGGGCGTCCCGTCGTCAGGCGGCGGCGGGCTGGGTCAGCTGCACTGCCGAGATGTCGAGGATCAGCTGCACCTTGTCGCTGACGAGAACGCCCCCTGCTTCCAGGCCCGCGTTCCGGTTGAGCCCCCAGTCGGAGCGCCGCAGGGCGGCTGTGCCCTCGAAACCGACCCGGTTCTTCCCCAGGGAGTCCCGGCCGGCCCCGCCGAACGCGAGGTCGATGCTGATGGGCAGTTCGACATCCTTGATCCTGAGATTCCCGGACAGTCGGAATTCCTCGTCACCGACAAAGGTCGACTCGATGGAGCGGAAGGTCATCAGGGGATACGTCGAGGAATCGAAGAAGTCGGGTCCCGTGAGGTGTGCGTCCCGATCCTGGATGCCCGTGACCAGACTGCCGGTCTGGACACTCACATAGGCCTCGGACAGGTTGGTCCGGGCCCCGTCCAGTTTCAGCAGCCCTTCGAAAGCGTCGAACTTCCCCCGCACGTTGGAGATCATGGCGTGCCGGACGGAGAATCCGATCTTGCTGTGGACCGGGTCGATGGTGTAAAGACCCGACAGCGCTTTGTGTGGGCGGGTACCGGCAACAGTGTGGTGCCGGCGGTTCCTGAACATCGTGAGCCGCCTCCTTCGTGCAATGGACATCGGGATCGGGATCGGGGTCGGGACCCGGATCGGGTCGCGGGCCGGCTTGCGGGCCGGAATTGTGGGCCGGAGCGCGGGGGTGGCTGTCGCTCACGGCACGGGGCCACCCCCGCAAGGACTCACCGCTGCCGTGCGAGCCAGTCGGTGAAGCGGGTCTCGGCGAGGTGCGCGTCGGGGCCGGGAAGGAGGCTGGTCTCCTCGAGCTCGGAGCCGAAGTACCGGGCGCGGGGGTCCGCAACGACGGTACGAGGGTCGTCCTCGGCGGCGAGGCCCGTACGTACGAAGTCGTCGAACCGGAACGTGTCGGGACCGGCAACCTCCGCCATCCCGTTGAGAGGCATGCCGACGGCCGCACGGCACACGGCAGCGGCCACGTCGTCGGAGTGGATGGGCTGGATCCCCGCGACGGGGACGCGCACCGTGTCGCCCTCGGTCGCCGAGTCCGCGATGCCCTTCACGAACTCGAAGAACTGCGTGGCGTGGACGATGGAGTACGGAATCCCGGACGCCTTGATGAGCTCCTCCTGCGCCAGCTTGGCACGGAAGTAGGCGTTCTCCGGAAGCCGTTCGGTGCCCACGATGGAGAGCGCGACATGGTGGGCCACACCGGCCTCCGCCTCCGCCTTGAGGAGGTTGGTGGTCGAGGTGCGGAAGAACTCCATGACGGCTTCGGCCTCGAACGAGGGGGAGTTCGACACATCGACCACGACCGAAGCGTCCGTCAGGACCTCCGCCAGTCCCTCACCCGTCAGTGTGTCGACGCCGTTGCTGGGTGCGGCCGGCACCGCCTCGTGGCCGTGCTCCTTGAGCTTGCCGACCAGCTTCGAGCCGATGAGGCCGGTTCCGCCGATCACTACAACCTTCATGATCAGGATCCTTTCGGAGGTTCTTCCTTGAGTTGTCTTCCTCTTACGAAAGACCGGGCCGTGACCGTGTTTGTGACAGGGCGCCCGGGCGGGGTGGATGCGAGATCCTCCTCGGCAGGCCAGGCCGGCTGTGCCGGAAGGCGAAGCCGGCCGACTACTCGGCGAGCTTTCCTTCGGTCGAGACCTCTTCCATCAGCGACGAGATCTCGTCCGGGACGGGAGGAATGCTCTCTCGGCTGACTCCCGTGCCGGGGGACCACACGAGGTTGACCTGCAGTGCGGGGTCCATGTCCGGGTAGTCGCTGCGGTTGTGGCAGCCGCGGCTCTCACGGCGCTCGAGTGCCGCTTCGAGCGTCGCCCGGGCGGCCAGAGCCGCGGACTTGAGGTCGAAGGCATGGGCGAGGTCCTGGTAGCCGGCGATGTCGGGATGGACGCCGACGTCGTCCATCCGCTTCTCGATCGCGTCGAGTTCGGCCAGCCCGGCGCGCAGCCCTTCCTCGTCGCGCACCACGCCCGCGTGCTCGGTCATCGTGTTGCGAATGGCTCGCTGCAGTGCGCGTACGTTCTCCGGCCCGTCCGCGGCGAGCAGACCGTCGACCTCCGCACGGGCCTCGGCCACCGCCGATGCCGACCGCGGCTGTGCGGTCAGCGACTCCGAGTAGGCGGCCGCCGCCTGTCCCGTGACACGGCCGTAGACCAGCAGCTCGATGAGGCTGTTGCCGCCGAGGCGGTTGGCCCCGTGCAGCCCGCTCGACGCCTCCCCGATGGCGTAGAGGCCGCGGACGTCGGTGCTGTGGTCCTCGGGCCGGACCCAGACCCCGCCCATCGAGTAGTGCGCAGTGGGGGCGACCTCGATCGGCTCGCGGGTGATGTCCAGCATCTGCAGGTCCAGGAGCGTCTGGTAGACCCGGGGGAGCCGGGACATGATCGTCTGCCGGGGGAGGTGCGAGACATCGAGCCACACGGCGCCGTTGGGCGTGCCTCGCCCCTCCTTGATCTCCGTGTAGGAGGCCAGGGCCACACGGTCGCGGGTGGAGAGTTCCATGCGCTCGGGGTCGTAGCGGTCCATGAAACGTTCACCGAGCCCGTTGCGCAGGATGCCGCCCTCCCCACGTGCGGCTTCGCTGACGAGGGTGCCGGCCGCGTTCTCCGGCTCGATGATTCCGGAGGGGTGGAACTGGACCAGCTCCGGGTCGCGCAGACGGGCCCCCGCCTCGACGGCCAGCCGGAACGAGTCACCGGTGTTCTCGTCGCGTCGTGACGAGGTACGCCGCCAGATGCGGGTGTGGCCGCCGGCCGCCAGGATGACGGCGTCGGCGTGGATGAGGTAGCGCTTCCCGTTCGTGACGTCGAAGCCGTACGCCCCGAACACGGCACCGTCGTGGACCAGAAGCCGGGTGATGTAGATGCCGTCGAGCACGGGAATGCCGAGCTGGTCCGCGCGCCCTATGAGCGCGCGCTGGATCTCCAGTCCGGTGTAGTCGCCGGCGAAGGCGGTGCGCCGGAACTTGTGCGCGCCGAAGAACCGCTGGGAGATACGGCCGTCCTCCTCCCTGGCGAAGGCCATGCCGTAGCGCTCCAGATCGTCGATGCCCAGAGCAGCGCCCCGCGTGACGATCTCGGCGGTGCGGGGGTCGGCGAGCAGGTAGCTCTCCTTGAGCGTGTCGGCGGCGTGCTGCTGCCAGCTGTCCTCGGGATCCATCGTGGCCAGGGCCGCATTGATTCCCCCGGCGGCGAGTGCCGTGTGGGCGTCCTCCCTGGGGCGCTTGCCGACGGCGAGGACATCGACGCCGGCCTCGGCCAGCTCGATCGCCGCCCGCAGGCCGGCGCCGCCGGTGCCGATCACCAGCACCATGGTGGAAAGACGTTGTTCGGTGATTGCCACGATTACTCCGATCGACGTGGTCGTCATGGAGTACGACCAGGCGCTCGGGGTGTTTGTGACACCACGACACTGTGACATCGGCGTCCTGGGCCACTGCGACGGTGTGACACTGATACCGCAGGCCTCCCGTCTCAGGGGAGGAGTCCGTCCAGGGGGACACCGGGATCGGAGAGGCGGGCGTCGTCGATGTCCGAACCGGAAAGGATCAAGGATCGGATCGAGTCGACGACGTCCCAGACATTGACGTTCATCCCCGCGACCACGCGGTTTCCCGACATCCAGAAGGCGATGAACTCCCGTCCGGCGACATCCCCGCGGAAGACGACACGGTCGTAGCCGCCCGGCTGTGCGTAACCCGTGTACTCCATGCCGAGGTCGTACTGATCCGTGTAGAAGTACGGCAGCCTGTCGTAGACGGCGTCCTCGCCGAGCATGCTCAGCGCGGCGGTCCGTGGCTGGTGCAGCGCGTTGGCCCAGTGCTCCACACGGATGTGTTCGCCGAGCAGCGGATGGTAGGCGTTGGCGACGTCGCCGGCGGCGTACACGTCGGCCGCTGACGCCCGCAGGTGCTCGTCGGTGACGATGCCGTTCCGCACGTCCAGGCCCGCTTCCTGCGCGAGCTGGTCATTGGGCGTGATGCCGACGCCCACGACCACGGCGTCCGCGTCCAGGCGGCTGCCGTCGGCGAGCTGCACCCCGTCCACGCGGCCGCCGGTTCCGGTGATGCGTGCGACCTGCACCCGAGGACGCAGGTCCACGCCATGGTCCTTGTGGAGGCCGGCGAACACCTCGGCCGCTTCCCGCCCGAGCACCTTCAGCAGCGGCAACTCACCGTGCTCGAGCACGGTCACTTCCGCCCCGGCGATCCGGGCGGCCGCGGCGGTCTCGAGCCCGATCCAGCCGCCGCCGATCACGACGATCCTGGCCCCCTTGGTGAACGCGCCCTTGAGCCGTTCACTGTCCCCCACGCGCCGCAGGTACAGAACATTCTCGAGCTCGGCCCCGGGGACCGACAGACGGCGCGGGGACGAACCGGTCGCGAGGAGGAGCCTGGCGTAGGGGACACGACGCCCGTCGTCCAGCTCCACCTCCTTGGCCCGTGCGTCGAGGGCCTTCACGCTCGTGCCCAGGAGAAGTTCGACTCCGTTCTCCGTGTACCAGTCCTCGGGGTGCACGTAGATCGAGTCGCGCTCCTCCTTGCCCAGCAGGTAGCCCTTGGACAGCGGCGGCCGGACGTAGGGCCGCTCCCGCTCGTCGGCGATGATCAGGACCGGCCCGCTGTGGCCGTGCTCCCTCAGCGCCTCCGCCGCCTTGCCCGCGGCCAGTCCGCCTCCGACGATCACGAACGTATTCACAGGGGACACGATGTTCCTCATCTCGGATGTCGCATGCTGTGGGTCAGGTTATGAGAGTCACCGGCCAGTGCGCGTGAATGCGCAGCCTGCGACGACCCGCCGTTCAGCCGTTGGGGTGCTTGCCGCAGCGCGGGGTGCCGCGCTCGGACTGCGGCGTACCACCCGGCGGTCGGCGGTACGGTGTCACAACCGTGGGTACGGTCACCACCGAAACGTCTCCCGTGAGAAGACGCTGCACCGGACAGCGCCCGGCCACCGTCAGCAGCCTCTCTATGTGGGCGGGCTCCAGGTCGCCGACGAGCCTGACGTTCTTGACGATCTGCCCCCGCGGATCGAAGTCCAGGTCCACGTCGACCTGGTGGAGCTGCCACCCGTGCCGACCCGCGTAGGCGCGGACCGCCATGGAGGTGCACGACCCGAGCGCGGCCAGGAGCAGTTCCCCAGGTGTGGGTCCCGTATCCGCGCTGATGGGCTCGGGCTCGTCCGCCAACAGGACGTGCGGCCCGACCGCGACGGAGCGGGCGAGACGCCGGCCCTCACGAACTGACACGGTGCGAACGGACATCGGTCTGCCTCTCTCTGGGAGGCGATGCACCGCTCCTGGCCGGTGATCACCTGACGGGACGGCGGGGCCCCGCCCGGATGCAGCGCCTCCTTGCTCGTCACCATGAAGACCGAGGCGGACGTGCCCGTGTGACAGCCCTTCCCTTGATGCGAATGACGGACCTGGGCTTGGTCTCCGGACCGTCCCACCCGCATGGGCCCTCGGTTGACCACCGTCTCGGGGCCTCCGGGCCGGCAGGGCCGTTGCGCCACTCACGGCGGAATGCGTGGCCCATCCGCCACGTCCGATGTGCGCCACGTCTCATCGGCGGGCTGTCACACCGGATGCCCGGCTGGTGTCTCCATGCCGAGTCCACAACACGAGGAGACATGATGAACGGGAACGTCGAGGTGGTCGTCGTCGGCGGCGGGTACGGGGGCGTGACAGCGGCCAACAGCCTGGCGCGCCGCGACGGTGTGTCGGTGACTCTGGTCAATCCGCGTCCCGACTTCGTCGAGCGGATCCGCCTGCACCAGCTCGTGACCGGCTCCGATGACGCGGTCGAGGACTTCGGGAAGGTCATGGGCGGGAACGTCCGGCTGGTGGTCGACACCGCGACCCGGATCGACGCTGCCGAGCGGCGGGTGTCGCTGGCCCGCGGTGGCGAGGTCTCTTACGACTACCTCGTCTACGCGGTCGGCAGCGGCGCCTCCGGTCCCGGCGTGCCCGGAGCGGCGGAGTTCGCTCACTCGGTGTCGGACCTCGAAGGGGCGCAGCGACTGCGGTCGACGCTGGCCGCGACGCCCGCCTCGGCTCCGGTCACCGTGGTCGGGGCCGGCCCGACCGGCCTGGAGACCGCCGCCGAGCTGGCCGAAGCGGGCCGCAGGGTCACTCTGGTCTGCGGCAGCGTGCTCGGCCCCTCCCTGCACGCCCGGGTCCGCCGGCCGGTCGCCCGCCGACTCGCGAAGGTGGGTGTGACCGTCCTCGAAGGTCCCCGTGCGCGGGTGACCGAGGTGACACGCGACGGCGTACGGCTCGACGACGGCCGCGAGCTGTCCAGCGCGGTGACGATCTGGACCGCGGGATTCCGTGTCCCGGACCTGGCCGCCCGCAGCGGGCTGCGTACCGACACCGAAGGTCGTCTGCTCACCGACACGACGCTGACCAGTGTGGATGACGAGCGCATCGTCGCCGCTGGGGACGCGGGGGTGATGCCGGACCATCCGTTCCGGATGAGCTGTCAGGCCGCCGTGCAACTGGGCCCGGCGGCGGCCGACACGATCCTGCGCCGGATCGCGGGGAAGAAGGCCGCTCCCGTCCGGATGTACTTCGCCGGGCAGTGCCTCAGCCTCGGCCGGGACGAGGGCGTCACCCAGTTCTCCTACCCGAACGACAAGGTGAACGCGCTCAGCATCAGCGGAGGGCTCGGTGCCGGCATCAAGGAGATCGCCTGCCGGTTCACCCTCGGCAAGTTGGTGTCCGGGGCACGCAAGGCCCGTTCCCGTGGGTCCCGTGGGTCCCGTGGGTCCCGTGGGTCCCACGGCGACCGCACGGAACGGCCGCGATCGGAGAACCGCACGGCGCCGTCCGGCACGCGACACTCGGCCTAGCCGCCGAGACCCTCCGTGGGCCCGGCCCGGCCCGGTGCGGTCCGGTCCGGGGCCGGTTCCGCCCACGGAGGACCGAGCCGGAGTCACCACCACACAACGCGATCCGTGACGGAGGCTGCCGACGACAACCCAGTCTTCGGACCGGGTACATTCCACGGCCTGCTTCCCTGTGCCGGGCCGACCGCGAGAGAGCGAAGAGCACGACATGAACGACCACGTCACCGGCCCCGCGACCGAGGCATTCGTCGCCCACCGCGACCTGCTGTTCACCGTCGCCTACGAGATGCTCGGATCGGCGGCGGACGCGGAGGACGTCCTCCAGGAGGCGTGGCTGCGGTGGGTCAGGGTCGACCTGGCGCAGGTGCGGGACCAGCGCGCCTACCTCGTACGGATCACGACCCGGCAGGCGCTCAACCGGCTGCGCACCCTCAAACGGCGCAAGGAGGCGTACGTCGGCCCCTGGCTGCCCGAGCCCCTGCTCACCGCGCCGGACGTGGCCGAGGACGTCGAACTGTCCGAGAACCTGTCGCTGGCACTCATGTTCATCCTCGAGACACTCTCACCCACCGAACGCGCCGTCTTCGTCCTGCGCGAGGTCTTCGACATCGGCTACGACGACATCGCGGCCGCGACCGGCAAGAGCCCCGCCGCCGCACGCCAGATCGCCCACCGCGCCCGCCGCCACGTCGACGCCCGCCGGCCGCGCACACCGGCTTCCCCGGAGGAAGCCCGGGAAGCGCTGCGTTCGTTCCAGCGCGCGCTCGAGACCGGGGACCTGCAAGGGCTGCTCAACGTACTGGCCCCGGACGTCGTCTTCGTCAGCGACGGCGGCGGTCTCAAGCTGGCGGCCCTGCGGCCGGTCGTCGGCGCCGAGAAGGTGCTCCGCTACATGGCCGGCAGTGTCGACAAGGCCGGCGGCACCCTCGCCGGCGAGCCCACGACGGTCAACGGCAACCCCGGACTCATCCTGCGCCTGGACGGTGTGATCGACGGCGTACTGGCCTTCCGCGTGGAGAACGCCCGCGTCACCGGCCTCTACTACGTCCGCAATCCCGAGAAGCTCACCCGCGTCGAGTCCGAAACGCCCCTCACCTCCCGCTGACCGTGGCCCACCGGCTACGACCTCGCAAGTCCGCGATCAGCCATGGGTGTCCAGGCCGAGGCCGCCGTCGCGATCGAGTGCCGCGCGGATCTGACCGAGCCACTCTGCGCCCAGCCGGCGCCCGTTCGGGTATTGGTCGCCTCGATCCCAGCGCCACGTGGTGATCATCGCCAGTACGAGGATCCGGCACGCGCGCAGCAAGTCTTGGTCGACGCCCGGATAGTGCGCGCCGACTTCTTCGGGCGCATGGGCGAGGTCGAATTCCACGGGCCCACGGCAGCACGTCTCAAGGTCTATGAACAGCAGCCCGTTCTTCGTGGTGAGCAGGTTGCCGGGGTGCGGCTCTCCGTGGAGAAGCTGTTGGGCGCCGCCGTGTTCGCCGATCACTCGTCTCAGGCTGCGCAGTTGTCGCCCAGCAGCTCCCGGTCCGCGTCGGCGAGCGCCGGAGTGCGGTCGCGGTTCGCGACGAGTTGTCGAGCCTGCTCGACCCGGTCCGTGAAGTGCGGAGTCGGGACATCGAGCTTGCGCATGCCGGCATGCAGCCGGTCGAGCGCATCGGCGTAGTCGGCCGGCGAGACCTCTCCAAGTGTCACGGGTGCGTAGTAGGTCCATAGCGTGACCTCGAAGCCGTCACGCGCATAGACGCGTGGCTCCACTCGAGGTTCGAGAGCAGCCACAGGGCACCCGGATGCGGCGAGCCGCTGAGCAAGGTCGACTTCGAACTGGGCGACCTGATGCGCTACCGGGGCCACCCGGGCCAGGACGTCACAAGGCAGCAGACGCAGAGTGAGTTTGTTGGAGTCATGAAGGACAGTCGCGTCGTCGACTGCCAAGTCGAGTGATGAGGCGACCGACATGGCCGCGGCCACCGCACGCCGGACCTCTGACGCTTGCATCGTCGCTCAGTCCCTCTTCCATGAGTGCTGCCACAACTCGTCCGCCAGCCGTGCTGGTGCCACAGTTCTTCCCTATCGGCTTCGCCAGCCACGGGGGTGAGGCTCTCACGCCGAAGCGGTCCGGGCGACCGAGATATGTCCCGCCGGACGCCGGCGGGTCCTGGAACATGATCAAGGTGAGAGGATCTCGCCGTGTCCGGTGTGATCACGGCGTCGGGGCCGTCCTGGCCGGCCCCGTTCACCTGCTGAGCCCGCGGCAGTTCGGCAAGCTCTGCGATCCGGGCACCCTGCAACCGAATCGGCACACGGGAGACGCAAACGCATGAGTACGCCATCATCGCCATCTGGAGCGGAGCGGACTGACGGATCATCGGTCCGGATCGGCGCACTCGTTCCGCTCACTCGGCCTGGCTGGGTCGAGGCGGGCCGGCACCTGCTCGCTGGACTCGAGTTGGCCGTTCGTGAAGTCAATGACGCCGGGGGGATCGTCGGAAGACCACTCGAGCTGGTGGTCCGGGACACCGCGGCCGATCCACGGAAGGCCGAGGCCGCCGTGGATGAATTGGCCGGCCTGGGCGTCGCTGCCTTGGCGGGGGAGTATCACAGCGTGGTCGCTCGCGCCGCTGCCGCCAGGGCCGACGCCCTCGGACTGCCGTTCCTCTGCTCGTCAGCGGTCCTCGACGCGCTGACCGAGCGGCCGACGCAGTGGGTCGCGCGCCTCGCCCCGGCGCAGTCCCACGGCTGGCAGATCTACGCCGACTTCCTCCTCGGCGCGGGCCACAGTCGAATCGCCGTAGCAGCCGAGCCGAGTGTCTACTGGGCATCCGGCGCCCGCATTCTGCGGGACTACCTCACTCCACGCGGCGGCTCCGTCATCGAACTCGACATGCGCGCGCTCGACCCCACGGCCGTGTGCGACGAACTCGTCGACAACGGCGCGACAGCCCTCCTCCTTCTGGTCGGCCACCCCGAGCCCGCAGTGTCGATCGTCAAGTCCGTCCGCCGTGACCAGCGCCTCGCCCACGTCATGATCGGGGCTCCGGCCGGGCAACCGGAGTTCTCCGAATGGGCGACGCTGCTGGGTGACGACGGCGCCGCGATCCCGTTCTTGCGCTATCTGCCCGAGCGTCTCGGTCCACTCGGTGCACGGGTCGGGACGGCCCTGCGCGAGCGGCTGGCCGAAGCGCCCTCCTTCGTCGCCTTCGAGGGGTACGACACGGTCGCCGTCCTCGCCGATGTGCTGCGTTCCCATGGCGCGGACGGGGTGCGCACGGCCGAACCCTGGCCGCGCGTGGCAGTCGAAGGCACCCGCGGGCCGATCCGGTTCTCCCGCACGCCGGACATCAGCGTTTGGCAATGGGCGTGGGCGCCGGCCCAAGTCGTTGATCGAGATCCGGCGCAACCCGATCGCTTTCGGATCCTTCACGCCGGCTGAGCAGAGTGATCCGGAACCCGAGGGCGGTGAGTGCCGCGGTGCGGCGAACGGCGTGCTGTGCTCGTAGCAGCAGCCGCCGCGTGTGCCACGGACGAGTGTGGGTCTCTCAGCCGCCCAGCGACGCCACATAGGGCGCCAACTTGGCCGGATTCATCACCCACATGATCTTTTCGATCCCTTCCGTCGAGATATCGACGGAGAGCAGAGCCGTGGGTTTCCCGCCGGACGAGACGAGAACGGCCGGCTCGCCGTTCGCCTCGACCCAGCGGACGTCCGACCCGGGCCAGAAGCGCGGGGCGAAGGCAGCGAGGTACTTGGAGACGTGCGGACGTCCGACAACGGGAATCTTCGATGCGCCACGCATGCCTCCGCCGTCGGCGTAGCTGACGACGTCCGCAGCGAGCACGCCCTCCAGTGCCGCGAGATCGCCCGTCTGCGCCGCGGTGAGGAACACTTCCAGCAGGCGCCGGTGATCGGCCGGGCTGACGCGCTCCCGGCGCTCGGCGGCCAGGTGTTTGCGCGCACGGCTCACCAGCTGGCGGGTGTTGGCCTCACTCGTTTCGAGCATGTCCGCGACCTGCTTGTACGGGTAGTCGAACGCCTCTCGCAGGACGTAGGCGGCCCGTTCCACCGGATTCAGCTTCTCGAGGAGCAGGAGAACCGCCATTTCGAGGGCCTCGGCCCGTTCCGCACCCACCTGAGGGTCCTGGCTGGTGTCGACCGGCTCGGGCAGCCACGGCCCGACGTACGCTTCCCGCCGCACTCTGGCGGACTGGGCGAGGTTGATCGCCAGGCGTGTGGTGATGGTGGCCAGGAAAGCCGCCGGCTCGATGACGGCGGTGCGGTCGGTGTTCTGCCACCGCATCCATACTTCCTGAAGGATGTCCTCGGCCTCCACCGCGCTGCCGAGCACGCGATAGGCGATGCCGAAGAGCTGCGGGCGCACCGCGAGGAACTCCCTGGTCGCCTGGTCAAGGGAGTCGGTGTCTTCCCCAGCGTGCATGCCTGTCCTTTCCGACCCCGAGATCACCAATGCTACAAGCCGTCACAGCAGCGTGCGCTCGCGGGGTGTGGTCGGCCATGCATCGTCGAACCCAACCTAGGCAAACCGTGTCACTCATTGTGGGCTCGGCGGTTTGACCGACGCAGGACGGAGACGGAACCGCTGAGGGGAACCGCACCGGGTGGCCCGGGGTCACTCCACAAAGTACGAGTCGTGCTTCACGAGGAACCTGGCGCGTTCCTCGTCCGTGTAGCCGGCCAGCTGAGACAGGTTCTCGAAGTATTCCTCGCGCGGTGCGCCCGGCGTGAAGAGCAGCAGCATCTGAGCCGGTGCGTCGGAGTCGTTGCGAAAGGCGTGCAGTCCGCCCTGCGGTACGTACAGGAAGTCGCCGCTGTGTGCGTCGATCCACTCGGCACCGTTGAAAAGACGAACCGTTCCGTCAAGGATGAAAAAGGACTCCGATATGCATCGGTGGAAATGAGTCTTGGGGCCGCCCGCGTTCTCTCTCATCTCGACCCGGTAGAGGCCGAATTCACCGCGCGTGGTGACCGTGGTCGCCAAGTAGTGAATGCCGCCTTCGTCGTGTGTGCCGAAATCCGGCGCAGCGTCCGCCGACCGGAAGTGCGCGCTGATCTCGCCGCTGTCTCCCGAGTACACCTGCGGTGGGTACGACATGTCCACCATCCCCTGCATGCGCTGGATGCGCTACGAAGCGCTGCGGGACATTCACCGACCATTGTGCCCCAGGTGCGGGTGAGGATTCGCGGCGAGCAGGTCACGGCGCGCGCTCATCGCCGCCGTCGCATTGAGGTCGAAGAGCCCGGTGATCGTTGAGCGGTCCGTCTCTGCCAGGGGCGCCACGGCAGTGGTGACGACCGTTGCCGCGGTGTCTGTCTCGCGGCTCCCGAGCTGTCGCACGGCCGATGCCGGACCCTGCGCCGGTGACGATGGCGTCCCAGACCGGAACGATGTGACCGGCCGGCGCGTGCCGGAAGCCCGTCCCCCCGCCGTGGGCCGGGGTGACGAGGGGACGGGCTGCACGTGTCCGGCGGGCCGGATCCCTCGGCTCAGCCGAACTGGCCGGGCTGGTAGCTGCCGGCCGGCTGCTGGTTGATCACGTTGATGCGGTTGTAGGTGTTGATGACGGCGATGAGCGAGATGAGCGCGACGAGTTGGTCCTCGTCGTAGTGCTTGGCGGCGTTCGCCCAGGCCGTGTCGGTGACGCCACCGGCGGCGTCCGCGATGCGGGTGCCCTGCTCCGCCAGTTCCAGGGCGGCGCGCTCGGCCTCGGTGAAGACCGTGGCCTCGCGCCAGGCGGCGACCAGGTTGAGCCGCAGCGGGGTCTCGCCGGCCGCGGCGGCGTCCTTGGTGTGCATGTCGGTGCAGAAGCCGCAGCCGTTGATCTGGCTGGCGCGGATCTTCACCAGTTCCTGGGTGGCGACCGGCAGCCCCGAGTCCGACACGACCTTGCTCGCCGAGTTGATGTGCTTCAGCACCTTGCCCGCGAGGGGGTTGCCGAAGTAGTTGAGACGCGATTCCATGGCGATCTCCTTGCCGAGATTGCAGATACACACCACTGACTGGACAGCCCGCCGAGATGTGACACGGGCCGAGGTGTGATCTGCGTCTCCCGGGCCGAGCCCCTCCGGTTCCGGGCGAACGTCGCGATCACGGAGATCCCCTCTCACGCGGTTGACAATGTTGACGTGTAAACATTGTGTCCACGTTCTGTCGGTATGAACCGATCGCGCGAGGAGGCGATGTGCGCCAGGCCGCCCACCCCCCTGTAGGCAGCTACTAAGGTTAGGCTAACCTGGCCTCGTGAAAGTCGGTGAAGAGATCCTCGCGGCCACGGGTCCCCGTGGCCATGAACTGTCGGCCACGAGCGTCACCGTGGCCTACGACGGTGTCGGCGTCGTGCACGACGCGTCGTTGACGCTGCGGCCCGGCGAAGTGACCGTCCTCGTCGGCCCGAACGGCAGCGGCAAGTCGACGCTGCTGCGCACGCTCGCACGGCTGCAGCGGCCCAGGACCGCCACGCTCGTCATCGACGCCGACACCGACGGTCTCGCCCTGACCTCCCGTGAGTTCTCGCGGCGGGTCGCCCTGCTGACACAGGGGCGCCCCACCCCCAGCGGGCTGACCGTACGGGACGTCGTCGAGTTCGGCCGCTACCCGTACCGGGGGCGCTGGAGCGCCGCGGATCCCGGCGGCCGGACGGCGGTGGACCGTGCGCTCGCCATGACGGGCGTCGCGGAACTCGCCGACCGAGGCGCCGAGCATCTCTCCGGAGGACAGCTCCAGCGCGTGTGGCTCGCCTGCTGCCTCGCGCAGGAGACCGGCGTACTGCTCCTCGACGAACCGACGACCTACCTCGACCTGCGGTACCAGGTCGAACTCCTCGACCTCGTCCGCGACCTGGCGGACGACCACGGGATCGCCGTGGGCGCCGTCCTCCACGACCTCGACCAGGCCGCGGCCGTCGCCAACCGGATCGCTCTGCTCCATCAGGGGCGGATCATCGCCGACGGCCTCCCCGAGGACGTACTGACCGCGCGGCGACTGACCGACACCTACGGCATCCGCATCGAGGTCGACACCGATCCCCTCACCGGCCGGCTGCGCACCCGCGCGATCGGCCGCCACCACTCGCGAAGCGAAAGGCTCAGCACCACCTCATGAGACGCCTCCTCCTCACCGCCGCGGTCGCTTCCGCGGCGGCCCTCACCCTGACCGCCTGCGGGACGACCGAGCCCGCCGCCGACGGCGCGAAGAAGAGCGCCGAGCCGATCACCCTCACCGACGCGACCGGCGCGAAGGTGGAACTCGACGGACCCGCCAAGAAGGTCGTCGGAACCGAATGGAACGTCGTCGAGAACCTGATATCGCTGGGCGTCGACCCCGCCGGTGTCGCCGATGTCAAGGGCTACAAGACCTGGGACACCGCGGTCCCGCTGAGGAACGAGCCCAAGGACATCGGCACGCGCGGCGAGCCGAGCATGGACACCATCGCCTCCCTGGCGCCGGACCTCATCGTGGCCACCAGCGACCTGCCGCCGGCCGCCGTGAAGCAGCTCCGCAAGGTCGCCCCCGTCCTGGAGGTGCGCGCCGCCGACGCCTCCGACCCGATCGGGCAGATGACCGAGAACCTCGACCTCATCGCGAAGGCCACCGGCACCACGGAGCGGGCCGAGAAGCTCAAGAAGGGCTTCGAGGCGAAGCTCGCCGAGGGCAAGAAGTCCCTCGCCGACGCCGGACTCGCCGGCACGAAGTACGCCTTCGCCGACGGCTACGTCGTCTCCAACCAGGTCTCGATCAGGCCGTACACCAGCGGCTCGCTCATCGGCGGCGTCAACGAGCAGCTCGGTCTGAAGAACGCCTGGACCGTCAAGGGCGACGAGAGCTACGGACTCGCCGCCACCGACGTCGAGGGCCTCACCAACCTCGGCGACGTGCAGTTCGCCTACATCGGCAGCGACGGTGACAAGGCCAGCACCCCGTTCAACGGTGTCCTCGCCAAGCACAAGGTGTGGACCTCCCTGCCGTTCGTGAAGAAGGGCAACGTCCACCGGCTCCCCGACGGCATCTGGATGTTCGGCGGCCCCGAGTCGATGGGCAAGTACGTCGACGCCGTCGTCCAGGCACTGACGAAGTAACACCCATGGCCGTCACCGCTTCCACCGCCGCCACCCGTCCGCCGGCGGCCCCGTCCCGGACGGGCGCGGCCGCGGTGACGGCCGCACTGGTCCTTCTCGTCGCCGTCCTCGCGGTCGTCGACATCACACAGGGCACGGCCGCCGTCGGCGCCCCCGAGATCTGGAAGGCGCTCACCGGACGCGCCGACCCGGACGACGCCTCCGTCATCATCGCCTCCCGGCTGCCGAGGATGACCGCTGGGCTGCTCGTCGGGGCCGTGCTCGGTATGGCGGGCGCCGCCCTCCAGGCGGTGAGCCGCAACGTGCTCGCCTCACCCGACACGCTCGCGGTGAACGCGGGTTCGTACCTGGCCCTCGGGCTCACCGCCGTCACCGGGATCTCGCTGCCACTGTTCGCCACCTCCGGCGTCGCCTTCGCCGGCGGCCTCGCGGCTGCGGCCGTCGTGCTCGGACTGTCGGGCCTGGGCACGGGCACCGTACGGCTCGTGCTCGCCGGCAGCGCCCTCACCCTCGGCCTCATCGCCGTCACCGAGGGGCTGCTCCTGCTGTTCCCCCAGCAGACCGAGGGCCTGTACCAGTGGAACCAGGGCAGCATCTCCCAGAACGGGTTCGACGCCGTCGCGCAGCTGGCGCCGATCGGCCTCGTCGGTCTCGTCGGCCTGATGCTCCTCGCCCGCCGGATCGACGCCCTGGCTCTGGGCGACGACGCGGCCCGCGGCCTCGGTGTGCCCGTGCGCGCCACCCGTGTCACGGCGGTCGTGCTCGCGGCGCTGCTCTCCGCGGCGGCCGTCACGCTCGCCGGACCGATCGGCTTCGTCGGACTGTGCGCCCCCGCCCTCGTCCGCCCGCTCGCCCGCAGGTTCCGCGCGTACTCCCGTGCGCGTACGGCCATTCCGGTCGCGGGCCTCGCCGGGGCGGTGCTGGTACTCGGCTCCGACGTCCTCCTGCGCGCCTTCGTGCCGACGGACGCGGCGGTCGCCGTGCCGACAGGCGTCGCCACCAGCCTCGTCGGAGCCGCGTTCCTCATCACGATGGCCACCCGGGTCCGGGACACCGCCGGAGCCGCCGCGCCCGACCGGCTGCGCATCAGGAGCCGGACGGTCTTCCTGACCACCACGGCCGTGCTGGTGGCCGTGCTCGTCGGCGTGACGATCGCCGCCGTGCTGCTGGGCGACAGCAAACTGCTGCTGGGCGATGTCGTGAACTGGGCCCAGGGCCGCGCCGGTCGGGCCGTCTCCTTCGTGCTGGACACCCGGGTGCCCCGGGTCCTCGCGGCTCTCCTCGCGGGCGCGGCACTGGCCCTGGCCGGAACGCTCGTCCAGGCCGTGACCCGCAACCCGCTCGCGGAGCCCGGAGTCCTCGGCGTCTCCGGAGGGGCGGCGTTCGGCGCCGTGCTCCTCGTGACGACGGTGCCCGTGGCCGGATCGTGGAGCGTCGCCGCCGCCGCGTTCGCGGGCGCCGCGGCCAGTTCCGTCCTCGTCTTCGGACTGGCCGCGCGCGGCGGGTTCCAGCAGAACCGGCTCGTACTCGTCGGGTTCGGCGTCGCCACCGGCAGCGCCGCGCTGATCAGCCTGCTGATCGTCCTCACGGACCCGTTCAACGCGACGAAAGCCCTCACCTGGCTGTCGGGCTCCACCTACGGGCGGACCCTGCCCGACGTGGCACCCCTCGCGGCCGTGCTCGCCCTGGGCCTGCTCATCGCGGCCGCGCGGCACACCGAACTCGACCTCGTGTCGCTGGACGAGGACACCCCGAGGCTCCTGGGCCTCGATCTGGCACGGGGGCGCCTCGGCTTCCTCGTACTGAGCGTCCTGCTCAGCGCCACCGCCGTGGCCGCCGCGGGCACCATCGGCTTCGTGGGGCTTGTGGCACCGCACGCGGCCAGGGCCCTCGTGGGCCGGCAGCACGCCCGGGTGGTTCCGGTCTCGGTCCTCCTCGGTGCCGTGCTCGTCTGTGTCGCGGACCTGCTGGGCCGGATCGTGATCGCGCCCGCCCAGCTCGGCGCCGGCCTGATGACCGCCGTGATCGGCACGCCGTACTTCCTGCATCTGCTCGTACGCAGCCGTCGCTAGGACGCGTGCGGCCAGCGCGGGTCCGTGGGTCCGTGGGTCCGTGGACCCGAGGACCCGCGACCGGGGGCCCGGGACCCGTCCCGGGGTCGTGCCGGCTCCTCAGCCGCGGTCGTACGTGGGGAAGCCCCGGCCGCACTTGCGGCCGAGCAGCCCCTGCCTCCACCATCCGCTGGAGCAGCGGCGGCGGTGCGTACAGGTTCCTTGAACTCGTCGTACAGGGACTCGGCCATCGAGGCCACAGTGTCCGGACCGATCAGGTCCGCGAGCTTCAGCGGACCCATGGGGCGGGCGCAGCCCAGCCCATGCCGCTGTCCACGTCGGCCGCGGAGGCGAATCCGGACTCCACGTCCAGGTCGCGGAAATGCCGTACGGGCAGTGCTACTTGTGGACCGCCCCTACGCTCACCCGGCACCGTGGCGGCTGGGGTGAACCCGGCAAGACCTTCGCCGTCGGCCTGGGATGCGAGCTCCGCCACGCCTCGCGCCTGGTCTGGTCCGACGGCCTCGACCTCGGCAACGCGTCCGCCGCCACCCCCATCGGCATGGAGTGCCGGGTCTGCGAGCGCCTCGACTGCCCGCAGTGGGGCGGCGCCGCCGCTCGGCCGCCCGGTGCGGATCGACGAGAACGGCAGCACGTTCGTCCCGTATCCGGTGGCGGACCGCTCGGCGTGACCCCCGTCCCCGACCTGTCCGCCGCCGCGAGGGTCCCCGCGGGGCGCGCGGGAGTGAGCGGCAGCGTGCGTCGCGCGCGCCCGCGGGGCGTGTGCGGCGGTTCTCCGCGGCCGGTTCAGGCCCCGGCGTATGACACGACGTGTCTTTCTGCGATGATGTTGCGCGAAAAGGCGACGGCGGAACGAGGAAGCCGGTGTGAATCCGGCGCGGTCCCGCCACTGTGATCGGCGAGCGGATCCCGAACAGACCACTGCCCGGATGCGGGTGGGAAGGCCGGGACGAGCACTGACCCGAGAGCCAGGAGACTCACGCGGTCGCCTCCTCGACGTGACTGGGGCGGATCTCCCCAGGGAGGAGGGCTTGTCGTGATGCCCGTGGGGCCATCGTCTGCCGGTTGGGTTCCGTGCAGGGTCGTGGTGTGCCGGGACTGCTGCTGCGGCAGCACCAAGGTGACCGGCGTCGACCACGCCGAGCAGACCGCGCGCCTCGCCGAGGCCGCCCCGGTCCGGATCAGCGACTGTCTCGACGTGTGCGACCAGGCGAACGTGGTCGTCGTCCAGCCGTCGTCAGAAGGACGCGCCGCCGGTGGCCGGCCGGCCTGGTTCGGCCTCGTCAACGACCCTGCCGCGACCGAGGACATCGTCACCTGGGTACGGGCGGGCGGCCCCGGCGTCGCCGCGCCGCCGGACATCCTCGACCTCTATGCCTTCACGCCGCCGCGGCGCGCCCGGTCCGGGCCGCTCCGTGACGTCGGCTGACCCGGCCCCGAACCCGACCTTCCTCGACCCGGCCCGCCGCGACAGGCCGCGGTCACCACGGGCCGGACTCCCGAAATCCGGCCGTCTCCGGCCCACTTCCCGGACCACCCTGCGGTGAGAGGACCCACCACATGATGGGCAAGCGCCCGATCTCCCTGCTGTCCGCCGCCATGGTCGCGGCGGCCCTGCTGCTGTCCGGCTGCGGCGGCACGGCAGCCCGCGACAACGCCGCGCCGGCGGCCCCCGCCCCCAAGGGGTTCCCGGTCACGGTGTCCAACTGCGGTGTGAAGACCACCTATCAGCGCCCTCCGCAGCGCGCGGTCTCGCTCAACCAGCACGCGACCGAGGTCATGCTGGCCCTCGGGCTGGAGAAGTCGATGGTCGGCACGGCCTACCTCGACGACAGGATCCTCCCGGAGTACCAGGACGCGTACGACGGGATCAAGGCTCTCGCCAAGGAGTACCCCTCCTTCGAGACCCTGCTGGCCGCCGAACCCGACTTCGCCTACGGCGGCTTCGCCAGCACCTTCGACGAGAAGGAAGGCCGCAGTCGCGACGCCCTCTCCCAGGCGGGCGTCCACTCCTATCTGAACATCGAGGAGTGCCCGTCCGGTCCCGTGACGATGGCCATGGTGGACCAGGAGATCCGGAACGTGGCCAAGATCTTCGGCGTACCGGACCGCGCCGAGCAGCAGGTGAAGAAGGTGCACGGCACGCTGGACGCCGTCAACGACAAGCTTGCCGGAGTCAGGCCGGTCAAGATCTTCGTGTACGACAGCGGCGACAAGACCGCCTTCACGGCCGGCGGGGCGGGCATCGGCAACGAGATGATCAAGCAGGCGGGCGGGGTGAACCTCTTCGCCGACCTGGACAAGGCGTTCGGCGACGTGTCGTTCGAGCAGGTGGCCGAGCGTGCGCCCGAGGTCGTCGTCATCTACGACTACGGCGATCAGCCGGTCGAGGACAAGAAGAAGTTCCTGCTGGCGAATCCGGCGCTGAAGGACGTACCCGCCATCAAGAACAAGCGGTTCGCGGTGCTGCCGCTGTCGTCCACCGTGCTGGGCGTCCGGGTGCCGTCCGGCGTGGAGTCCCTGGCCCGCCAGCTCCACCCGGACCGCTTCAAGTGAGCGGCGCGACCGACGCCGTGGGCGGGACCCGTGCGGTGGATACGGTGGATGCAGCGGACCTCGTGAATGCCGCGAATGCGACGGACGCGGCAGGTGCGGGAGGTGCGGGAGGTGCGGGAGGTGCGGCAGGCGCGGCCGGGGTGACGGGTCCGAGCGGAACAACGGAAGTGGCCGCCGCCCGGCGCCCCGGGATCCCCTACCCGCTCGTGCTCGTGCTGCTGGGCGCACTGCTCGCCGTCGCGGCGACCTTCGGGATCGCGGCCGGTTCCATCGCCGTCCCGGCCGACGAGGTCTGGGGCATCCTGCTGCACCGGGTGCATCCGGCGCTGGCCGATGCGACCTGGACCCCGGTCCGCGAGACGATCGTCATCGACGTACGGCTGCCCCGCGTACTGCTCGCCGGTGTCGTGGGCGCGGGCCTGGCGGTCTGCGGGATGGCGCTCCAGGCGCTGGTACGCAACCCGCTCGCGGACCCGATGCTGCTCGGGGTGTCGTCGGGCGCGTCGGTCGGCGCGGTGCTGGTCGTCGTCTTCAACCTGACCCTGTTCGGCGTGTTCTCCCTGCCGGTGGTCGCGTTCCTCGGCGCTCTCGCCGCCCTCGTCGCCGTCTACTTCCTGGCCAGGTCCGGCGGGCGGATGACCACGGTGAGGCTGGTGCTGGCGGGCGTGGCCACGGCCGAGGTGCTGTCGGCGCTCGCCGGCTTCCTCGTCGTCACCTCCGACGACCCGCACAAGACCCAGTCGGCGCTGCGCTGGATGCTCGGCGGACTGGCCGGCACCACCTGGACGGTGGTGTGGATCCCCGTCGGTGCCGTCCTCCTCGGTACGGCCGTCCTGCTCGGCGTCTGCCGCTCCCTCAACCTGCTGCTCGCCGGGGAGGAGGCGGCCGTTGCGCTCGGCCTGGACGTACACCGCTTCAGAGCCGCCCTCTTCATCCTCGTAGCCGTCATGATCGGGACGATCGTCGCCGTCAGCGGCCAGATCGGCTTCGTCGGGCTGATCATGCCGCACGTGGTGCGGCTGTTCGTCGGCGCCGACCACCGCCGCGCGCTGCCCGCCGCGGCGCTGCTCGGAGCGGCCTTCCTCATCGCCGCCGATCTGGCGGCCCGCACCGCCATGAGCCCGGAGGAGATCCCCGTGGGCATCCTCACCGCCCTGGTCGGCGGCCCCTTCTTCCTGTGGCTGATGCGACGGAGGCCGGCATGACGGAGACAGGTACGGCCACGGCCACGGCCACGGCCACGGCCACGGCCACGGCCACGGCCACGGCCACGGCCACGGCCAAGGTCACGGCCACGGCCACGGCCACGGCCACGGCCAAGGTCACGGCAACGGCAACGGCAACGGCCACGGGCACGGCCACGGGCACGGCCACGGGCGAGGTCACGGCCGCGCCCGGCACCCTGGCCGTGGAGGACGTCTCGGTCGTCGTCGACGGGCGCACCCTGGTGGAACGGGTGTCGCTGGACGTGGCTCCCGGCGAGGTGGTGGGGCTCGTCGGCCCCAACGGGGCGGGAAAGTCCACCCTGTTGCGCACTGTCTACAGAGCGCTGCGTCCCACCTCGGGGCGGGTGCTGCTCGACGGCGAGGACGTCCGGCGGATGTCCGGCAAGAGCCTGGCACGCCGGCTGGCGGCCGTCCTGCAGGAGTCGGCAGGGGAGTTCGAGCTCTCGGTCCACGACGTGGTGGCCATGGGCCGCACCCCGCACAAGCGGGCCTTCGAAGGCGACGGCGCCGACGACCGCGCCATCATCATGGGCGCACTCGCCGAACTGGACGCCGCCGGGCTGGCGCACGCCCCTTTCAGCCGGCTGTCGGGAGGCGAGAAGCAGCGGGTACTCATCGCCCGCGCGCTCGCCCAGCGCGCGGGCACCATGGTGCTGGACGAACCGACCAACCATCTGGACCTGCGCCACCAGCTCGACACGCTGCGCCTCGTCCGCGGGCTCGGCGTGACCGCCGTCGTCGCACTCCACGACCTCAACCTGGCCGCGGCGTTCTGCGACCGGATCTGCGTGCTGAACGGCGGTCGCGCGGTGGCCACCGGGACCCCCGCGGAGGTCCTCACCCGCAAGCTGCTCGCCGACGTCTACCGCGTCGACGCCGAGGTGGCGGAGCATCCCCGCACCGGCGTACCGCACATCACCCTGCTGTCCGGTGCCGACCCATTCGGACAGAGACCCTGAGCCGCGCCGCCGGCGCCGACCGACCGTACGACACGACACGAGGCGGTCGACGAAGGTGCGTCAGTGGTGGTGGCCGTGCCGGCCGAGGGTCTCCACGGGGGTCGCGCCGGGGCGGGTCCACTGGGGCACCGGGCGGCTGGTCGGACCCCAGGTGGCGTTGCCGTCCGCGTCCGAGCGCCAGAACCAGCACGCACTGCGCCCCTCGGGCCAGCCCGCGGGGTTGCTCTCCCACGCCTCGCCGCGGCCGTACGGCGTCATGTCGAGCAGCCCGAGGGACCCGTTGACGCGCTCGTTGCCACGGCCCGTCGTGGAGTAGGTGAGGAACGCACGGTCGCCGTCGCGCAGGTAGCAGGTGAGGTGACCCATGTCGCCGCCGACCGGTGCTGCCACGTCGCGCACCGAGTACCAGGGCTGGGTGTAGCCCATGAACTCGACATAGGCGGCCACCTCGTCCGGGCGGCCCGTGGTCAGGATGGCGAACGAGACGCCGCGGGCGTTGAGGTAGACCGCGTCCTTGAGGTGCCAGGCCGTGGTGGTGCAGCCCTCGCACTGCCCCTGGTGCGGCGCGCCGTCGTGCCACATGTGCTTGTAGACCACGAGCTCGTCGCGGCCCTGGAACAGGTCCAGGAACGGGACCGGGCCGTCGGGTCCGAAGACCTCGACCGTCCCGTCGAGCTCCACCATCGGCAGCCGGCGGCGGGCCGCGGCGAGGGCGTCGCCCTCGCGGGTGTGGGCCTTCTCGCGGACCAGAAGCTCGTCACGCGCGGTCTGCCAGGTGGCCGGATCGACCACGGGCGGGCGGCCGGGCAGCGCGGTGGTCGGATCGTCCGGCGTGGTCGTCATCGTGTCCTCCGTGGTGGCTCGTTCCGGGCAGCGTCGTACGACGTTCGGTGACGTCCTATGACGTTGTACGACGTGCTTCGGCGGTCACGAGAACAGACTCGCGACCGGGCTGGAACTCATCGCGGCAGGGGCGTCTTCGGCCGAGCCCGCGCGGACCACGTCGGCCGGGGCCATCATGATCGTGGTGTTCGCCGCCTTCATGCTGAGCCCCGACCGGATGCTCCAGCAGTTCGGGCTGGGCCTCGCCGTGGCCATCCTCATGGACGCGGTGGTCATCCGCTGCCTGATCGTCCCGGCCGCCATGCAGCTGCTGGGCTCGTGGGCCTGGTGGCTACCCGCTCCTCTCGCCCGGCGGCTGCCCAAGGTGGCGCTCGAGCGCCCCGCGGACAGCTGACGACCCCCAGGCGGCGGGGAGCCCGCGCCTGTGCCCGCGCCCGGCTGGGATGCCCAGCCGGGCGCTTCGGCCTGACGCTTCGATGCCCGGCGCTGAGCGCACGCCGCATCAGAGCGGACGAGGCCAGCGGTGTCCGCAGCCGTAGGAAGCGCAAAGCGCATCCGTGCCGTCGCGAGAGACGCTCGACGTCTCAACTCACGGGCGGGGCGCAGGAGGCGTCAACGCGGGGCCTCCTCGGTGCTCTTGAGCTTCGCAGCTCCGAGCCACCGAGAGCCAGAGCCGGCACCCCGCCCTCAATCCAGGCAGAACTCGTTTCCCTCAGGGTCGGTCATCACGATGATGCCCTCGTCGATGCCATCGGGCTCGAGCCGGTACAGCCGCTTCGCTCCCAGCGCCTCCAGCCTGGTGGCCTCCACCTCCAGCGTGGCCATCCGCTCGTCGCCGGTCTGGCCGGGTGCCGCGCGCACATCGAGGTGCAAGCGGTTCTTCGCCGTTTTGCCCTCCGGGACCTTCTGGAAGAACACCCGCGGCCCTTTGCCGTCCGGATCCGTGATGGCCGACCGGTCGTTGTGCTGCTCAGGCGGAACGCCCCACGCCGTCAGCGCAGCCGTCCAGTCGGGGAAGCCCTCGGGCGGCGGCTGGACGCGATAGCCCAGTGCCTGAGCCCAGAACGCCGCCTGCGCGCCCGGATCGGCGCAGTCGTAAGTCACCTGGAATTCCTTGGCCATGCCGCCTCCGACCGCTCGAAACCTGCCTGCGTCCTTGCTCCGGTCGCCTCCCGGAACACACCGCCATCCTCGCACCGCCCACGGACAATCCGCTCGCCGACCCGGGTGTCCGTCACCGACCGCCCCCACGAAGCCTTCGCCTGCCACCGTCGAACCATGGGGCGCTCGCCCGACCCCGCCCGGCGGTCACAGGGCGGCGAGCAGGCCGTCGAGCGGGGCGGGTACGCGATCCGGGGCGAGGGCCTCGACGAGGACACGGCCGTACTGGATCTTGCGCCCTTTCTTCGTGCCGAAGAAGCGCCGCAACTGCTGCTGTGCAGTGCGGCCCTGCTGCGCCGGCTGGTGCAGGAACGTCTGGAGGGCGCGCAGGTCGCCCTCTGCACGTACGAGCTCCTCCACCCGTGTCACGCCGAGCGCGCGGATCAACTCGTCCTCCAGATCCGCCGCGCAGACGAAGAACCCCTGCTGTGCCGCACCGGCCCGCTCCAAGCCGCGCGCGTAGTAGGGACGTTCCGCCTCGTCGCACAGGCCCGTGAGGCGGAGGCCCAGGCCGGGTGGGCCGAGGAGGTGGGCGAAGCGCCCGACGCTCATCGCTCCGCCCATCGCCAGGACGCAGACCCCTTCGGCCTCCAGGTTCCGGCCGCGGCTCGCGGCGAGCGCGCCGACCGCTGCGACGTCACTCGGGCCTTCGAGCAGGACCGCTGTCCGCACGGGCAGCAGCCCGGCGAGCTCGCGCGCGGGGTCGCCGGGGCCGCCGGCCGCCCACGCGGTGACCGCTTCCCGGAACGCGTCCATGTCAGCCATGAGGGGAGTCTCCGCCCTTTCCGGCCGGCGCGGTAGGGATTTTCGTCAGCGCGGCGATCGGCAGTGAGCGGTCGGCCCCGACGACGGAACGAAGGAGGAACCTGCCGCCAGGACCGGCCGGATGCGTTGGCCACGCGCCCGGTCATGGCCGACGGCGGCCACGTGCATGCCCGCACCGGTCCCACTCGGATCACCAAGCAGAGCTTGATCCAGTAACGTCGCCTGCACGGCACGGCACGGCACCGCACCGCACCGTGCTCGATATCCCGAACGCCCCCGAGGAACGCCACCGTTGCGCTCGATCGGCTTCCCCCGTGCGGGCCGGGCCTCTGTCGTCGCGCGCCTCCGCCCTGGCGGAGTGCAAGCGGCTGGTGGGCGCGATCAGTTCAGGCACGCGGCGACGATCCCGATCCGGGGCATCACGATCCACGGCTGGAGCCGGGCGTCCTCAGCCCCGCCCGGGGGCGGCCTCGGCGCGCATCAGGACGCAGTCGAACTCGACCACCCGGCCCGTGGCCGCCTCGCGGGTCACCGGATACATGCCGGTGATCTCGAAGCCGCTCTGCTCGTACGCGGCGATCGCCTCGCTCATCGCCGGACTGCCCTCGTACAGCCGCAGCACGGCGACTTCCGACTGCATCCCCACGAAGTCCCCGATCCGCTTCCCGGCGCCCGCGAACACCTCCAGGTCGTAGCCCTGCGTGTCCATCTTGAGGAACGGGCGCGGGTCGGCGATGCCGTCCAGTGCCTCCTCCAACAGGCCGTCCAGGCGCCGGATCCGGATCTCCTCGGTGCGGGTGGTCGCGAAGCGCTGGTAGCGGTCGCGGCCGTACGCGCTGGGCGGCAGGAGCGAGTTCATCGTCTTCCAGCCCACGTGGATGGAGCCGGTCGTGTCCTCGCTGCCGAGGCCCAACCGGTACACCCACCAGTCCGGATCCTGCTCGGCGGCCTTCTCCAGCCGCGCGAAGGTCTCCCCGGTGGGCTCGAAGGAGACGATGCGGCCGCTGTAGCCGAGGCGGCGCAGACGTTTCGCGTACTGGCCGGTGTTGGCGCCCACGTCGAAGACGCAGTTCACGCCGTAGAAGTCGAGCATGGCGGCCACGTGCTGGTGGCACAGGTACTCGGCCGCCGCCAGCTGGAACGTGCGCTCGTCCGTGCCGGCGCGCCGGTCGAGCAGGAGCCGCGCGCCGGTGTCGCCGAGAGGGACGCCGGTCCACTCGGGAGCCGCGGTGGTGCTCGCGCGGGCCTTGTCGCGCAGCACGAGCCAGGTGTCCTGGCCGGCGTCCGCGACGGAGTAGCGGGCGTTGTCCCTGGCCAGCAGATCCGCGTCGGTGCCGAGCGGGATCCGCAGCCGCCGCCCGCGTCGGGAGACCACCGCGGTGCCCGGGCCGAGGTCGGTCACCTGCACGCCCAGTCGGGGCATCAGCTTGAGCAGTTGTCGGTAGAGGGTCTGCATCTGCCCACCCTTGCAGAGATATGGTCGAGTGGCTCGTATATGAACGCCTTTGGATGGCGCCCTGATTGGCGCTGCACGCAACACGCTGCTCACCGCTCACCGCTCACCGTTCGCCGAGTGCCGTTCGCCGAATGCCGTGCACGCACTGCCGCTCTGCCGCCCGCGGAACCCGGCGTGTCCCATGTGCGCAGTGACGCGTTTGTGCCAGGGGGAAAGCGTTCCACGGTCCATACCGCGGCCTGTAGGACCGTCGCATGATTCCCCATGCCCCTCGCACCCCACGCGGCCGGAAGACCCTGGCCGCTACGGCGGCGTGCGCAGCAACCGTCTCCCTGCTGGCCGGACCGGCCGGCCCCGCGGCGGCCCGCACCGCGACCCACTCGACGCAGGCACCGTCACCGGCCGCGGCCCAGGCCCAGGCCCCGGCGACGACGGCACGGAACGCCGCCGTCGCCGGCGCCGTCACGCACACGATCACGCTCATCACCGGCGACGTCGTCCGCGTCATGAGCACGGGCAACGGCAAGCAGGCCGTCGACGTCGAACGCCCGCACGGCGCCCCCGGCGGAGTGCGGACGGAGACCGTCGGCAAGCACCTGTACGTCTATCCCGACGAAGCCGTGCCGTATCTGGCTGCCGGGAAGCTCGACCGCCGGCTGTTCGACGTGACGTCGCTGATCGAGCAGGGCTACGACGACAAGCACAGCGCCGGCCTGCCGCTGATCCTGTCGTACGGTGCCGCCGCGAAGTCCACGCGGTCCACGCCCGTCGTACCGAAGGGCACCACCAAGGTCCGCTCGCTGCCGAGCATCAACGCCACCGCGGTCAAGGCCGTCAAGAAGCAGGCACGGCAGACCTGGAAGGCGGTCGTCCCGGCCGGGGACCGCACCGGTGCCGCGGCGCCGACCCCCGCGCGGCCCCCGGCATCGACCCCGGTATCGATCCCGGCGTCGACCCCCGCGTCGGCCGGCGCCCCCGCGCTGCTCGGCGGAATCTCGAAGGTCTGGCTCGACGGCAGGGTCCACGCCGAACTGGCGCAGAGCACCGCGCAGATCGGCGCCCCTGCCGCCTGGGCCGCCGGCCTCGACGGCAAGGGCGTCAAGGTCGCGGTCCTCGACACCGGTGTCGACCTGAACCATCCGGACATGGACGACCGGGTCACCGAGTCCGTCAGCTTCGTACCGGGCGAGACCGTCGCGGACGCCCATGGTCACGGCACCCACACCGCCTCCACGGTGGGCGGCAGCGGCGATGCCTCGGACGGGGTGGAGAAGGGCGTCGCGCCCGGCGCCGAACTGCTCGTGGGCAAGGTCCTCTCCGACGAGGGCTACGGGGACGACTCCTGGGTCATCGCTGGAATGGAATGGGCCGTCGCACAGGGCGCCAAGGTCGTCAGCATGAGCCTGGGCAGTTCGATGCCCAGCGACGGTACGGACCCGATGAGCCAGGCGGTGAACAGGCTCAGCGCCGAGAGCGACGCGCTGTTCGTCGTGGCCGCGGGCAACGCGGGCATGGAGGGGGTCATGGGCGCGCCGGGCACCGCGGACGCCGCCCTGACCGTCGCCGCGGTCGACGCCGCCGACGAACTGGCCTCCTTCTCCACCACGGGCCCCCGCTTCGGCGACTACGCGCTCAAGCCGGACATCGCCGCCCCCGGCGTCGACATCACCGCCGCGAAGACCGGGGGCACCGCCGACAGCGGCTACTACCAGGCGATGAGCGGCACTTCGATGGCGACGCCGCATGTCGCCGGCGCGGCCGCGATCCTCGCCCAGGCACACCCGGACTGGACCGCGCAGCAGCTCAAGGACGCGCTGATGAGCACGTCCAAGCCGCTGGACCGGTACACCGCGTACCAGGTCGGTGCGGGCCGGACCGACCTCCCGTCCTCGCTCGGTGCCACCGTCACCGCGACGGGCTCGGCCTACTTCGGCTTCGACGCCTACCCGCACAGCGGCACCGAGCCGGTCGACCGCACGGTCACCTACCGCAACTCCGGCAGCACTCCGGTCACCCTGGACCTCGCCCTGAACGCGGAAGTCGCCGGCGGCCCCTACGACGTGGACCCGGGCGCCGACGCGGGCACCCCCGCCCCGGCCGGGATGTTCACGCTCTCCGCCGACGCGGTCACCGTCCCGGCGCACGGCACGGCGACCGTCACCGCGACGGCGAGGCCGGATCTCGGCGCCGACGGCCGCCGCTACCTCGGCCGGATCACCGCGAGCGACGCCGACGGCACCGCGCGGGCCCGGACCCGCTTCGGGCTCTACAAGGAGGAGGAGCGGCACGACCTGCGCGTCACGCTCAGGGGCCGTGCCGGTGAGCCCGTCGCGGGCTACCTCCAGCTCCAGAAGTTCGGCGAGGCCGACCCGTACATCTTCCCGGTGGACGCGTCCGGCCGGGCGGACCTGCGGCTGCGGGCCGGCACGTACAGCGCACTGACCTTCGTCGACGTCGCCGGCAGTCACGGCCCCGACTCGACGGGGCTCGCCCTGCTCGGTGACCCCGAGATCAGGCTCGACCGCGACCAGGACCTCGTGCTCGACGCCCGCAAGGCGCGCGAGGCGACCGCGACCGTTCCGCACCGGACCGAGGACCGGTTGATGTACCTGAACTGGTACCGGTCCGACGGCGCGGACAGCACGGTCGCGATCCAGTACGTGCTGTCCCCGACGCACGACAGCATGTTCGTGCTGCCCACCGAGAAGGTGGCCACCGGCAGCTTCGAGTACGAGTCCCGGTGGCGCAAGGCGTACCCGATGCTGACGCTCAGCGCCTCCGGCAGAGCGCTCTCCTTCCTGGCGCAGGCCGGAACCGGCTTCTACGACGGCAGACGCACCCTCGAAGCCGTTCACGCCGGGGCCGGCGCCCCCGCCGACTACCAGGGCCTGAACGCCAAGGGCAGAGCGGTACTCGTGACCCGCTCGGACGCGGTCACCGGCAGCGAGCGGGCCCGGGCGGCCAAGGACGCCGGTGCGGCGCTCCTCGTCGTGGTCAACGACGGCGAGGGCAGGCTCCATGAGTGGGTGGGCAGTGACGAGGGGGCGCGCGCCGGTATTCCGGTTGTCTCCGTCACCGCACGGACCGGCGCTGCACTGATCGCCGACGCGAAGCGCGGACGGCTGCGGCTGGCCGCCGAGGGCGTACCCGACTCGCCGTATGTGTACGACCTGACCGACCCGCACCCCGACCGGGTCCCGTCGGACCTCTCGTACCGGCCCAGGTCCAAGGACCTCGCCACCGTGCAGATGCGTTTCCACGGGGACCGGACCTGGGCGAGCGGTGAGTTCCGCTGGGACTACCGCCCCTACCGCTCCTACGCCCTCGGCTTTCTGCAGGCCGTCGGCATGCCGGGCACCCGCACCGACTACGTGTCGGCCCAGCCGGGCACGACCTGGGCCGAGGACTCGCTCACCGGACCGTCCATGGCACTGGAGTCACGCTCGGGCATCGAGACCTACAAGGCGGGCACGAAGGTCACCCGCGACTGGTTCGCCCCCGTCGCGCACCCGCGCAACGGCAGCGGCTTCTGGTGGTCCGAGCGGCAGCAGGGCTTCCTCTCGGTCAACATCCAGCCCTGGACCGACAACGGCCTCGACCACGGCGGCTACATGCAGGACGGGACCAACACCCTGAAGTTCAAGGTCTATCAGGACGGCGAACTGATCAAGACCTCGCAATGGGCCTCCGCGACGCTCTGGCCCCTCCCGACGGTCCCGTCGACGTACACCCTCGACCTCGATGCCGGTCGCGACCCGGGGGCCTTTCGGCTGTCGCCGCGCACCCGCTCCGTGTGGAAGGTCAGGTCGGAGCCGGTCACCGATCCGCAGCGCATCGACCGCGTGGCGCTCATGCAGCTCGACTACGACGTGCGGACGGACCTCGCGGGCGACGCGCAGGGCGGTCGTCAGCGGATCGGGCTGACGGCCTCTCATCTGCCCGATGCCGCCGGCGCCGGGAAGGTCGCCGGAGGGTCTCTGTCGGTGTCGTACGACGACGGTGCCACCTGGCACCGGGTCATCTTGGACAAGGCGGGCCCCGGCGCCTGGACCGCCGAGTTCACCGCACCGTCCCGCGGCTACGTCTCGCTGAAGGCGACGGCCTGGGACACGGCCGGCAACAGCATCTCGCAGGAGGTGACCCGCGCTTACGGCCTGAAGAGCACCGGGCACGGCCGCGATGAGAGGGCCGCTTCATGAGGGGTTGATCGCACGGCCGGACCGTCTGTCCCGTTGGTGATCACTGATGGGACGTGGGCGCGGACCGAGCCGCCGTCGCCGGCCGATCCGCGCCCAGCCTCATGGTCACCGCTCTGCGCCCGCGCCGAGAGCGGCCAGCGCCGCAGCGAGACGTTCTCGGGACTCGGCTATCCACCCTTCCCCCAGATCGAGAGGCACAGAGACGACGATCTGGGTGCTGGCCCCGTCGTGGACTTCGACCACATAGGGGTCTTCGGCGATGAAGCGGAGGTAGGCGGTGTGGCCTGATTGGGGCCAGTCCGCCGTGAACGGCTCGTCGAGGTCGGCCTCCTGCTCGGCTTCCTCGATGGCGTCCAGAAGCCGGCCCAAGTCTGCGAGGTCCTCGGAGTGGAATCCGAGGCGGACCGTCCCGTTGACGAAGCCGCTGCTGACGACGGCCTCCGCGTCGTAGTGCCGGACTGTCGCGGTGATGAGGGTGGGTTCGGTCGAACGCAGACGAACGCTGATGCTCCGGGTGAGGTCGGCCAGGCGGATCAGCTCATACGCATCGGGCTGTGTGCTCGTGTCCATGGTTCGGGAACCTACGGCAGGTGCTCGGGCGCGACCCCGACGGGTGTGCGTGCGGCATCTGCCGACGAGCACCGCGATCTCACTCGGTGGCCGGCATCGCTTGGCGCGGCAGCCCGCGGACCGGCCGCTGTCCGGCACAGGGTGGCTGTGGTGCGGCGTCCACCCGTACGTGCGTCCCTCGGCGACCAGGCGGCGGGCGGCCCCAGGTCCCAACGGCGGCCGCAGGACGGTCGATCGAGGCGCCCGCCGAGGCCGCGTACGACACCGTTCCAGACGGCCCGAAGGCCGCCGATTCCAGTACGTCGCACCCCCCCCCGGCAGGAATGCCGGCAGATCGTGCCGGGGCCGGCCGACGGTCTCACCTCGTGCGGCCGTCCTGACGGTCGCAGCCGTGGGGCGAACGTCCGAGGCCGGTGCGGCTACTTGATGTCGTCGTCGCGCAGCTCCGCCTGGTAGCGGCCCGGGGTCTGCCCGACAACCTCGGTGAACGCCGCGATGAAGCTGGAGGGGTTGGACCACCCGCACTCCGTCGCGGTCTCGGTGACGGACCGGCCGTTGGTGAGGTGGACCACGGCGTGGTGGATGCGCAGGACGGTGCGCCAGCGCTGGAAACCCATGCCCAGCTCGGTGTGGAACAGGCGGCTCAGGGTGCGCTCACTCGCTCCCACGGTCCGGCCCAGCTGGGCCAGGGTCGCGGTCCGGCCGGGATCCGCGTGCAGGAGATCGGTCGCGGCACGCAGCCGGTCGTCCCGCGGTTGAGGCAGGTGCAGGGACTGCTCGGGGGTCTCGGCGAGCTCGTCGATCACCACCGCGCGCAGCCGTTCGTAGGCGCCGGGCCGGACCTCCCGACGGTCCGTCAGAGCCAGGAGGGCCTCTCGCAGCAGGGGATTCACCGCGAACACGCTGGGGTGTGCCACGAGCGCGTCGCACAGGCCCGCCGGGATGGCGACGAGGCGGACGTCGGTCCTGCCGTAGAAGCGATGGGAGTGGTCGAATCCGGGCGGCGTCCACGTGACCCGGTTGGCCGGGGCGACCCAGGTCCCGCGTTCGGTCGTGGTGGCCAGGGCTCCGGCGGCCGCGTACACCAGCTGGCCATGGGCGTGCGAATGGGTGTCGAGGTGGTAGCCGTGCGGGAGCCAGCCTCCACTGCGAGGCGTCGTCACGCGCAGCGTCGCGGGCGGCGGGGAAGTCTGGCGGGTTTCCGGCATCAGCCGTCAGTTTACCGGTGGTACGGCACCTGCGGCGGGCCCGAGGATCGGCCTATGAGCAGTGACGTACGGGCATGCAACCGGAGGAACCGTTGAGCAGCTTCGGATCGATGGCGATGGCAGCCAGACGCCGACGCCCCCGCCAGCGGCGGATGTTGACGCTGACCGTCCAGGGCCGCGAGCGGGTCAGCCCTCACTTCATGTCCCTCACGCTGGGCGGAGAGGACTTCCGGCATCTGGAGCAGTCCGGGTACGACCAGGCGGGCCGCCTCTTCTTCGCCGGCCCCGGTCAGGACGAGGTGGTCCTGCCGAGCAGGGAGAAGTGGATGCTCCAGCACACGCTGCAGTCGGCCGGACGGCGTCCACGAGTCAGGTCGTATTCGATCCGGCGCTTCAGGCCGGAGTCGTCCGCGTTCGACATCGAAGTCTCCCTCCACGAGGAGCACGCCTCGGCCGGGCCCGCTGCTCCCGGGACGGCCTGGGCGCTGGGGGCGGTGCCAGGCGACAGGGTCGGTTTCCTCGACGAGGGGTACTGCTACATGCCCACGCCTGGCGCCGCCTGGCAGCTTCTCGTCGGCGACGAGAGCGCGTTGCCGGCGATCCTCGCGATCCTGGAGCGCTCCACCGACGCCCTGCCTGCCGAGGTCTTCCTCGAAGTACCTTCCGGCGAGGACATCCGTCGCGAGGTCACCGCGCCCGCGGCCACAAGGATCCACTGGTTGCCCCGCGACGAACCCTCCCTGCGGCCAGGCACGCTGGCCCTGAGGGCCGTGAAGGACGCAGAGCTGCGTCCGAGCCCCTTCTACACCTGGACCGCGGGCGAGTCCTCGCTGCCCACCGGCGTCCGCAGGCATCTCGTCGGCGAACGCGGCGTCCCCGCCTCCGACATCGCCTTCCGCGGCTACTGGAAACACGGCAGAGCCGGCCTCTGACCGCGTCGCGCGAGGCGGCGGCCCCGGGTTCCGGGCCCGGGGCCGCCTCTCGTATCGTCACGGCCCTCAGCATCATGTGGGGGAGTGGCCATGCTTGCCGCGCTCGGGCTCGGCGCCGCCGAGGAAGAGGTCTACCGGCACCTGATCGTGCGGGCGAGCGGGAACGCCGGTGAACTCGCGGACGACACCGGCCGGTCGCCGGGCGAGGTGCACCGGTTGCTCACCGCCTTGGCCGGGCTCGGCCTCGTGACGGCACACCCCGCGGATCCCCAGGGCCGTACCGGCCCGGAAGACCACGCGCCACCGTCCGGTCCCGGGACCGTCTTCAGCGCCGCGCCGCCGGCGGTCGCGCTCGGGCCGGTCCTGCGGGAGCGCCGGGACGCGTTGCGCGCCGCCGAGCTCGATCTGCTGAACCTCACCGAGCAGCACCGGCTGGCGGCCCGTGACCGGGCCTCCGACGTGGTGGAGGTGATCACGGACGTCGACACCGTTCGCCATCGTTTCGCCCAACTGCAGCACGCCGCCCGGCGCGAGGTGCGGTCCATGATGGTCCCGCACCTGGCCGTCGTACCGCACCGGCAGAACGAGGCCGGTGCCGCGGGGCTGCGCCGGGGGATCCACTACCGGGCGATCGCACCGCGCGAACTGCTGGCGCAGCCCGGCATGGTCGGCGAGGTGCTCGCCTCCCTCACGGAGGGCGAGGAGATACGGGTGACGGAGTCCGTTCCGGTCAAGTTGGTGATCGCCGACGACGACCTCGCCATGGTTCCGCTCTCCTCCAGCCGGAACACCGCTGCCGCCTCGATCGTGGTGCACCCCAGCGGTCTCCTGGACGTGCTGATCGGGTACTTCGAGGCCGCGTGGCAACGGGCCTACCCGCTGTCGGCGAACGCGGCGGGCGACGATGTCGCCGAGACCCCGACCGGCGACCTCGACGAGCTGGACCTCCGCATCCTGACCTTGATGCTCAGCGGGCTGACCGACCATACGGCGGCCGGCCAACTGGGCATCTCGCGCCGTACCTACCAGCGCCGCATCGGCGACCTCATGGCCAGGGCGGGGGTGGAGACACGCGTCCAGCTCGGCTGGCAGGCCGCCCGCCGCGGCTGGGCCTGACGCGACTGCCGCCGAGCACGGCCGCGCGCCGTGCCCGGCCCCCCGCGCCTCACGCGTCGCGCCCGCCGGGGCGGCGGCGACTGGCCCGCCATGACCGCGGCGCAGGAGAAGGCGTGGAGCCGTGTCGAGGGCGCCGGCATCGCCCGTCGCCGACCGCCCGCACACCGCTCGCGAACCGCCCGTTCACCGTTAGCAGGCGAAACCGCCCGCGCACCGTTCGCACACCGCTCGCGAACCCTCTCCGCGAGGGGAGCAGGAGCGGAGCCGCCGGTGCCCGTCAGGACGAGCCGCGCACCACCAGCTCGGTGGGCAGCATGACCTGCTGCCGGGGTGCGCCGGGGTCGGCGATCTCGTCGAGGAGGAGACGGGCGATGGTGGACCCGATCTCCTCCACCGGCTGGCTCACGCTCGTGAGCGAAGGGTGGGCGTAGCGGGCGATGTAGGAGTTATCGAATCCGACAATGGCGACATCTTCGGGCACTCGTCGTCCCTGCCGCCGCAGCTCCAGCATGGCTCCGGCCGCCATGACGTCCGACGCCGCGAACACGGCGTCCAGGTCGGGGGCGCGTTCGAGAAGCGAACGCATCGCGAGCATCCCGCCCTCCTCCGTGAAGTCGGCCGTCGCGACGAGGCGCTCGTCGGGAGCGATGCCCGCCTCCTCGAGGGCGTCCTTCCAGCCCTGGAGCCGGCTGCGGGAGACGTCCATGTCGAGCGGCCCGGAGATGGTGGCGATCGCCGTCCGGCCGCGGGAGACGAGATGCCGGCCCGCTTCCTTCCCGCCCCCCAGGTTGTCGGAGCACGCATGGCTCAGGGACTCCGCGGGGGAGCGGCGGCCGGCCAGTACCGTCGGCAGGCCCAGGTTCTCCAGAATGCCGGGCAGCGGGTCGTGCTCGTGCACGGACACCAGGAGTACGCCGTCCACCCTCCGCTCCGCCACGCAGTCCGTGAGCTGGTCGCGCTCGCCCCTGTCGCGGACGAGCACGAGCTGGAGCTGTGTCCTGGTCGCCGTCAGCACGGTGCTCACGCCCCGGATCACGGCCGAGAAGTAGGGCTCGGCGCCGAGCCTGCTCTCGGACTCGGGGATCACCAGCGCGACGGAGTTCGTACGCCGCGTGACCAGGCCGCGGGCGACGGAGTTCGGTACGTAGTTGAGCTCGGCTATCGCCGCGAGCACCGCGGCCTTCGCCTCGTCGCTGACGAGGGTCGAGCCGTTGATGACCCTTGAAACGGTGGTGCGCCCGACTCCGGCGCGCGCGGCCACGGTTTTGATGGTCGGCCGCTGCTGTGCCCCCATGAGTCTCTCCTCGTCCGACCGGTGGCTGCGCGCCGTTTGCCAGCGCATTGTGCCAGACACCCGCATCGACCGGTCGGTGCGCGGATGGCCCCCGCGTCATCTTCCGGAAACGAATTGGATTCAAGTTCTTGACACAAGCCTCGTTCAAAGGTCAATCTTCCGGCATCCAGTGGGAACGTTCCCATCTTGATTGGGAACGTTCCCACTCTCTGCTCGGGCCAATCGGCAGGACGGCTGGCCCGCACTCCGGTGCGTCGGCGCCGCCTGGGAGGACACACACATGAAGAGCACCCGGAAGCTGTTGCGTACGAGAGGCACCGCCGTCATATCGGCGGTGGCAGCTCTCGGTCTTCTCTCCGCATGCGGTGGCGGCGACGCCGGTGGGACCGGTGGAGGCGTCAAGGACGGCAAGACCACCATCACGATGGGGCTGTTCGGTGTCATGGGATTCAAGGAGACCGGGCTCCTCGATGAGTACATGAAGCAGAACCCGAACGTACGGATCGAGGCCGACGTCGCGGGCGACGAGCAGACCTACTACACGGCTCTGCAGACCCACCTGGCGGCCGGCAGCGGCCTGAAGGACATCCAGGGCATCGAGATCGGACGCGCCAAGGAGCTCGTCGACACCCAGTCCGGCAAGTTCGTCGACCTGTCCGAGGTCTCCGGCGCCGACCACTTCCTGCCGTGGAAGCTGAGCCAGGTCACGGGCAAGGACGGCAAGGTCATCGGGCTCGGTACGGACATCGGCCCCATGGCGGTCTGCTACCGCAAGGACCTCTTCGAGCAGGCGGGGCTCCCCACCGACCGCGAGCAGGTCGCCAAGCTGTGGGACGGCGACTGGGCGAAGTACGTCGCGGCGGGCAAGGAGTTCAAGGCCGGCTTCAAGGGCGACAAGGTCGCCTTCATGGACAGCTCCAGCGGACTGTTCAACGCGATGATCTACGGCAACTCCCAGCAGTTCTACGACAAGGACGGCAAGCTGATCTACAAGGACAGCCCCGTCGTCACCGGAGCCTGGGACCTGGCCTCCCAGGCCGCGACCTCGGGACTGACCGCGAAGCTCCGCCAGTTCCAGCCGGGCTGGGACCCCGGCCTCGCGAACAGCACCTTCGCCACCACGGTGTGCCCGGCGTGGATGCTCGCCCACATCAGCGAGAAGGCGGGCCCGCAGAACAAGGGCAAGTGGGACGTCGCCAAGGCGCCCCAGGGCGCCAACTGGGGCGGTTCCTTCCTCGGAGTCATGGAGCAGAGCCCCGTCAAGGAAGAGGCGAAGAAGCTCGTTGCCTGGCTCACCGCCCCTGAGCAGCAGGCCCGCCTCTTCGAGAAGATCGGCAACTTCCCCTCCTCGCAGAAGGCGCTGGAGGCACCCCAGGTGGCGAACGCGAAGTCCGAGTACTTCAGCGGCGCCCCCATCGGCCAGATCTTCGGTGCCGCGGCGCAGGAGATCCCCGACGAGCAGGTGCTGGGCCGCAAGGACGGAACGATCAAGGACATCTTCTCCCAGGGGCTGAGCCTGATCGAGTCCCAGAACCAGAGCCCGGACAAGGCATGGAAGACCACCGACGAGCGCATCGAGAAGGCCGTCGGCTGACGCCATGCGCCCTGGGCCCTGTCGTCGGAGTCCCGTCCGCCCTCCGCGCGGACGACGCCACTTCGACGACAGGGCCCGGCCCCGGCGACGACGTGCTCCGCGCGGTCGCCGGGGCACAGCCCCCGCCACGTCCCACGTAAGGATGCCTCCGGTGGCCAATCCCACCTCGACAGCAGCGGCCGGTGACGCCACCGAAGAGTCCGCAGGCCGGACCGAACCCTCCCGAACGAGCGGGGAGAAGCGGCAGCCGCGCCGGCGGAGCACACTGCTCCACCGTCTGGATCTGCACGGCGCGCCCTACGCCTTCATCGTTCCGTTCTTCGCCGTCTTCGCGGCCTTCAGCCTCTACCCGCTCATCTACACCGCCTGGATATCCCTCCACCGCGTCGAGCTCGCCTCCATGGACCTCATGGAATGGGTGGCGTTCGACAACTACACGGCGCTGTGGGGGGACGAGCGCTTCTGGAACGCACTGTTCAACACCATCACCATCGGTGTGATCTCCACGGTCCCGCAGCTGTTCATGGCGCTGGGTCTGGCCCACCTGCTCAACTACCGCCTGCGCGCGTCGGCGTTCTTCCGGGTCGCCGCGCTGACGCCGTACGCCACGTCGGTGGGAGCGGCGGCCCTCGTCTTCACCATGCTCTTCGAGCGCGACTTCGGCATGATCAACTGGGTGCTCGGCCTGGTCGGTGTCGACAACGTCGACTGGGAGAACAACAAGTGGGCGGCGCAGATCGCGATCTCCACGATCGTCATCTGGCGCTGGACCGGCTACAACGCCCTGCTGTACCTGGCGGCCATGCAGGCCATCCCGCGGGACCGGTACGAGGCGGCGGCCATCGACGGAGCCTCGCGCTGGCAGCAGTTCCTCAAGGTCACCATCCCGGGCATCCGCCCCACGATCCTCTTCACGATCGTGCTCTCCACGATCGGCGCCAGCCAGCTCTTCGGCGAACCCCTGATCTTCGGCCAGGGCCCGAACGGCATCACCGGCGGAGCGGACAACCAGTACCAGACCCTCGGACTGCTGCTGTACGAGGAGGGCTGGAAGAACTACCAGATGGGCCGTGCGGCCACCGTGGCCTGGGCGATGTTCCTGCTCCTGGTCCTCGTCTTCGTCATCCAGCGCCTCGTCAAGTGGCGTGCCAAGTCCCGTACTTCCTGACCAGGAGATGGCAGCCATGACCACTCACACCCTCCCGGCACCCCAGGACGTACAGCAGGACGCGGCGCCCGGCGGGCGCCGCCCCGCCCGGTTCCTGCGCGGACGCGCCGGGCGCCAGCACCACGCCGGCCCCGTCACCTATGTCCTGCTCGGGATCGCCGCGCTGCTCTCGCTCTTCCCGCTGTACTGGACGATGGTGGCGGCATCGAGCGACAACACGCGCGTGACCCAGACCCCGCCTCCGTTCCTGCCGGGTCCGCACCTGTTCGAGAACCTGGGCAAGGCGTGGCAGGACGCCGCACTGGGCAGGGCGATGGTCAACAGTCTCATCGTGGCCGGAGTCATCGCCCTGTCGACGGTCCTCTTCGCCACCCTGGCGGGCTTCGCCTTCGCCAAACTGCGCTTCAAGGGACGCAACATCCTGCTGATGCTGGTCATCGGCACGATGATGGTCCCGCCGCAGCTCGGTGTCGTCCCCCTCTTCATGATGATGACGGAACTGGGGTGGGGCCAGAAGCTGCCCGCCGTCATCTTCCCGACGCTCGTCAGCGCCGTCGGTGTGTTCTTCATGCGCCAGTACCTGGCCGAGGCGCTGCCCGACGAACTGATCGAGGCGGGCCGGGTGGACGGCGCGCATTCGCTCCGTATCTTCTGGAGCATCGTCCTGCCGGTCGCCCGTCCGGCGATGGCCGTGCTCTTCATGATCACATTCGTCCACGCCTGGAACGACTTCTTCTGGCCGTTCATCGTGCTGGACATGACGAACCCGACGGTTCCCGTCGCGCTCACCCAACTCAGCGCGGGCTATGTCCGCGACCAGTCCCTGATCATGGCCGGCGCGCTGCTCGGAACTCTCCCCCTGCTGGCGATGTTCGTCGTCTTCGGACGTCAGATCGTCGGCGGAATCATGCAGGGCGCGGTCAAGGGCTGAGCCTCCCCGGCCCCCTTCGCCCGATCTCCCTGTCCTTGCTCACAGCACCTCTGGAAGGACCCTCGTGGTAACCGCAGCTGGACACGTCGTGCCCGTCGCCGAGACGCCCACCGCACTCGCCTTTCCCCGGTCGTTCACCTGGGGCACCGCCACCGCCGCCTATCAGATCGAAGGCGCTGCGAACGTCGACGGGCGCACCCCCTCCATCTGGGACACCTACGCCCGCACCCCGGGCAAGGTCCGCAACGGCGACACCGGCGACATCGCCACCGACCACTACCACCGGTGGCGCGAGGACGTGGCCATCATGGCCGACCTCGGCGTCGGGGCGTACCGCTTCTCCCTCGCCTGGCCCCGCATCCAGCCGACCGGCCGCGGTCCGAGCGTGCAGAAGGGGCTGGACTTCTACCGCCGGCTCACGGACGAACTGCTGGAGAAGAACATCCAGCCCGTCGCGACCCTCTACCACTGGGACCTGCCGCAGGAGCTGGAGGACGCGGGCGGCTGGCCCGAGCGCGCCACCGCGGAGCGCTTCGCCGAGTACGCGGCCCTCGCCGCCGAGGCGCTCGGCGACCGGGTGCGGACCTGGATCACGCTGAACGAGCCCTGGTGCAGCGCCTTCCTCGGCTACGCCTCCGGGGTCCACGCGCCCGGGCGCACCGACCCTGTGGCCGCACTGCGCGCGGCGCACCATCTCAACCTCGCCCACGGCAAGGGCGTGCAGGCCCTCCGTGCGCATCTGCCGGCCGATGCGCAGGTCTCCGTCACCCTCAACATCCATCATGTGAGGCCGCTTTCCGGCGAGGAGCGGGACATCGACGCCGCGCGCCGGATCGACGCCATCGCCAATCGCGTCTTCACCGGCCCGATGCTCCGGGGCGAGTACCCGGAGGACCTGCTGCGGGACACCGCCTCGCTGACGGACTGGTCCTTCGTCAGGGACGGTGACACCGCCGAGATCCGGCAGCCGCTCGACTTCCTGGGAGTCAACTACTACACCCCGACCCTGGTTTCGGGCGGTGCCTCCGAGACCAGCCATGGCTCCGACGGCCATGGCAACAGCGCGCACAGCCCCTGGCCGGGCGCCGACGACGTGGCGTTCCACCTGCCCCCCGGCTCCACCACCGCGATGGGCTGGGCCGTCGACCCCAGCGGTCTGCACGACCTGCTGCTGCGGCTGAAGGGCGACTTCCCGGAGCTGCCCCTCATGATCACGGAGAACGGTGCCGCCTTCGACGACTACGTCGACCCGCAGGGCGAGGTGAACGACCCCGACCGGATCGCCTATCTCCAGGGACACCTCGCGGCCGTGCACCGGGCGATCGAGGCGGGCGTCGACGTCCGCGGCTACTTCCTGTGGTCCCTGCTCGACAACTTCGAGTGGGGTTACGGGTACAGCAAGCGCTTCGGCGCGGTCTACGTCGACTACCCGACCGGCAAGCGCATCCCCAAGGCCAGCGCTCACTGGTACGGAGACGTCGCGCGCACGGGCGTGGTGCCCATGTCGCCGGAGGGCTGAGCGGCGTCGGTGTCCGGCGGGCCGGCGAGCGAGCGGGACGTCATCCCGCTCGCCGGCCCGCCGGCCGTAGCCCGTAGCCCGTCGGCCGTAGCCTGCCGGCCGTACCACCACGTGCTCACTCGCCGGGGTAGCGGACCCCGACGAGCTCGCGGACCCGGTCGAGCGTGCCCATCACATCCAGGCTGCCCTTCAGCGGAACGAGCGCGGACTCGGTCCGCTTCTCGCGCAGACACCTCATGACTTCCCGGGCCTGGTGGCCGTAGCCGTTGCCCACCTGCGGCTCCGCCTCGACGACCTGCGGCTCGCGCCCGTCGCGGTGGAGCACGAGCCCCCGAGGGTTGTAGAAGTCGGCCGGAAACTCGATGCGACCCTCGGTGCCGTGCACCACGGCCCGAGTGGTGCTGCTGAACGCGAGAGAGCAGGAGAGCACGGCCACGGATCCGTTGTCGTACCCCAGCACCATTCCGGTGCTCTCGTCCACGCCTGCGTCGTTCAGATGGGCCCAGGCCGAGACATGGTCGGGAGGGCCCAGGAACAGATGGGCGAACGAGACGGGATAGGTGCCGAGATCGAGCAGCGCGCCACCGCCGGCGGCCGGGTCGCGCAGCCTGCTTCCCGCGATGGCCGGGGCCTGCGAGGAGAAGTCCGCGTGCACGGACGTGACGTCACCGATCAGACCGTTGCCGATCATGTCCTGGGCGCGGCGGACCAGTGGGTTGAGATACGTCCACATGCCCTCCATCAGGAAGAGCGAGTGACGCTCGGCGGCGGCCAGCATCGACAGCGCCTCGGCGCGGTTGAGCGCGAACGGCTTCTCGCACAGGACGGCCCTGCCGCCCTCGAGACAGGCGGTGGTGGCGGCGAGATGGTGGGCGTGCGGCGTCGCGACGTACACGACGTCGACGTCCGGATCGTTCGCGAGCTGCCGCCAGCTGCCGTATGCGCGGGGGATCGCGAACCGGTCGGCGAAGTTCCGCGCGGCCTCCTGGGAACGGGAGCCGACGGCGACGACGTCCGCGCCCGGAATCGTGAGGAGATCCTCGGTGAAGGCCGCGGCCATCGGGCCGGTCGCGAGTATTCCCCATCTGATGGAGCGGTCGGGCACGTGCGTTCCTCCTGAGCCGGCGCCGAGGGACTGGGAACGTTCCCATCAGGCCGTGCAAGGCTCACGCGGAGTGCCGCCCGTTGTCAAGGGAGGAAGGAACGCCGGAAGCGCTCGGCGATCGGTCGCAGTCATTGCCGGTTGACCGTGTCCCACATGGAGACATGGAGAACCGGAGAACCATGGAGAGCCCCGCATGGAGAGCCCTGCATGGAGACGACGACCTCGACCGACTCGCCGGGGCGTGCGAAGCGGATGCCTGATGCCTGCGTGGTGCAGCCGCATCGGCGCCGCGAGGGGTAAACGCTGCGGCCGAGCCGCTCAATAGTAGTGACGCCGGCCACCGACCGCGTGGCCCAGCATTCCGAGGACCCACATGAGCGCGCCGACCGCGATCAGGATGATCCCGATGGTCCACAGGATTCCTATGTTGGCCACCACGCCGATGATGAGCAGAATGACTCCGAGGATAATCACGTCGACCTCCTGTGACGAGGAGATTCCCACTGACGCGTCTTTCCGTTCTGCCCTGCTCCAAACGGTCTCCGGCACTGCGCCGGGAGGAAGCACCGCAGCTCGGCAGGCGGGGCCCGGCGCACTGCACGCACCATGTGCATGTGAACAGGAAACCCGTGGGACACGGCCGGTGATTCACCACAGCGGAACGGGCTCGACCGGGCCGATGACCTCGCCCGCCGGCTGCATGGCGCCCTGGCCGCCGCCGAGCACACGGTGGCCGTCGCCGAGTCGCTCACCGCAGGCCGGCTCGGTGCGGTACTGGCCGAGGCGCCCGGGGCGTCCCGGACCTTCCGCGGCGGGGTGATCGCGTACGCCACTGAGGTCAAGGCGAGCGTGCTGGGTGTCGACGAGCGGCTGCCGGCGGAGGAGGGGCCGTCCACGGGGGAGGTCGCCGGGCAGATGGCCGAGGGCGTGCGGCGGCTGATGGACGCCTCCTACGGGGTCGCGACGACGGGGGTCGCCGGCCCGGACACCCAGGACGGCAGAGGGATGACCCCGGCCGACACTCCCGTCGGGGATGGCGCGCCCCTGCCATGATGCCGAAGACGGCACCGTCCCGGTCAGCGGCCGGTGCTGCCCGGTCGATGGCGCACCGTCGCCGCTGTGCTGCGGGCGCCTCGATTCTCCTCGCCGCGCCGCTCGATGGCCGGGATCGACCGACCTCGGGCACGTGGCCGGCCTGCCGGGGGCCGGGCCGCGAGCGGTCTGCCGGGGTCAGGGCTTGAGTGAGGCCGGAGGTGTCCGGAGTCCGAGGCCGAGGCGGCTGTGTCGGCGGCCGTAGGCGAAGTAGATCAGGAAGCCGACCGCCATCCAGATCACGAAGCGGATCCAGGTCTCCAGGCTCAGGTTGAGCATGAGCCAGAACGAGACGAGGGCGGACAGGACCGGGAGGGCGGGGACCCAGGGGGTGCGGAAGGCACGGTGGATGTCGGGCCGCGTCCTGCGCAGCACGATCACGCCGATCGCCACCACGACGAACGCGAACAGCGTGCCGATGTTCACCATCTCGGCGATCTCGTTGACGGTGGTGAAGCCGGTGATGGCGGCGACGAGGACACCCGTCAGCACGGTGGTGCGGGCCGGGGTGCCCCACTTCGGGTGCACCTGGGAGAAGCCTCGTGGCACGAGTCCGTCCCTGCTCATCGCGAAGAGCACCCGGCTCTGCCCGACGAGCAGCACCAGCACCACCGAGACCATGCCCACCACCGCGCCGAAGCTGATCACCCCGGCGAAGAACGGATGCCCGACCGACTTGAACGCCTCAGCCAGCGGTGCCGCTTCGACCAGCTGGGAGTACTTCTGCATACCGGTGACCACCAGCGCCACCGCCACGTAGAGCACCGTGACGACCAGCAGCGAGCCGAGGATGCCACGCGGCATGTCGCGCTGCGGCCGCCTCGTCTCCTCGGCAGCGGTGGCCACGATGTCGAAGCCGATGAAGGCGACGAAGACGATGGCGGCCGCGGAGAAGATGCCCATCACCCCGAACTTGGCGGGCTCGTAACCGAACAGGAGTTGCACCAGCGGTGCGTGGATGGCGGACTCGCCGGGTGGGCTGGGCACCGCCTCGGGCACGAAGGGTGAGTAGTTGGCCGCCTTGACGAAGAACAGGCCGGCGAAGATGACCAGCAGCACCACTGCCACCTTGATCGCCACGATGACGCCGGTGACCCTGGCCGAGAGCTTCGCCCCCGTCACCACCACGCCCGTCAGCACGAGAACGAGCAGCGCGCCCGGCAGGTCGAAGGAGAAGCCGGGACCCGCACCCGAGACCGCGTCGGGCAGGTGGACGCCGGCGTTGTCCAGCAGGCTCACGACGTACTGCGACCAGCCACCCGCCACCAGGGCGGTGGCCAGCATGAACTCGAGGATCAGGTCCCAGCCGATGATCCAGGCGACGATCTCGCCGAGGGAGGCGTAGGAGAACGTGTAGGCCGACCCGGCGACGGGCACGGTCGAGGCGAACTCCGCGTAGCACAGCGCCGCGAGGGCGCACACGACGGCCGCGATGACGAAGGAGAGTGCGACCGCGGGCCCCGCGTAGCTCCTGGCGACCGTACCCGTGATCACGAAGATGCCGGTGCCGACGATGACACCGACCCCGTAGACCACCAGGTCCATGGCGGTCAGCTCCTTGCGGAGCGCGTGCTCGGGCTCCTGGGTGTCCCTGATGGACTGCTCCACGGACTTGGTGCGGAACAGACCGGTGGGCCGGCTTCTCTCCCCAGCCTTGACCGGTGGTCGGGCGGCCATCGTGCACCTCCGCTGATCATCGCCGCGGCGTTCGCGGCATCTGTCGCCCCATAGCATCACTTTTGGGGCGGACGTCGGCGGCGGCACGCAGTCGGACACAGGCACCTGCCGTCGCGGGCAGCGGCCTTCTGATCCCGGGCCCCCGAGGGATGGGCCCCCGAGGGATGGGCCCCCGAGGGATGGGCCCCCGACCGTCCCGTGACAACGGCGGGACACCTTGTCGTTGGCCGGTGCATCTGCTTGACTCCGCCCGCCGGAACGCCCACGCGCAGGCGGAGGACGCCATGGAGATCAGCCGTAGACGCCTGTTGTCCGCACTGCCGGCCGCCGGCCTCTTGTCGGTGGTGCCCTCGGTCGTGCCCTCAGTGATTCCCTCAGTGGTTCCCTCGCGGTCGGCGAGCGCCGCCGAGGTGGCCGCCGGCAGCGCACGTCTGCTGGCCAACACCGTGGCCGTCTTCGCCGGGACCGCCGAGACCAATGCCCGGCCGGAGACAGCGGCCAAGGTGGCCGCGATCGAGAAGGCCGCGCGGACGAACCTGCTCTCGATGGACGCCGCGGGCGCGGACGAGCTGTTCGCCGGTCTGCCCCTCGGCACCAGCGACGCCCATCTCCACACCACCTTCCGGCGGCTGTACGAGATCGCGCTCGCCACCCGCACACCGGGCGGCGCCGCCTCGGACCTGTACGGGAACACGGCCGTGCAGCGCCGGGTGATCGACGCTCTCGTGCGGCTGCACGAGGAGTACTACGGCGACCAGTCCCAGGGCTACTACGGCAACTGGTTCAACTGGGAGATCGGGATCTCCCAGCACGTCAGCAGGGCGCTCGCGCTCCTCTCCGACGAGGTGCGGGCGTACCGGCCGGACGTCCTGCCCACCTACGTCGCTTCGATGGACGCCTACCTCCGCAACGGCACCGCGGGCGACGTGAACCTCGACTCGCGCTTCCACACCGGCGCCAACCTCGCCGACATCACCACCAACCGGATCCTGCAAGGCGCGCTCCTCGGCGACGACGCACGCGTCCGCAAGGCCCTGACCGACCAGCTGACCGTCTTCGCCACCATCGACCCGTACGACCTCGACCACGGTGTCACGGACGGCCACTACGCCGACGGCTCCTTCATCCAGCACGCCTCCGTCGCCTACACCGGCTCCTACGGCAAGGGTCTGCTGACCCGTGTCGTCCAGACCCTCAAGATCCTCGACGGTACGGGGTTCGCGCACGGCGAGGAACTGGTGCCGACCGTCCAGGGCTGGGTGAAGAACGGCTTCGCCCCGCTGATCTTCGAGGGCTGGATGATGGAGATCGTCAAGGGGCGGGCGGTCTCGCGGACGGACACCGGCTACACCGACGTCGCGGTGGTCGTCGAGGCCGTCGTCGACCTCTCCTCGCTCGCGAGCGGCGCCGACGCCACCGCCCTGAAGAGCTACGTCAAGCACATCCGGTCGACCTCGCGCGCCACCCTCGACCCGGCGGGCTTCGTCTCCCCGGTGAGCATCGTGCGCTACGCCGACATCGTCGGCGACGCCACCGTCCCGGCCGCGGACCTCAACCCCGCTGCGCGCAGCATCGCCTTCAACGCCATGGACAGGACCGTGCACCGAAGGCCGGGATACGCCTTCGCGCTCGCCCGCAGCTCCGACCGGATCAGCAAGTACGAGTACATGAACGGCGAGAACCTCATGCCGTGGTTCCAGGGCGACGGCGCGTACTACCTCTACCTCTCCGGACAGGACCAGACCCAGGCGTACGGCGTCGACTACTTCACCACCGTCCCGCCCTACGGCCTCGCCGGCGTCACCGCGCCCGTCGAGCAGCGGCGCACCGTCCCCGAGCTGTACGGGAAGCCGTACTACGACAACCCGGGTCACCCGCTGCACTTCACCTCGTCGTCCGAGTCGCAGAACACGTACGTCTACTTCCCGCGCGGCACCGGCCGGTACTCGGGCGGCGCCGTCCTCGGGGCCTACGGCGTCGCCGGGATGGTGCAGTCCGACGACGTCGCCCACCGCGACAAGGCCGCGGGCCTGCTGCCGGACGACTTCGTCACCTACCGCAACGCCACGGCGACGAAGTCGTGGTTCCTCCTCGACGAGGAGATCGTGGTGCTCGCGGCAGGGGTCGGCGACAGCGCCGGGCGGGCCGTGAGCACCACGATCGACGCCCGCACCGCCGCCCCCGACGACCACGTCGGCCTCACCGGGATGCTCCGCGACGGCCGCGTCTGGACGGGTGCGGGCACCGGCGACCTGCGCTGGCTGCGCTACGCCAACGCCACGCAGGGGACCGCCGTCGGCTATGCCTTCCTCGACACCCCGCAGGTCAGGGTCGCCCTCGACACGGTCACGCGCAGCCGCCGGCTCGTCCGCACCTCGAACCCGGACACTGCCGTGACCCGCAGCGTCCTCGGGGTGACCGTCGACCGGGCGCCCGGAGCCGAACCCGGCCGTCTGGCGTGGGCGTTGGTGCCGAACGCGAGTGAGGCCCGCCTGCGTGCCTACGCGGACGGGCCGTTGCGGATCCTGGCGAACACCCCGCGCCTGCAGGCCGTCAGCCACACCGGCCTCGCCCTGACGGCCGCCAACACCTTCACGTCCGGCCGCCACGAAACCGCCGGCCTGCGCATCGAGGGGCCCGCCTCGGTGATCGTCCGGCGCGAGCGCCCGGGCCTGACCACCGTCGCCGTGTCCGACCCGACCATGGACCGGGACACGGTCACCGTGCTCCTCCGCGGCCGCGCCCTCCGCGAGGCCACATCGGACGGCGGTGTACGCGTGAGCCCGGTCCACGGCGGCACCCGCCTGGAGTTCGCCACGCGGCACACCTACGGCCGAAGCCTCACGGTCACACTGCGCGGCTAGGACTTCGCCGCGTCCCGGTGCGATCGCCGCGGACAAGGCCCCCTGGCTGATCTCGCGCCGAGGCTCCCGCTCGGCCCGGGCCGAGCGGGAGCCTCGCGCGCTCCCCTCCGAAGCAGGGAGGCACTCACTCACGCGGTGTCAGCTGGAAGCTCTGCGCCCCGATCCGTCGCAGACGCGCTGCACCAACGGCGTTCCGGCCGGTGCGCCCTGCGCCGCGCCGGGGCACTTGCCGCTGTGCCGGTTGACGAAGCGGTACGCGCCGCCGCCTTCGTCCATGGCCGGGCACTGCTGGCTGTTGCCGCCGTCGCAGGCCCACAGGTACACGGGGGCTTACGGCGGCGGCCACCGGCGCCGCGGACGGTGTGACCGAGGCGTCGGCGGGTCGGGGCTGGAACGAGGGGTGGCGCGATCCCGTCAGCGCGGGTTGCCGGCGTGCGTGAGGGTTTCCCAGGAGACGAACAGGTTGTTGGTGCCGGCCGGCCGGTTCCGCTCGGTGAGGGCCTGGGTGTTGGTCATGGCGATGCCCATGCGGCCGTTCAGCGCGTTGAAGCCGACCTCGGTCACCGGGCCGAGGTGGTCGTGGAGGGTGCCGCCGCACAGCCAGTCGGGAGGAGTCTCACCGAGCTCGTACTTGGCGTGGAGACCGAGGCCGTGGCGCAGCCTCTCCGCGATCTCCGGGTAGAGGTCCTGGCCCTGGATGCGGCTGGTCTCGGCGATGTGCGAGATGGCGGACAGACCGTAACCCGTGTGCGTAAGGTCGCGGCAGGTCTCCTGGCTGAGGCCGTTGACGAAGGTGGTCTGGCCCTGCCAGTACCGGACGATCTCGTCCCGGGTGTCGAGCCCGCTGCCCGGCGCGGTCCTCGGCAGGCTGCCGTCGGTGGTGAGGTAGAGGTAGGCAGGGACGCGACCGCGGAACGTGGCGACAGCGTTGTCGTACGCGGCACGGTCCTCGAGGAAGACCGCGATGCCGATCGCCGCCTCGGTCATGCTCAGCTCCCAGTTGCCGTTCGAGTGGGAGCCCCCGGCCACCTCGGGCAGATAGACGGTGCGCAGCATGGTCCTGAAGCGGTCGATGCGGTCCTGCGGCCATCCCGTGTAGGTGTAGCGGATGATCTCGGCTGCCCGCGGCCAGGAGGATCCGGCCCAGCCCGTCTGGAGGGGCGCGTTGGAATTGGTGTGGTCCTTGATCACACCGGACCAGGCGTCCATGATCTCGATGGCCTTCTGGGCGTACCGGCTGTCACGGGTGACATACCAGGCCAGGGAGAGCGTGTACGCGGCGATGGCGTCCTCGCGCTCGTCCGTGCAGCCGTAGTTGGGGTTCGAGTACGACCCGCACTCCACGACCGCCCGCGGCTTGGGGACGAGGGACAGCGAGGCGTACTTGCTCGCCATCATCTGGTCGTAGGCGCCCTTCCAGGGCTGCGCCCCGGCATTGACCTTCTCGTGGGTGAAGTCGAGCTGGCCGCGGGAGACGAGGACACCGGGGTGGACGAACGTGGCGGGGGCCGCCTCGGCGCGGCCGCCCGCGGGGCCGGCGAGCAGCGCGGCGAGGAGGGTGGCGACCAGCACGGGAACGGCGAGTAACGGATTCTTCCTGATGCGTGCCGCACCGGGGCGCTCATGGTGTGGGGTCATGAGATTGACCTCCGATCAGATACATGAACGGTCGACGGCTGTCGACCGGTGAAACTAAAGGTCTGGACCAGGGCCGTCAAGATGGTGTGCGTGTAACTCCTGAAGACATGCGCCCCTTTGAAAAGGGGTCAGGGCAGCGGCGGAGTGACACCCCAACCCTTGTGGGCGGCGGCGCCCCGGCCTTGCCCTTCAGATCCTGAATGCGCCGCCCGGCTTTCGATGAGACTCAGGCGGCACGTCGGTGACAGGTGAGGGAGTCGATGGCGACGGAGTCGGCCATGGCCTGCATGCCCTTGTCGTTGGGGTGCAGATGGTCGCCTCCGTCGAAGTACGCGAGCATGCGCTCGGGGTCGTAAGGGCTGCGCAGAGCGCGGTCGAAGTCGGCGACCGCGTCGAACTCACCGCTCGTTCTGATGAATTGGTTGATCTCCCGGCGTACGGCCTCGGCCTCCGCGTCCCACTGGCGCCAGCCCTTGAACGGCAGGATGGTCGCGCCGACGACGCACTTTCCGGCCGCGTGCGTGCGGCCGATGATCTCCCGGTAGCCGGCGATCATGTCCTGGGCGGTGACGTTGCTGTGCGCCTTGATGTCGTTGACGCCTTCGAAGAGGAAGACGGTGCGCACGCCGGGGTGGGAGAGCACGTCGCGCCCGAGTCGGTTGAGGGCGCTCTGCCCGGCGCCGTCGGCCAGGACCTTGTTGCCGGAGATGCCTTCGTTCGCCACCCCCTTGATCGCGGTGCTGTCGTTGGCCCGGAGGCGACGGGCGAGGTAGTCGGGCCAGCGGCGGTCGAGACCGGTCGAGGACTGCCAGCCGTCGGTGATGGAGTCGCCGAGCGCGACGACGGCACCCGTCCCCGGAGTCGCCCGCACGGTGACGGCGTCCAGGTAGTACCAGGAGCCGGTCGGCTCGGACCAGCCGGCGGCGCCCTCCTCGGCCGCGTGGTCGCCGGAGGTCGTGTACGAGGTCTGCATCGCCATGGCGTGGCCGGTCGCGGGTCCGCCGGCCTGCGCCACATGGAGGCTGATGACGAGGGCGGCCGCCGCGGCGAGCCGTCCCGGCAGCAGGTCGCTGTGGACCGTCTCCCCGGCGGCCACGGTGACGGACCGGTCGCCTCCGAAGGTCAGGCGCCGGTTGCTGCCGGGCACGAGGGCGGCACCCTCCTTGCGGATGCCCGCGTAGGCGCTGCCGAAGGTGAGGGGGCGGTCGCCGAAGGCGTTCGACAGCCGGATGCGCACTCCGGTGCCGGCGGCGCTGGTGCGGACGATCAGCCGGTAGCTGCGGTCGGATATGGCGTCGCCCACACGGTGGGCGCTCGCGCCCCAGGTGACGACCTCGTGCAGCCCGGCCGGGGAGACGACGGGCACCGGGGAAACGGCGGCCGACGCGAACACGCAGATCGCGGTGGTGACCAGAGCCGTCAGCGCGGCGGGCCCGTGCCGGTGACCCGGGTGACCCGGGTGACCCGGGTGGGCCGGGACTGTTCCGAGCGTGTGCACGTCGCTCACCGGCCCAGGTCGTGGAGTATGACGGACCGCCCCTGCGCCAGGGTGATCCTCCGGGAGGCGTCCCCGTACGCGACGGTGGTCGTGCGGCCGCCCACACCGCGCACCGCATGTGACGCCCCGGCGTCGAGCGGGCCGTGCTCCGGCGACCAGTCGCTGTCGGCGCTGAGGACGTCCTTCGGGGCCCCGGTGGCGGGGTGGGTGACGGTGGTGGTCAACGGCCGTGCCTCCCAGAACTCGCAGGCACCCTTGAGTATCGGCTGGATGCGGGCGAGATGGGAGCGGCTCTGGGTGAATTCATGGTGTTCGAAGGGGGAGTTGCACAGCCAGGCGTCGCCGGCCGGGTGCCACCGCCGGCCCACGCCGCCGTCTTCGCCGGCCTTGTACGGCGAGGACGGCTTCGGCGCGGCCTGCCGCGCCTGGCACGCGTGCGCCCTGGCCCACGTACTGCCGTACGCCTACGAGCCGGCGCCGGTGCTCTGCAACTCGTGGGAGGCCACCGGCTTCGATGTCGACGCCGGTCCTCAACCTCGCACGCCCGGACGTCGGCGGCTTCGCCTGCGACCGGCTGACCGCGCATCGAAGCGTGCAGCGGTGGCGGCGGCCGGATCGACCTCGGCATCCTCGCGCGCACCGACCACGCGTGGACCTCCGACAACACCGACGCGCCGAACCAGCTCACGCGGCGCAGCGTCCCCCTGCGGTTCCGCTTCCATGCCGCGATGGCGGGCCTGCCGGCGATCGGCGGCGACCTGAACGCCTGGTCGTCCGAGGAACTGGCCAAGGCCACCGGCCTGGACGCCGCGTACAAGTCGGTACGTCAACTCGTGCAGTACGGCGCGCTCCACCGGCTCGGCGAACCGAACGGCGAACCGGGCGGCGAAGAGCCCGCCGTGGTGCAGTACACCGCCCCGGACGCGGGGGAGACGCTGCTGCCGGCCTGGCGCTCGGCAGACCGCCATGGAAGCCCTCGCTTCCCGGTGCGTCCGGGTGCGTCCGGGCGGACTGGACCCGGCCGCGCGCTGCCGCGACACCCGCACCGGGACGGTGCACCACGGCGCGGTTCTGGCGGGATACGGCCTCACGCGGAATCTGCCGGCGGGTGACTGGTCGAGCACAGCGGTCCACCCGGTGCGGTGCGGGAGGAGTGGGCGTAGCCACCGCTCAGGCAGCGGAGTGAGAGGCCGGGGGAGTGCGGGGCTCGCGGCGGGCGAGACTGCTCTCGAACTGCTCCTGGAGAGCGGTGGGGATTGCGCCCCCGTCGGCCCACTCGACGATCTGCTCGGCGAGCCGGAACAGGGGAATGCCGGTGTTCCGCGACACCTCGCCGAGTACGCGCCGGCTCTGACCCGGGGTCAGACGTCCCACCGCGGCGACGACTCCCACCGCCTCCAGGACCGTGGCGCGATCGACGAGGGCCGCCTCCCGAGGCGCCGGCTGCTCGCCGGTCACCATGACCTCCCGTTCGTCGGGCACGTCGTCGATGACGAAGCCGGCGTTCGTGAGGGCCACGACGACCGCGGCGTGCAGAGCGCTGTCGATCCCGTGATACACGGGTGCGTGCGGATCCTGGCGGCCGGGCAGGGGCGGGGTGAGGCCGACCGTGGCAGCCCATGCGACGGCTATCCCGCGCGCGTTCTCCTCGATGCTGAGCCCGGGCGCGCCGTCGGTGTCCGCGGGAGACGTCTGATAACCGACGTCGGCGAGGGTCTCGCGGACTCTGGTGAGCAGCGACTCCGCCCGCTGGGGGTCGGTCCCGTCGGGCGGCCCGCCGTCGGCGAGCAGATCGTGGCAGCCGTGTGCGACCAGCAGTGCGCGGGCCGGCGCATCGGCGTTGCGAATGGTCATCGTCCGGTGGGACGCCACGGCCTGGCTCCGGATCTCTTCCAGGACCAGAGGACCGGAGGGGTGGCGCAGGACGGCGTCACCGAGGTCGAGGTCGAGCCCGTTGCCCGACCTGAGGGCCGCGGTGAGGGCCTCGTGCAGTGACCTGGCCCCATCGGCGTCGATCTCGCCGTGTACGGCTGCGCGGACCCGGCCGCGGGTATCGCCACTGGTCACGGTGACGGCGAACTCGGACCCGCTCGGGGCTTCGGATCGAGAGGACATTCGGTGTTCCCTGTCCGACCGGCGTTGGCCCCCTCATGGTCGTACACATGCCTGATACCAGTCAATACTTACATGAAAATAAACGCATCCTTTGAAATGCCTGTATATCGGCTCCTATGATTGAGATATGGACGGTCCTACGCCACAACGAAGTACATGGACATTCCTGACGAACCATGCCCGTGTCCTCTCGGCGATCGCCCGCGATCCTTGGGTCCGGATCCGGGATCTCGCGGCGGAGCTCCAGCTGACCGAGCGGACCGTGCAGGCGCTCGTCGCCGATCTGGAGGAGACGGGCTACCTCACGCACACCCGCGAGGGCAGGCGGAACAAGTACCAGGTCATCTGGGGCGGCAAGTTCCGCCATCCGGCCGAGGGCGGCAAGGAGATCGCACCTCTGCTCCACCTGCTCGCAGGTCATCCCGAAGGGGGCGGAGAGGACGGCGGTCCCGCCGGTCAGGAGCGGTGACGCCTGCCCGACCGGTCAGCGCGCCCGACGGGTGACCCTGCCCGACCGGTCACCGCGCCCGACCGGTCACGGGGCAGAGGTCACCCGCGCGGCGAGGAGGGCGACGTCGTCGTGGAAAGCGCCCTCGGTGGCCTCGCTGTGGACCAGCAGGCCGTCGCACAGCTCCGCGAGAGACGCGGTGGCGAGCGTCGCTGCGACACCGGCGGCCTGGTCCATCCCCTCGTCGATGGGCCGCGCCCGGTGCTCGACCAGCCCGTCGGTGTGGAGTACTACGGTGCTTCCCGCGCGCAGTTCCTCCTCGTGGTTGTCGCGGGGCAGATCCGGGTCGACGCCCAGCGGGAGGCCGATGTCCGCCGCGAGGTAGCGGGCCCGTCCGTCGGGCGTCGCGATCAGCGGCGGAAGATGGCCGGCGCTCGCCCATTGCAGCCGGCGCCCGTCCCCATGGGGCTCCAGGCGGGCGATGATGACGGTGGCCATGGGCCCGCCGTGCAGTTCGTGGAGCACCGTGTCGAGACGGTTGAGGATGCGGCTCGGCGGCTCCTGCTCGTCGAAGGCGATGACGCGCAGCATGTTGCTGATCTGGCTCATCACGGTCGCGGCCGCGATGCCGTGTCCCATGACGTCGCCGACCATCAGGCAGGGCACACGGTCGGGCAGCCGGATCAGGTCGTACCAGTCGCCGCCGATGCGCGGCGCTTCGGTCGACGGCTGGTACCGCGCCTGGAGCTCCAGGCCCTCCAGGCGCGGCAGCTCCGGCAGGATGCCCCGCTGGAACTCCTCCGTCGCCTGGCGAACCTGCTGGTAGAGGCGCGCGTTCTCGATCGCCACGCCTGCCGCTCCGGCCAGTGCGGTCAGCAGGTTCTCGTCCTCGGTCGTGAACGCCTCGCCCGAGGTCTTCGACCCCAGGTAGAGATGCCCGTAGAGCTTGTCGCGGACCCGGATCGGTGCCGCGAGCAGGCTGGATGTCCGCAGGTGGCCCGGGGGGAGGTCGGTGCTGGGCGGCTGCCCGGTCCGGTTCCCCACGCTCAGCGGGAGCCCCTCGTGGCAGAGGCCGCTCAACGGCCCGCCCTGCCCGGCGCCCGGCTCGTCGGCGGCCGTGAAGCCCGAAGTGATCACCTTGCAGAACCGGCCCGTGTCGCTCAGCACGCCGAGCCCTCCGTACCGGGCCCGGATCAGGTCGCGGGCGGTGTCGGCGATTCTGTGCAGCACGACATCCAGTTGGAGTTCCTTGCTGACCTCCAGGACCGCGTTCAGGAGCTCCTCCGCCCGGCCGGGGACCCTCGCCACCTGACGCAGCCCTCTCTCCAGCCGGTCCAGGTGCTCATCGGTCAGTTTCGGGGGCGGCGGCAGGTGTGTGCGGTCGTCCCGGGGTGCATCGTCCGGGGGGTGTGTCATCGGTGGTCCCCTTCCGCGCTGCCCTCGGAGTGGCCGCTCTCCCTGCCTGGAGAAACCATTCCTTTCTATGGCATATGCACTAGAGTGCTCGCGCCACTCGGGGGTGGCTGCCGCGGGGAACGCCTGGGGGCGGCTGCGGCCAAGTCCCCTCGCCGGGCGCGGCGTTCGGCGAGGAGGGTTAAGGCGTACCATTAGTCCCTTTTGTTGGAGTTTGCCCCGCCTCTTCCTGGGGACCCGCGACTACAGGAGGCTCGTACCGGGCCCCGACGACTACGGATGAACGCGGAGGTCCCGCATGTCCACAGACACGCTCATCGCCATCATCGTCCCTATCGCGGTGATCCTGATTCTCGTCGCGGCGGGGCTGTGGATCGCCATGCGCCGCCGTCGTCTCCAGGAGCGGTTCGGCCCCGAGTACGACCGGACCGTCCAGGACGGGGAGAGCCGGCTGTCCGCCGAGCGCGAGCTGCGTTCCCGGGAGCAGCGCCACCGTGACCTGGACATCCGGGAACTGCCTGCCGAGGCCCGCGACCGGTACTCCGCGGACTGGAAGAGTGCGGAGGAACGGTTCGTCGACCAGCCGAGTGAGAGCGTGGACGACGCCGACCGCCTGGTCACCCGTCTCATGCGCGACCGCGGCTACCCCACGGAGGGGTACGAGCAGCAGCTCCGCGACCTCTCCGTCGAGCACGGACGCACCCTGGAGCACTACCGTGCGGCCCACGAGGTCGGCGTCCGCAACCAGGGCGGCCGTGCGACCACCGAGGAACTGCGCGGCGCCATGGTGCACTACCGCGCGCTCTTCCAGGAGTTGCTCAGCGACAACGGCAACCCGCCCCATCGACACCGGCACACACGGCGCGACGCGGCCTGACGCCGCGCCGGACGAGGTGAGTTGACATGCCATTCCCCGACAGCCCCTACCCCGACACCGACCGCGGCGCACCGGACGGCGGTCTCACCACCGAGGATCTGGCCCGCCCGGGCCAGGCCACCGCCCCGGACGAGTCCGCACCCCTCTACCCCGGCGAGGCGACGCCGGTACGAGGCGCCACGGAGGAACCGGCCGGGGACGAGCGTCCTGCCGACGCCGAGGCCGATGCCGAGGCGGACTCCGCCACCGCGGCGCCGGGCGCTGAGACGGGGCAGCCGCTGATCGACCCCGCCGAGGCGGAGGCGTACCGCGACCGCTGGCAGGAGATCCAGGGCACCTTCGTCGACGACCCCAAGGACTCCGTGCACGCCGCGGACGCCCTGGTCGCGGAAGTGATCCAGTCCCTGGCAGCGACGTTCGCCGACCACAAGAAGGACCTGGAGTCCCAGTGGAGCCGGGGCGAGGAGGTCGAGACGGAGGACCTCCGGGTCGCGCTCCAGCGGTACCGGAGCTTCTTCAACCAACTGCTGCACACCTGACCCGCACCACCTGATCCGCACCACCTGATCCGTACCCGACCAGCGAGTCGTTCCCTGCGGCACCCTCGGTGTACCGACGCGGACACCGAGGGTGCTCGTCGGTTCCTCGCCGCTTCGCTGCTTCGCCGGACGCGTCGCAGAGAGGTACGACGCCCTGGGGTGAGGCGTGGCCGGGCGTACCGCCGGCAGAGGCGGGTACCCGGCGACGAACCAGACGAGCAGATCCGAGCGGGGAGGGTTCCGATGACCGACGTTTCACGCCTGCCCGGCGCCGTTCAGCACCGCTGGGACTGGCAGCTGCATGCCGCGTGCCGTGACATCGGCAGCGGCCTGTTCTTTCCTCCGCCGGACGAGCGGGGAGACGCCCGGCAGGAGCGCGAGAAGCAGGCCAAACGGGTGTGCCGCACCTGCCCGGTCCGCAACGCGTGCCTCCGCCATTCCCTGCGGGCGCGCGAGAAGTTCGGGGTGTGGGGCGGTCTCGGCGAGCAGGAACGCCGTGCGCTGCTCGCCTCGCAGCAGCGCAGCGGGCGCCGGTGGCGAACGGCCCGAGGCGGAACCGCGGCCTGAGGTGCCGCCGGCCTGAGGTGCCGCGTCCGCCGCGCCCCGCAGGACCTCAGATCTCCTCCTCCATCCGGATGGCGGCCTTGAGATCGTCGTGGGCCTTGCTCGGCCCGCCTTCCTGCGCTTCGAGCAGAGCCGCGGCGATGGCGTCCAGCTTGCGCTGGACGGCACGCTCGGCCCTGAGCTCCGAGTTCTTGAGCAGGGCCAGCAGGAGCAGGGTGACGGCGGTCATGCACTCCCCGGCGAAGACCTGCCACTTGAGGGCGAACCCGGCGACGTGGACGACCACCACTCCGGCGACCAGGGCCAGGCACAGAACGAAGAAGAGCGGGGAGCTCGTGAAGGTCGACGCCGCTTCTGCCAGTCGCTCGAACGGGCCTCGCTTGTCGCCGCCGCGGTCGGCGGGATGCTGGATCGTCACCGGTTCACGTCGCCTTCCCGTGCGCGGAGCGCAGTCGGCCGATTGCGCCCGGCGCCAACACCACCGTGTGCCCGCCCTCGGGGGGCCCGCAAACCGGCGCACGCCGCCCGCGTGTCCATGGAGCAGCCCTGCGCCGCCCACATCGTGGGCGACAGGCCCCGCAGCACTCGGCCGAACGGCCCAGACCGCGTTGGACACGGGCACGTACGGGTTACTGGTCTTCCGTGCCCGCAGACGATGCCCGTGCTTCGCGCGACGAGACCGAAATGGAGCGCGCGGACCGCAATTTCGCCGAGCTGCTCCAAGAGCTGCGCGTCATCCAGACCGGCGTGCAGATCCTGTTCGCCTTCCTGCTGACCCTCGTCTTCCAGGCCCGCTTCGCCGGCCTGGACTCCTTCCAGCGCGGTACGTACGTGACGACGCTGATGCTCGCCGTCATCGCCGCCGCGCTCTTCACCGCGCCGGCGGCCGTGCACCGCGGCCTGTTCCGCAAGGGCGCCAAGAAGGAGATCGTCACCGTCTCCTCCCGGCTCGCCGGTGCGGGCATGGTGGTGCTCGCCCTGGCCCTGACCTCCGCCGTCCTGCTGGTCGTGGACGTCGTCCACGGCACACCCGAAGGGATCGCGGCCGCCGCCGTGACCCTCTTCGTCTGCGCCTGTCTGTGGGGCCTGCTGCCATGGATCATGAACCGGCGCATCACGGAGGACGGCGACCGACAGGGGCGGCAGCCGGAACCACAGTCCTGACGCGGCACCGGCACGGGCGGCGCTGATTCGCCGGTGGCCGATCGGGTAGGCGCGGTGCGTGACCCTCGTGGAGCAGTCGAGACCGGGGGAAGAGCGGCAGCCGGAGCGTCGGCCCGGGGCGGCGCGGACCGCGGCTGTGCGCGAGAAGCCCCCCGTGCGGACGATGGGCGTCGAGGAGGAGTTCCTCCTCGTCGACCGCCGGACCCGCGCCCCGGTGCCGCGGGCACCGCAGGTGATCCGGCAGCTCACCCCCGTGCTGGGCGACCTGGTGCAGGTCGAGCTCTACCGCTCGATGGTGGAGATCCGCACCCGCCCCACGGCTTCGGCCGCCGGCCTCCGGGCGCAACTCGCCGCGATGCGCGCGACGGTGGCCGCGGCCGCCCGGGACGCCGGCTGCCTGCTCCTCGCCTCGGGCACCCCCGTCGTGCCCCCGGCTCGGCCGATCCCCGTCACCGACACCCCCAGGTACCGCCGGATGGCGGCCCGCTGCTGCGCGATCGTGGACGGTGTCGGCGGCACGACCTGCGGCTGCCATGTGCACATCGGCACCCTCGACCGCAGCTGTGCCCTGGAGCTCTCCAACCATCTGCGCCCCTGGCTGCCCACGCTCCAGGCCCTCGCCGCCAACTCACCCTTCCACGCCGGACGCGACAGCGGTTTCGCCAGCCGCCGGTCGGTCGAGGCCGACCGCTGGCCCACCGCCGGCCCGCCGCCCCTGCTGGACAGGGCCGGATACGAGACCACCGCGGATGCCCTCGTCTCCTCGGGAGTGCTCCTGGACCGACGGATGATCTACTGGTACGCCCGGCCGTCGGAGCACGTACCGACACTGGAGGTCCGGATCGCCGACGTCAACGCGGACCTGGACGGCACGGTACTGATCGCCGCTCTCGTCCGCGGGCTGTGCACCGCGCTGCTCGCCGACATCGGCGAGGGGCGCCCGCCACCGCAGGTGCCGATCGGCCGCCTCCGCGCCGCGCACTGGCACGCGGCCCGCTTCGGCGCCACCGGCCACGGCCTCGACCCCCTCACCGGCCATCTGGTCCCGACGCGCCTGCTCATCGAACGACTGCTCGGGCGCGCGGCGCCCGGTCTCGCGGCCGCCGGTGATCTGGCGGCGGTCGAACGCCTGTTGACCCGGCACCTGGTCCTCGGCACCGGTGCCGACCGCCAGCGCGCCCACCACCGACGGACGGGGAGCCTCCAGCAGGTCGTCGACCACATGGCGGCGCTCACCGCGGCGAACCGTGGCGTGTGACGGCGGGCGACACGACCCAGCACAGCGACGCAGGAGGTCGCCATGGGCGACAAGGCCCTCACCATCTACCTGAACGACCACTTGGCCGGAGCCACGGCAGGTGTCGAACTGTCCCGGCGCATCGCACGGGAGCACCGTGCGTCGGCATGCGCCACGGAGACGCAGGGACTGGCCGACGAGATCGCCCAGGACCGCCGGAGCCTTCGCGCGGTGATGGACTCGCTCGACGTGAAGCCGCGCCGCTACAAGGTCTACGGGGGCTGGGTGGCCGAGAAGGCCGCCAGGTTCAAACCCAACGGCCGCCTCCACCGGCGGGCGGGGCTCAGCGACCTCGTCGAGTTCGAGACCCTGCGGCTGGGAATCCAGGGCAAGCACGAGATGTGGCAGGCCCTGGTGCCTGTCGTCGCGGAAACGGGCCGTGGGGACGCGCCCGCGCTCGACCGGCTCATCGACCGGGCACGGAGCCAGATGGCGGCCGTCGACGCGCTGCACGACGCGGCGGCCAGAGCCACCCTGAGCGGGCACACCCTGCGCGGGCACCGGGACTGATCACGCGTCATGCGCACGCGTCGCGCCGCCCGCCGGCGTGGGTGGGCGCCTGCGTGGTCGGCACCGGATCCCGCGCACCCGCCGGATCCCGCGCACCCGCCGGTTCACGGGGATGCGCGGGACCAGGTGCGTCACAGACCGCCGAGTACCGCGAAGGGATCGGCCGCGCCGCCGTTGTCGACCGCGGCGATCCTGCGCCGCAGGGCGAAGGCCGCTCCCGGCTCCAGGGTCACCTGGCGCTGGCTCATCGCCCAGATCCCGCAGGCGTACGCGGTGAACTGCGCGTCCTCGTAGAGCAGCCCGTACGTCTGCCCGTCGGAGCCCGTCATACCGATCCACGGCTCGGCGGGCGTGAAGTCGGCGGGCGAGCCCGCGGTGATGGTGCCGTGACCCGCGACGCCGCTGCGCTGGCCCGCGCCGTCGTGGTCGAGGACGTCGCCGGTCCAGAACGTGACCGCGCCGGCGCCGGTGTTGGTGAAGACGCTGTCGGCCCGCACCCACGGCTCACCCTTGCGGATGGTGTACGTGGTGGTGACGGCCAGCTCCGGCAGCTCTGTGCTGCGGCCCACCGCGCGCACCGACGCCTCGGCGTCCGTGGAGGACACCACCGCGACGCTGTCGGACTTCACCGTGCGCTGCTGCCAGGCGCTGCCGCCGCGCGGCTGCGCCAGGGAGGCGTAGGGCAGGTTGATCCAGTCGATCTGGTCCAGCCGGCCGACGGCAGCCAGGTCGAGCGGCTTGCCCAGGGTCACCCCCGACAGCTGCGGGTCCTCCGAACCGGCCGAAACGGCCAGCGCCAGCAGGTCGTTGGAGAGCACCAGGTCCGCGGAACCCGCCTGGGACTGCGGGCCCGGCACCGTACGGCCCGTCCCGGCGCGGGCGCCGGAGCGCGTCAGGCCCAGGTCGACCGTGAGCCCGGAGCCCTCGCGCAGGGTGACCTCCCGCTGGACCGGGTCGTATCCGACACCGTTCGCGGCCAGGGTGTACGTGCCGGGCGGGGCGAACGCCAGGAACTCACCGGCCGTGTCCGTGGTGCTCGCGCCGATCCGCCGGCCCTCCGCGTCGACCACCGTCACCTGGACGTTCACCAGCGGCGCGCCGGTCGCCGCGTCGGCGATCCTGCCCGTGAGGCCGTCGCCCGCGCCGATGCGGCGCGCGCCGGGACAGCCGTCGCGCACCTCGTAAGTGGCGAGGGTGAACGCGGGTGAGACGGCGTCACCGGCGCTCAGCACGATGCGCAGATCGGTGCGCCAGCGCTCGGGCGTGATGTCGCACAGGGTGTAGCCGCGGTACGTGCCGTTGTAGAACTTCACATGCGGGTTGGCGGGCAGGCCCGTGCGCACGTCGGCGTCCCAGCCGCCCGCGCCCGACGAGACCGAGGTGCCGACGAACTCGGTGGCGACGGTACGCGAACGCGGGTCGCCGAAGTCCTTCTTGAGGTCGTTGACCCACGCCGAGTGCCAGTCACCGCTGAGCACCACCGGGTTGGCGGGCCGCTTGCGCTCGAAGAAGTCCAGGATGCGGGAGCGGGCCGCCGGATAGCCGTCCCACTGGTCGAGGTTGACGATCCTGCCCGGGCCCAGGTCGTAGTCGAAGGCCGCCATGATGGTCTGCTGGGCTATCACGTTCCAGCGGGTCCGGGAGCGGTCGAGGCCGTCGAGCAGCCAGCGCTCCTGCTCGATTCCGGTCATGGTGCGCGCCGGGTCGTACGCTTCGGCGCACGGCTCCTTGCGACCGTCGCCGCACGGCTGGTCGCTGCGGTACTGACGGGTGTCCAGGACCGAGAACCCGGCCAGTCTGCCGAAGTCGAACCGGCGGTAGAGCAGGGCGTCCGCACCCTCGGGGCGCTGCTCGGGCCGCAGCGGGAGGTGCTCGTAGTAGGCCTGGTAGCCGTTGGCGCGCCGCTCCAGGAACGGGCGGCCGTCGCCGGCGGCGCCCGCGATGTCCGCCGCGTAGTTGTTCTGCACCTCGTGGTCGTCCCAGGTGGTGAAGAACGGGAACCTGGCGTGCGCGGCGCGCAGGTCGGGCGAGGTCTTGTAGAGCTGGTGCAGACGCCGGAACTCGGCGAGGCCGCCGCCCGCGGTCTCGTAGATGTAGTCGCCGAGGTGCAGTACGAAGTCGATGTCCTGCTCGGCCAGGTCGCGGTAGGCGGCGTACGCGCCCCCGGCCCACGACTGGCAGGAGACGAACGCGAAGCGGAGCCGGTCGGGCCGGTCGCCGGGCGCGGGGAGCGTACGCGTACGGCCGGTGCGGCTGTGGACCGTACCGCCCTCGCCCGCCGTGGCGAAGCGGTACCAGTACCACCGGTCGGGGGCCAGGTCCTCGGCGACGATGTGCACGCTGTGCGCCGACTCGGGGCGCGCGGTCGCCGTGCCGCGGCGGACGACGTGCCGGAAGTGCTCGTCGCGGGCGACCTCCCAGCTGACCTCGACCGGTTCGGCCGGCATACCGCCGGTCTCGGCGTTCAGCGGGTCGGGCGCGAGCCGGGTCCACAGCACCACACTGTGGTGGTCGGGCTCACCGGAGGCCACGCCGAGCGTGAAGGGCGCGGTGTCCAGGTCGAGCGCCTCGGCCGACTCGGGCCACGCGAGCTGCCCTGCGGCCATCGCGCCGAGCGCGGTACCGCCGACGGCGGTGAGAAAACGGCGCCGGCCGAGCCGGGGGACACGGGGTTCGGGAAGTACGTCTGTCACGCGGGGACTCTCCCGGCGACGCCCGGCCTGGTGGCCACCGCCGAGTGAACACCGCCTTTACGGACGCCGACCGCTTCGCCTGCCCGACCGCTTCGCCCGCCCGGCAGGGCAACCGCACGGCCGATCGCGACACCATCGAGCCTCGGCCGGTCGGTAAAGTACGCGTGTGACGATCGTGGATGACCGTGAGTTCCCCGCCGCGTTGGCCGCTGCCATGGCCGTCCCGTTCCACTACGACGGCGGTGACGGGGTGGACTTCGAGCCCTTCACGGCCTTCCTGTCCGCCGAGGAGACCACCGACTGGCTTCGCGCATGGACCGGCAACGAGCAACTGACCGGTGACGACTTCCGCGTCTTCGGCCAGGACGGCACCGGCGGCTACGCGGCGTTCTGGCTGGTCCGCAAGGACAGCGCCCTCGCGGACCAGCCCGTGGTCTTCCTCGGCTCCGAGGGAGACACCGCCGTCGTCGCGAGGGACCTGAGCGACTTCCTCTGGCTGCTGGCCGGCGGCTACGGTCCCTTCGAGGCGACCTCCGCGTTCACCACGTACGAGCCGGGCTGGGCGGCGCGGCCCGGGCGGGAGCTGACCGCCGTCGCAGAACGCTACGCGCCGGACTGCCGGCGCTCGGCCGCCGACGTGATCGAGTCGGCCGCACGCGAGTTCCCCGACTTCGACAGCACCGTCACGGAACTCTGCCGCTGAGACCGTGGGGGCGGGCCGCCGGCGCCCCGGCGGGAGGGCCGGGGCGCTCGTGCGGACGGTGTCAGGAGCTTGTGAGGATCACGAGTTGCCGGGTCGCCCGGGTCATCGCGACATAGCGGTCGACGGCTCCTTCGACGCCCTCGCCGAACGCCTCCGGGTCGACGAGGACGACCAGGTCGAACTCGAGCCCCTTCGACAGCGCCGGGGTCAGCGACCGGACGCGGGACGTCGTACGGAAGGTGGGATCGCCGATGACGCAGGCGATCCCGTCGGCATGGGCGGCGAGCCAGGTGTCGAGGATCGGGCTGAGGTCCGAGGCGGATCCGTGGACGACGGGGACGCCGCTGCTGCGGATGGAGGTCGGCACGTTGGCGTCCGGGAGCACGGCCCGGACGACCGGCTCGGCTTCCGCCATGACCTCTTCAGGGGTCCGGTAGTTGATGCTCAGGGACGCCACGTTGATCCGGTCGAGCCCGATCCGCTCCAGCCGTTCCTGCCAGGACTCCGGGAAGCCTTGCCTGGCCTGGGCGCGGTCACCGACGATGGTGAAGCTCCGGGACGGGCAGCGGAGCAGCAGCATCTGCCATTCCGCGTCGGTCAGTTCCTGGGCCTCGTCCACGACGATGTGCGCGAACGGGCCTGCGAGCAGGTCCGGGTCGGCGGTTTGCAGTTCGGACTCGTCGACCAGGCTGACCTGGGCGTCCTGGCCGCGAAGCATCGTCACCAGGCCGATGCCGTCGTCGCCGTCGGCGCCTGAGGCGGACGCGGCGTCGATCAGGTTGTCCACGACCTGCGCCATACGCTCGCGCTGGGCGGCGAGGACGGCCGCGTGCCGACGCTTCTGCCGGGCCGCCTCCGGGTCGCCGAGCCGCTGCCGTGCCGCGTCCAGGAGCGGCAGGTCGGACACCGTCCAGGCATGGGCGTCCGCGCGCTGGAGCTTGCGGACCTCGTCGGGGCTGAGCCAGGGGGCGCACTTGCGCAGGTAGGCGGGTACCGACCACAGGTCGCCGACGAGGTCGGTCGCTTCGAGCATCGGCCATGCGCGGTTGAGGGTCCTGACCAGCTCGGTGTTCTGCAGCAGCGACCTGCGGAAGAGGTCGGGCGGCACATCGCCGTCGTGCTTGTCCGCCAGGATCGTCACCAGCTCCTCCCAGATCTGGTCGCGCGCCTCGTTGTGCGGAGTGCCCGGTTCCGGCGCTGCGAACGCCTCGGCCCAGTCGTCGGCGCTCAGCCGGACGTCGTCCCAGTGGGTCGAGACCGTCATCCCCTGGACGGGCGGCTCTTCGTAGATGCCGACCGCCGGTTCGATCGCCTTCACCATGTGCGCGGACGACTTCAGGAGGGCCACGTCCGGGTCGCTCTCGAACGCGGCTGCGGCCCCCTCGGCGACGAGGTCGCGGACGGTGCAGGTCTGCACGCCCTCCTCGCCCAGACTGGGGAGGACGTCGGAGACGTAGGCCAGGTAGGGCTGGTGCGGACCGACGAACAGCACGCCGCCCCGACGGTGACCGAGACGCGGGTCGGAGTAGAGGAGGTGGGCGGTGCGGTGCAGGGCGACGACGGTCTTGCCCGTGCCGGGACCGCCGTCGACGACGAGAGCGCCGCGGGATCCCGCCCGGATGATGGCGTCCTGGTCGGCCTGGATGGTGCCGAGGACATCCCGCATCCGGGACGACCGGTTGCTGCCCAGGCTGGCGATGAAGGCGGACTGGTCGTCGAGCGCGGCGTGCCCTTCGAGCCCGTCCGCGGTGAAGACCTCGTCCCAGTAGTCGCTGATCCGCCCGCGGGTCCAGCGGTACCTGCGGCGGCTCGCCAGACCCATCGGATCGGCGTGGGTCGCCGCGAAGAACGGCTCGGCGGCGGGGGAGCGCCAGTCGAGCAGCAGCCGACGCCCCGTGCTGTCCGTGAGGCCGAGGCGACCGATGTACACGGGCCCGGCGCCGTCCGCGCCGACGATGCGTCCGAGGCAGAGGTCCAGGCCGAAGCGGCGCAGGGTCCGCAGGCGAGCGGTCAGCCGGTGGATCTCCGCGTCCCGGTCCATCGCCTCCCTGCCGACGCCGCCGGGCGCCTTGCGCTCGGTGTCGAGGCGGCCTGACAGCTCGGCGATGGTCTGCTCGAGGCACTCCGCGATGGCCGCGAAGTGCTGTTCGTCGCCGTCGACCAGTGCCGGGTCGGCCTTGGGGGAGAGGTGGTCGGGAAGGTCGAACGCGCTGGTGGTCAGGGGGTTCATGTCGTCGGTTCCGATCTGAGGTCGCTTGCGACCACGGGGTGCGGCCAGGCGTCTGGACCGGTGTGCGTTCTCGTGTGCCGGGGGCAGGCCCGGCGGCCTCGCATGGTTCACGCGGGCAGCGGCGGCTCTGCTCGGCTGATCGTTTCGAGCAGCAGCGTCGCGGCCACCGATGCTCCGTCGGCGCGGACCGTGCCGGCCACGGCCCTCGCCCGTGCGCGGGTCTCGGGGGCCAGGGCCGTGCTCAGCGCGGCGGACAGGGACTCGAAGGTCGGAGTCGGACCGTCGTGTGCCGCACCGATGCCCAGGTCGGCCACCCGGCCCGCCCAGTACGGCTGGTCCGCGAGCTGGGGCACCACCACCTGAGGCGCGCCGGCCCGGGTGGCCGTCGTCGTGGTGCCCGCGCCGCCGTGGTGCACGACGGCGGCGACCCGGGTGAACAGTGCCTGCTGGTTGACCTCGCCGACGACGAAGCAGTCGTCCCGGTCGTCGATCGGGGCCAGGCCGGCCCAGCCGCGGGCCACGACCGCACGGCGGCCCTGCGCGCGGATCGCCCCGATGGCCACGTGGGCGACGTCCGTCGACGCGTGCATGGGCATGCTGCCGAAGCCCACGTACACCGGTGGTGTGCCGGCGTCCAGGAACGCCGCCAACTCGGGCGGGAGGGGGTGGACATCGGGCAGGATCCACGCTCCGGTCTGGACGACGTCGAGGCCCGGGGTCTCCCGCCACGGGTCCAGGACCGGGTCCGTCGCCAGCCACGGCCGGTCGCCGACGACGTGGTCGCGGACGTTGTCCACCGGCGGCAGGCCGATCGCGGCCCGGTTCGTGTTGAGCGCCGGGCCGAACAGCGCGTTGATGTTCCGGGCGTCGAGGTCCCACAGCTCCCGGTTGTCGGTCACCTCCGGCGGGAACGGCCGGCCCGCGTACGCCAGCGGCGGGCGGTGCGGCGACGGCAGGGTCAGCTGCTGGAAGGTCAGGGACACGGAGCGGATGCCCAGCTTCTCGGCCACCGAGCGCGCGCCGGCCGCGGCTGGCATCGCGCCGGTCGCCACCAGGGCGTCGCATCCCTCGGCCGCCGCGGTGACCGCGGCGAACTGGTCGGCGATCAACTCGGCCGCGCGCTGGGGCAGGGACGACGGCTGCGGCGCCGCCGTCGTCAGGGCCCGCGCCGACCTGCCGACCGGCACCAGCGGTACGCCGACGCCGGCCAGCCGCTGCGCGAAGTCCTCGTCCGGCGGGGCGCACACCCGCACCTCCGCGCCCAGTGCCCGCAACCGCACCGCGAGTCCCACCAGCGGTTCGACGTCCCCGCGCGACCCATATGTCGACAACAACACTCGCACTTCGCGACTCCCGCTTTCCGCAGATTCCGGCTTCGGCCGGTGATTCTGCGGCACGAAGGGGGCCTTGCCGCAAGCCCCCCTGTGCGCTATAAGTTGAGAGTGGAAAGGAGTGGGTGCTCCCCCTTTCCCCTCTCGTCTTCTCCCGTCCGCTCTCGCCGGACGCCCCCTTCGCGAAGCGACTGGCCTTCAAAAACGCGTGATGCCGTCAACCAGAGTCACTGGTTGACGGCATCACGCGTTCGGATGGCCGGCGTCCGCCGCCGGCCCCGCCGGGGTCGTCCCGCCGGGGTCAGACCGCCGGGATCAGACCGTCGGTACCGGGTAGGTCGGGTACTCCACCCCGGAGACGTGCTGGACGACGCGGATGACCTGGCAGGAGTAGCCGAACTCGTTGTCGTACCAGAGGTAGAGGATCGCGTTGTCGCCGTCGACCTTGGTGGCGCCCGCGTCGACGATCGAGGCGTGGCGCGAGCCGATGAAGTCGCTCGAGACCGCGTCGGGGGCGGTGGTGAAGTCGATCTGGCGCTTGAGGGGCGAGGTCAGCGACACGTTGCGGAGGTAGTCGAGGACCTCCTCGCGGGTGGTCTCGCGCCCGAGCCGCAGGCTGAGGATCGCGATCGAGACGTCCGGCACCGGGACGCGGATCGAGCTGCCGGTGATCGGTGCCTTGAGCTCCGGCAGCGCCTTGGCGACGGCGGAGGCGGCACCGGTCTCGGTGATGACCATGTTGAGCGGTGCCGAACGGCCGCGGCGCTCGGCCTTGTGGTAGTTGTCCAGCAGGTTCTGGTCGTTGGTGAACGAGTGGACGGTCTCCACGTGGCCGCGCAGGACGCCGTACTCGTCCTCCATCGCCTTCAGCGGCGGCACGATCGCGTTGGTCGTGCAGGACGCGCAGGACAGGATCTGCTCGTCCGGCTTGATCATGTCGTGGTTGACGCCGTGGACGATGTTCGGGACGTCGCCCTTGCCGGGGGCGGTCAGGACGACCTTGTCGATGCCGGGACGCAGGTGCTTCGACAGGCCCTCGCGGTCGCGCCACTTGCCGGTGTTGTCGATGAGGATGGCGTCCTTGATGCCGTACGCCGTGTAGTCGACCTCCGAGGGGTCGCCGGCGTAGATCACCCTGATCTCGTTGCCGTT